>JAEYTY010000060.1 GCA_023433775.1 Pseudomonadota bacterium | reverse complement strand
ATGACACCTCGAGTTGGATTTCTTGATTGACATATTGCCTTGGTTTTCGGGAGTTTCAAGGGTGCGCGGGGTGTACCTTAATTCGCCCCCACCTGAACCTATGTTCGCCCGGCACGTGAACATAGGTTCGTGGGGGCGGGTGCATCATAGATCGCCCAAATAAGGACATATGGTAATCAGGACGAACTGGATCAGGACAATCGGGTAAACTCATAGGACGTACTGGAGCCTGTCCCACCGTTCACCCGGGTGGGTCGAAATATGCTTTCGCTTCCAGTAGGAGGTTGGCAGCGGTGCCTTGTGAGCTTCCGAGAAAAACGTCTTCTAGCGTATCCCTGCCCCAAGCGACCCATCGCATCTCCCGCTTACCTTCCTCCCCCATTCCCGCTAAACCGTCCCCCATGACCCGCATCGCCCTCATCGCCGCCGTTGCCCGCAACAATGTCATTGGTGCCGACCAGGACATCCCCTGGCGCATCCCTTCCGACTTTGCCTGGTTCAAGCGCGCCACCATGGGCAAGCCCATGGTCATGGGCCGCAAGCAGTTCGAGACGTTTCCGGCGCCGCTGCCCGGGCGCCCGCATATCGTGGTGACGCGGCAGAAAGATTACGCGCCGCAGGGCGTTACGGTCTGTCACAGTCTCGATGATGCGCTGGCTGTGGGTCGGGTGATGGCTGAGGCCAGCGGTGTGGATGAAGTCATGGTCATTGGCGGCGGCGACATTTACGCGCAGGTGCTGCCGCGCGCTGACCGGCTCTACATCTCTCATGTCGATCTGGAGCCGGCGGGCGATGTGCGTTTCCCGCCAATTGACCCGGCAGACTGGGTTGTCACCGACGAACCCACGGTCACGCCGTCCGAAAAAGACCCGGTGAGCTATCGCATCAAGGTCTACGATCGCGTTCACGGCTCCGCGCATTGATCGCGCGCCTTGCTTGCCTATATATGGCAGCAACGATTTTTCTCAGACACCGAAAGGAATGCGATGCCTTGGGAGAATAATGGAGGCGGGGGTGGCCGCAATACAGGCGGGCCCTGGGGACAGGCGCCTGGTGGCGGCGGTCCGCGCCGACCGAGCGGCGGCGGGAATACTCCCAATCTTGAGGACATCCTCAATCGCGGACGCGATCAGTTCAATGGTGGATTGCCCGGTGGCCGCTGGCTCATCGTCGGCGCCGTTGTTGCGCTTGTCGCCTTCTGGGGCGTCAATTCGGTCTATACGATCAATCCGCAGGAAGTCGGCGTCGAGCTTCGCTTCGGTAAGCCCAAGCCCGAACTCGCCGGTCCAGGCCTTCATTTCATGCTCTGGCCGATCGAAACCGTTGAGCGTGCAACCACCACTGTGAACCAGACCCAGATCGGCGCTGCGGCTGCAAATGCGACCTCGACGCGCAATCAGGGCGGCAATGACGGCTTGATGCTTTCGGGCGACCAGAACATCGTCAGCGTCCAGTTCTCGGTTTTCTGGGCCATCAACGACCCGGTCTCCTATCTCTTCAATGTGCGCGACCAGGAATCCATGGTTCGCAATGCTGCCGAAAGCGCCATGCGTGAAGTGGTTGGCCGCCGTCCGGCTCAGGACATCTATTCCGATGACCGTGCCGGCATTCAGCAGGAAGTTCTCACCATCACGCAGTCCACGCTGGCCAGCTATGGCCTTGGCGTGAATGTCAGCCAGGTGCTCATCGAAAATGCCGGCCCGCCGGCTGAAGTTATCGATGCCTTCAATGAAGTGCAGCGCGCCCGTCAGGACGAAACCCGCCTTCAGGAAGAAGCCCGTTCCTACGCCAATACCCTTCTGGGTGATGCGCGTGGCCGTGCTGCGGCCCTGCGTGAAGAATCGGCCGCCTACAGCAATCGCGTGGTTCAGGAAGCAACCGGTGAGGCGGAGCGCTTCAATTCGGTCTTTGCTGAATATGTGAATTCGCCGGACGTCACCCGTCAGCGCATGTTCCTCGAGACCATGGAAGAAGTGCTCAGCGGGTCGGAAAAGGTGCTGCTTGAATCGGGCGAAGCCGGTTCGGGTGTTGTGCCCTACCTGCCACTGCCTGAATTGCGCTCCCGCGCCAATGCGAACGCGGCGGGGAATTGATCATGAACAATCGTCTCTACATCATCGGCGCAGTCATCATCGGCGCCCTCTACGTCCTGTTCTCCTCCATCTATATCGTGGACGAGCGCGAGCAGGCCATCGTCATGCGCTTCGGCCAGATCACCGATATCCGCACCGAGCCGGGTCTCTATTTCAAGGTCCCGACCGATATCGTCGACAGCGTGCAGATCGTGGAAGATCGCCTGCTGCGCTACGACATCGCCAATATGCGCGTGCAGGTTTCCGGTAACGCCTTCTATCAGGTCGATGCCTTCCTCACCTACCGTATCGCTGATGCCCGTCTCTTCCGTGAGCGTGCAACCGGTCAGCTTTCGGTCGCCGAAGATCGTATCGGCGCCAGCCTCGATGCAGCCCTGCGCCAGGTCTATGGTCTTCGCGAATTCAGCGATGCCCTGTCCGACCAGCGCGCCCAGATGATGCAGGAAACCCGGAACCTTATCCGTCCGGATCTTGCCGAACTGGGTCTCGACATCGTCGACGTCCGCATTCTGCGCACCGACCTCGATGCCGAAGTTTCCGCCACCACATTCGAGCGTATGCGCGCCGAACGTCTGGCTGAAGCTGCACTCCTGCGCGCCCGTGGTCAGGAGCAGGCCCAGAGCCTGCGCGCTATCGCGGAACGTCAGTCGGTGGAAATCGTCGCGGCGGCAACCCGTGACGCGGAAATCATCCGTGGTCAGGGCGATGCCGAACGCAACCGCATCTATGCGGCTGCCTATGGTCAGGATGCGGAGTTCTTCGAGTTCTATCGCTCGATGGAAGCCTATCGCAACGCGCTGGCCAATACCGGCACGACCATGGTCCTCTCGCCTGAAAGCGCCTTCTTCCGTTACTTCGGTTCGGGCGGACAGCTTCCGGCAGCCAGCACCACTTTCGGCACCCCGATCCCGCCACCGGCTCCCATCGAGATCGGCACGGATCAGCCGGCGCTGGATGGTCTGGGCATCGAAGAAACGACCGCGCCGACCATGACGCTCGAAGATGGATCGGAACTCGCGCCCACCGTCGGTACCGAAGCACCGGCTCCGGTCGAAGTCGCACCGGTTGCACCGGCGGAAGCCGCTCCGGCGCCCGCCGCCCAATAAGGGTCGCATAGCAAAATCAGAGGCCGGCGCAGGACACTGCGCCGGCCTTTTTGCATTCACGGGCCGACTTAGCGCGTGGCGCGCGCAAACGCTAACAGTCTGCTAGCGCTTTCGGTTTGTGGGTGATGCCGGAGAGACGAAAGCGGCTAACGAACGAAATCTTCGTCGGCAAAACCCTGCAAATAGAGCAATGCAGTGAGATCGCCGTGATCGATCCGCAGGCCCGCCGCAGCGGCTACGGCGGGCTTGGCGTGCAGCGCCACGCCGAAGCCGGCGACCCCGATCATGTCGAGGTCATTGGCGCCATCGCCGGCCGCCATCGTCTGGTCCAGCGTCAGGCCGCGCTCGCTGGCCAGCGCTAACAGTCTGTCTTTCTTGGTGTTTTTGTCGACGATGGGCTTGGCGACCGTGCCGGTCAGCCGGTCGCCATCAAATTCCAGCACATTGGCAATGGCCTCATCAAAGCCGATGCGCTTGGCAAAATAGTCGGCAAAGAAAGTGAAACCGCCTGAAACCAGCGACGTATAGGCGCCATAGGCCTTCATCGTTTGCACCAGAGCCCGTCCACCCGGCGCCAACGTAATCGCCTCACGCCGAATTTGCTCGATAATAGAACGCTCTAGCCCCTTGAGCAGCGCAACCCGAGTGTCCAGCGCGGCGGCAAAATCAAGCTCCCCGCGCATGGCCCGGTCGGTAATTTCGGCCACCTGCGGCTTGAGCCCCAGCGCGTCGGCCAGCTCATCGATGCATTCCTGCTCGATCATGGTCGAATCCATATCGGCGACCAGCAATTGCTTGCGCCGGCCAACGCTCGGGACCACATTGGCGTCGACGGCCT
This sequence comes from Pseudomonadota bacterium, assembly GCA_023433775.1. Classification (GTDB taxonomy): domain Bacteria; phylum Pseudomonadota; class Alphaproteobacteria; order Rhizobiales; family Devosiaceae; genus Devosia. The sequence continues at coordinate 37,688 of JAEYTY010000060.1, read as the reverse complement.
TGCCGCCGATTATATCGCGTGCAATATCAAGGGCTTGTGGCGCGGTCGGCTCGATGATGTCACAGGCCACGCCGTGATTGAGCCAGTTGAGTTCACCGCCGGTTTGCTTCACCACGGAAGCGGCCAGTGCAACATCCAGTTCAGAGTCCGAGGGATTGGCGATCAGACAGAGGACCGGCATGGATTTGACTACTTTCGGGAGGGCAGGGTGACGAGCCAGAGGCGCGCGATCCTGATAGCGGGTCCGACTGCCAGCGGCAAGTCGGCACTGGCGCTTGCCCGCGCCCGGCAGTGCGGCGGCGTGATCATAAATGCTGACGCCATGCAGGTTTACGGCACGCTGCGGGTGGTCACGGCGCGTCCGAGTGTCGAAGATGAAGCGCTTGCCGAGCACCGTCTTTATGGCGTTGTGCCGATCACACAGCGCTTTTCGACCGGTCAGTATCTCGCTGCGGTCGAAGCTGTCATCGCCGATACCGATCCAGAGCGAGAGCTGATTTTTGTTGGTGGCACAGGGCTTTACTTCGATGCTCTGACAAATGGATTCGCCGATGTGCCGGAGATTTCCTCCGCTCTGACACTTGAAGTTCAACAAGAGATTCAAGAGCTGGACGAAGCCGGGCGGATGAACCTGCTGCAATCCGAAGACCCGGACACCGCCCGCCGTCTCAAGGTCGCCGATCCGCAGCGGGTCATCCGCGCCCTGGCCGTCAAACGCGCCACAGGTCGCGCGCTATCGAGTTTCCAGGCGGACCAAAGGCCCGGCCTTCTCGATGGCTGGAACGTCGAACGCTATGTCCTCGCGCCGGATCGCGACGTGCTGCGCGAGCGGATCGCCCTGCGCTTTGACAAGATGTTTGAAGGCGGTGCGGTGGAGGAAGTCGAGGCGCTGCGGGCCCAAAACCCGGATCCCGCTTTCCCGGCCGTCAAGGCAATCGGCGTTCGCGAAATATCGGATTGGCTCGATGGCGTGCAGAGCCGCGAGGAGGCGATCACCCTTTCCATCATCGCCACCCACCAATATGCCAAGCGCCAGCGCACCTGGTTCCGCAATCGCATGGGCGACTGGCCGCGCCTCGGGCTGGAAGGCGCGGCGCTTTAAGCGTTGATATTGCGCAGCAATCCCAGCCGGTCGCGGAGCGCAAAGCGCGCCACCAGAACCACCGCGACAAAGGCCAGCCCCGCGGCCAGCCCGGTCCATATCCCGACGCCCCGCCAGTCCAGCACGAAACCCAGCACATAGCTGACGGGAAGTCCCACACACCAATAGCCGAAAATAGCGAGAAGCATGGGCACCTTGGTGTCGCTCAGCCCGCGCAGGGCATGGGCGGCGACGACCTGTGCGCCATCGACAAGCTGGAAAATGCCGGCAATGGCGAGAAATGTTGCTGCGAAGGCCAGGGCGTTGCGGTTTTGCTCCAAAGCCGGATCGAGGAATACGGCGACGATGTGAGGACCGAAGAGGATAAATGTCAGGGCGGAGACGGCCATGAAGCCGGTGCCGAGCAACAGACTGGTCCATCCGGCCTTGCGAATACCCTCAGGGTCCCTGCGGCCATAGGCGACGCCCACCCGTACTGTGGCAGCAATACCCAGTCCGAGCGGAACCATGAATGCCAGTGACGCACATTGCAGCGCAACGGCATGGGCGGCCAATTCGTCGGTTCCCAACCGGCCCATCAGGATTGCGGCGGCGGCGAAGAGACCTACTTCGGCCAGCACCGTGAGACCTATTGGCGTGCCGATGCGGAAGATTTCCCGGAAGCGGGACCAGTCCGGCTTCCAGAACCGGATGAGAATGTTGAAGCGCTTGAAGCGGCGATGGCGCAGTACATAGGTCAGCATGACGCCCAGCATGAACAGATTGGTCAGGACGGTGGCGATGGCGGCGCCCCGCAACTCCAGCCGCGGCAGGCCGAAATTGCCGAACATCAAAAGGTAGTTGGCAATGGCATTGACGATGACGCCTCCCACCGTAATGACGAGAATGATCCGCGTTGCGTCAAAGGTTGAAAGCAGGGACCGCAGAACGATGACACCCATGGCAGGGAACAGCATCAAAACTGCGATCTGGATATATTCCTCGGCACGTGCGGTCAGGGCAGGGTCCTGCCCGAGCCAGCCATAGACAGTGCGGATCTGCAACAGGGCCGGGGTGAGCAGCACGGCGAGCAGTATCGCGGCCCAAAATCCCTGGCGAACGACGCGGCGAATTGCCTTGATGTCCCGCCGACCGCGTGCCTGGGCAGTGAGTGGCGCAACTGCACCAACCACGCCGACACCAAACAGAAACAATGGCATCATGAAGCTGCTGGCCAGCGTACCAGCGGCAAGTGCTTCCGGCCCGAGCCAGCCCATCATCAGCACGTCCGTGGCCTGCAGCGCATTCTGCGCCACCTGCGCGATGACCAGCGGCCAGGCGAGAGCAAACGTCGCCACAAGTTCCTGACGCCAGCCCGTTGCCGGTTGGTCTGTCGTTTGGCCTGGTTTGGCCGGTTCTGTCTGCTTGTTCATAGTCATTTCCTGCTCGCCATTCTCCACTAGTGCAATGCCATTGGTTTGGCGATGGCGGAGAGCAGGGGGCTACAAAATCGTTCGAATAAGCATCAAACCCATTCGGAACCATTAGCGGATTGGCGCATTTCTGGAGCGACTGTTTCAACGGGAGGGTCCCATGCACAAAGTCCTGATCATCGCCGCCGTCGCTCTGTCTCTGACCGCTTGCACCACCACGCAGAAGGGTGCTGCCGTCGGCGGCATTGGCGGTGCTGTTGCCGGCGCCACTCTTTCGGGCGGTAGCCTTGTCGGCACGGCAATCGGCGCCGGCGTTGGCACAGTTGTTGGCGCAGCCGCTGGCGAACTCGTCGGCAAGGTTCGCGGCAGCGAAGATCGTTGCGTCTACATCGTCCGCGGCGAACGGGTTATCGACGCCTGTCCGCGTGGCTGACCTTCAAGATAGAGCCGTAGTGCCCCCTGCGGCCTTGCGCCCCCAGGCGCCAGACACCCGGTCGGTCCCGACCGGGTGTTCTTTTTTGACCCGCAATCAGTCTTGAATTTATATTTGGCTATGCCAATAATGGGCCATACGTGCCACTTGTCTTGCGCTATCTAATCGACCGGCCCTGCCGGAAACTTGGCTACCTCCTGATCTCGTGAATCGTAAGTCCTGGCCTTGGAAATTTTGGCTTTGGACAAACCCTTCCGTCGCTTCGGCGACACGCCAGACCACGAGGATTTTCGATATGGCTGCAATCACGGGCACCGTGAAATTTTTCAACACCACCAAGGGCTACGGCTTCATCTCGCCCGAAAATGGCGAGAAGGACACGTTCGTGCACATTTCCGCCGTTCAGGCCTCGGGCCTGCAGGGCCTCTATGAAGGCGACAAGGTCACCTTCGAGCTGGCAACCGGTCGTGATGGCAAGGTTTCGGCCACGAACCTGACCCTGCTGAGCTAAGCTATTCTGGGCGGCCATTGGCCGGCAATAGTTGAAGTGTCAGGGCCCTACGGGGCCCTTTCCATTTGTCGCAGTAGACTCTTTCCGCGCCCCTGTGCGAGACAGGTGATCTGTTCCGGCGGAGATGACCATGCTGCGCGACTTCCTTAAAAACTGGAGCCTTCAGGTTGAAACGCCGCTGGCGTTGCGACAGGCCGGTGCGCTGCCCTATGCGGTTGTTGAAGGGCGGCTGGCCTTTCTGCTCATCACCTCGCGCCGCACCGGCAAATGGATTTTTCCCAAGGGCGCGGTTGAGCCCGGCATGACGCCCTGGGAAAGTGCGGCGCATGAGGCGGTCGAGGAAGCCGGCGTCTCCGGTGAAATTGCCCAGGAGCCCCTGGGCAGCTATCGCGCAAGCATCGGCCTCGATGGCGCGACGCTTGTCGACGTGGATCTCTACCCGCTGCGCGTCACTGCCCAACTCGATGACTGGCGCGAAAAGGACCAGCGCCTGCGTCATTGGGCAACGCTGTCGGAAGCAAAGCGCCTGCTCACGGATCGCTCCATGGGGCGCCTAGCCGCCAAGCTTCACGCCAGGCATCAGGCTGGCACTAGCCTATAATCAGGTTCAGCCCGAGATAGAGCAATCCCGATAGGATTGCCGATGCGGGCACCGTGACCACCCAGGCAGCGCCGATGCTGTAGACATGCTGGCGCCGCACCAGCAGCCGTCGTTCCACCTTGCGCGCATTGGCAAGGGCTTCTTCGGGCGTTGCATTGAGTTGGGCCGCATCGACAAAGCGACCATTCACCGGAATAGCGGTCCCCTCCATGTCCCGCCGGGAAATGTATTCGCGCAGGAACCCAACGCCGAACACGGCGCCCACAGCGATATGGGTGGATGAAACCGGCATTCCCAATGCCGAGGCCACCAGAACGGTCACAGCCGCAGAGAGCGCGGCGCAATAAGCTCGGATCTCGTTAAGCTTGGTGATCTGCTCGCCGACCTTGCGGATCAGCCGGGGGCCGAACAGGGCCAGACCAAGCGCAATGCCTGCAGCGCCGATGGCCAGCACCCAGAAGGGCAGGGTGATGTTGGCGACTTCGCTATGACCGGTTTGCAGCGTGGTGACGATGGCGGCAAACGGGCCGATGGCATTGGCGACGTCATTGGCGCCATGCGCGAACGAGAGCAGCGCGGCGGCAACAATCAGCGGGAGCCGGAACAATGTCGCAACGTGCTTCTTGCGATTTTCGATATGCATCGACATGCGCCGCACCCAGGGCATTGCGACCAGCCAGCCAAGGGCGGCAAAGGCGGCCCCGAGCAATAGAGTGGTGGTCAGGTCCGGCTTCCAGACGCGGCTGAGGCCTTTGGTGGCCAGATACATGGCAAATACGCCCGTCATGGCGGCAACAAAGACCGGCACCCAGACGCGCGCGGCGGAAATCTTGTCGAGGCGCGTGGTTATGGTGATGCGAATGATCGTGAGCAGCGCCGCAGCAAAAATGCCGCCAAGCACCGGGGAAATGACCCAGCTCGCGGCGATGGCGCCGATTACCGACCAGTTGACCACCGCAAATCCGGCTGAGGCGATGCCCGAGCCGACCACGCCGCCCACCACGGCATGTGTGGTCGATACGGGCGCCCCGATAAACGTGGCCAGGTTCACCCACAGGGCTGATGCCAGGAGCGCGGCCATCATCACCATGATGAAGGTATTGCTCTCCATGTCCGGCGTCGTCAGCAGGTCGCGGGCAACGGTATTGACCACGTCACCACCGGCCAGCAGGGCGCCTGCGGCTTCGAAAATGGCGGCGATAACAAGCGCCCCCACCATTGTCAGCGCGCGTGAACCGACAGCCGGGCCCATATTGTTGGCGACATCATTGGCGCCGACATTGAGCGCCATATAGCCGGCGATAACTGCGCCAATCACGACGATATAGGTGGTCGGACCCTGCGCCACGGCAAAGCTGGCCCAGATGGCGGCGAGCAGCAGAAAGACCAGGGCAATGCCCGGGGCGGCCAGGGACCGCGACAGATCATGGGCTGCGTTTTCCAGCCCCGAAACCTGCTTCAAGTCCTTGTCGAGTGCGCTCTTGATCATGTCACCAAACTGTCACAATGGGGCAAACCTCAGCGGGCTTTACCATTCCGCATCGCCAGTACCAGCTAAAAATGACGGATTGGGTCGTGGATGCACCAGAATCTGGCAACAAGGACACATGTCTTGACACTGATGCACCAATGAACCTATCAATGCGGCCAAGATTTTTTGGAGTGGTCCCATGCGGTCCCTTATTCTCGTAGTACGCAGGCGCATCGGCAACGTGGGGTAAATCCCCGCGCGATAGCTGATGCGCCGAACACAGGTCCCGACAGGGGCCTTTTTTATTGCCTTTTTTCTCCCTTTCGGAGACCAAGGCGGAAACGATGAACGAGACCCGCCGGGCGGGCAAAGTATTGAGGAAGGGCTTTATAATGGCCGAGAGAATGACAGGCGCCGAAATGGTGATCCAGGCGCTGACCGATCAGGGGGTCGAGCATATTTTCGGCTATCCGGGTGGCGCAGCCCTGCCGATCTATGACGCCATGTTCCAGCAGGAATTCGTCAAGCACATCCTGGTCCGTCATGAGCAGGGTGCGACGCATATGGCCGAAGGCTATGCACGGTCGACCGGCAAGCCCGGCGTGGTCCTCGTCACCTCCGGCCCCGGCGCCACCAATGCCGTTACCGGTCTCACCGATGCGCTGATGGATTCCATCCCCATGGTCTGCATCACCGCCCAGGTCCCGACCACGTTGATCGGCTCGGACGCATTCCAGGAATGCGACACGGTCGGCATCACCCGCTCCTGCACCAAATACAATTACCTGGTGAAGCGGGTCGAAGACCTTCCGCGCATCATGCATGAGGCCTTCCACATCGCCACGACAGGCCGTCCCGGCCCCGTGGTGATCGACATTCCCAAGGATGTGCAGTTCGCCCTGGGCGAATATTACAAGCCCGACCTCGAAACCCTCCGCCACCAGTCCTATCGCCCGCAGATGGATGGCGATGCCGTTGCCATCGAGGCCGCCGTGGACCTGATGCTCAAGGCCGAACGTCCGATTTTCTATACGGGCGGCGGCGTGATCAATGCCGGCCCCGAGGCATCCGAGCACCTGCGCGAACTGGCCGAACTCACCGGCTTCCCCGTGACCTCGACGCTCATGGGTCTGGGTGCTTTCCCGGCGTCCAATCCCCAGTGGATGGGCATGTTGGGAATGCACGGCACTTACGAAGCCAATCTCGCGATGCATGATTGTGACGTGATGATCAATATCGGCGCCCGCTTCGATGACCGTATCACCGGCCGCATCGATGCCTTCTCGCCCAATAGCCGCAAGATCCATGTCGATATCGATCCGTCTTCGATCAACAAGGTCGTGCGCGTCGATGTGCCCATCATCGGCGATTGCGAGCGCGTGCTGGCCGAAATGGTGCGTATCTGGCGCACCAAGACCAATCAGCCGCGCACCGAGGCCATCGCGCCATGGTGGAAGCAGATCGAAAAGTGGCGCGCCGTGGACTCGCTCGGTTTCAAGAATTCCGAGACCACCATCAAGCCGCAATACGCCATCCAGCGCCTTTATGAAGCGACGAAAAAGCAGAGCAAGGAAGTCTACATAACCACCGAAGTCGGCCAGCACCAGATGTGGGCGGCCCAGCATTTCCACTTCGACAAGCCGAACCACTGGATGACCTCCGGCGGCCTCGGGACCATGGGCTATGGCCTGCCGGCTGCGGTCGGCGTGCAGGTGGCCCATCCCGATGCGCTGGTGATCGACATTGCCGGCGAAGCCTCGGTGCAGATGACCATGCAGGAGATTTCGACGGCGGTGCAGTATCGCCTGCCCATCAAGATCTTCATTCTCAACAATGAGCGCATGGGCATGGTCCGCCAGTGGCAGGACCTGCTGCATGGTTCGCGTTACGCGCATTCCTATTCGGAATCGCTGCCCGATTTCGTCAAGCTGGCCGAAGCCTATGGTGCCAAGGGCATCAAATGCGACACCCCTGCCGAGCTCGACGCCGCCATTGCCGAGATGATCGACTATGACGGCCCGGTGCTGTTCGACGTGCTGGTCGAGAAGGACGAAAACTGCCTGCCCATGATCCCGTCGGGCAAGCCGCATAACGAAATCATCCTGCCCGATACGGCCAATATCGGCGACATCATCGACGAGAAGGGACGCCAGCTGGTTTAGGCCGGTTGCGGAGGACAGAACAATGAACGCACATTTGCAGCCCACCGGTTCGGCCTATTTCCTGGCCCCTGAAACCCAGCAGAACGAGCGCCACACCCTCTCCGTTCTGGTCGACAATGAGCCGGGTATCCTCGCCCGCGTCGTCGGCCTTTTCTCGGCGCGCGGCTACAATATCGAAAGCCTGACTGTCAGCGAGACCGAACACGGGCGCCGACTTAGTCGCATCACTGTTGTCGCCATCGCCACGCCCAAAGTTCTGGTGCAGATCAAGACCCAGCTTGAGCGTCTGGTGCCGGTGCACAAGGTGCATGACCTCACCGCCGAAGGTGCATCGCTGGAGCGCGAGCTGGCGCTGATCAAGGTCCGGGGTTCGGGCGAACATCGTGCCGAGACACTGCGTCTCGCCGATGCCTTCCGCGCGCAGATCGTCGATGCTTCGGTGGAAAGCTTCGTTTTTGAAGTCACGGGCAAGCCAGCCAAGGTCGACAGCTTTATCGCGCTGATGGCACCGCTTGGCCTGGTTGAGGTCGTTCGCACAGGTCTTGCTGCGATTTCCCGTGGTCCGGAAGGCATGTAACAGTAAGCTGGCTTGACCGGTTTGGTCGGGGCGAGATAGCTGTTGGCTTTCTCGCCCCGGATCATTTTCATGCCACCCGTTTCATCGAATTTGCGCGGCATCGCGCTGATGGTGCTCGCCACCTTTTCGTTCGTTACCAATGACACATTCCTGAAACTGGCGACCGAGGGCCTGCCGCCGATCCAGGTTCTGTTCATGCGCGGAATTTCGGGCACGCTTTGGTGTATCCCGCTCATATTGGTCACCGGCAACGGACCGAAACTGGCCGGCATGGCCGATCGCTGGGTGCTCCTGCGCAATACGCTGGAGTTGATCGCGGTTCTGTTTTTCATCATTGCGCTGGCCAATATGCCAATTGCCGACATCACGGCCCTGGGGCAGGTGGCGCCCATGCTGCTGCTGATCGGTGTGTCGTTCTTCTACGGCGACAAGATCGGTCCTGTTCGTATGGTCCTGATTGCGCTCGGTTTTGTCGGCGCTCTGCTGGTGGCTCAACCAGGTGGTTCAGGCTTCTCAGTCTTTACCGTTTTCGGTTTCCTCAGCGCGCTTGCCACGGCTGGCCGTGACCTTGTGGGGCGCAAGGTGCCCGGCCACATCCCGTCGCTGGTGGTGGCGTTCTGCACCCTTGTGCTGGTGATGGTCGGCGCCGGTATTGCCACGCTGATTGTCGAGGATTGGATCAACCCGACTTGGCGGCATATCTGGCTGCTGGCCGGGTCGGGATTCTTCCTGACGCTCGGTCACACCTTCATTTTCATGTCCTACCGCACCGGCGCGACCGGAGCCGTGGCGCCATTCTACTACATGTTCACCATCTGGGCGGTCATCTCTGGCCTCGTCGTGTTCCAGACCTTGCCAAACCTGCTGGCTATTGCCGGCATGGTGCTCATCCTGGCCAGCGGCGTCACTGTCGCCTTGCTCGATGAACGCCGCCGCCGGCTATTGATCACGGCATGACAAACCTTTCAGCGCCGTGCCAGACGCGGCGCTGATGGTTCCTATCAAAAGGTACGATTGGGCGAGGCCGTGTGCATGGTGTATGGCTTGTCCCAATTCTGATCAGGCGTGGCCATGACCCTTCTTTCCGTCAATCTCAATGCAGTTGCCCAGCTTCGCAACCGGCGCGATCTGCCATGGCCAAGTGTCACCGGCATTGCGCGTGTGGTGCTCGATGCTGGCGCGAGCGGGATTACGGTTCATCCGCGCCCCGACGAACGCCATATCCGCCGCACCGACGTGTTCGACCTCGCCGAGCTGCTGCGGGCCGAATACCCGGAGGCCGAATTCAATATTGAGGGGTATCCGAGCGACGATTTCTTTGCCCTGATCGAACAGGTCAACCCGCATCAGGTGACGCTGGTGCCCGATGATCCGGCGCAGGCGACGTCGGACCATGGCTGGGATTTTACCGGCAAGGGCAATTTCCTCACCTCGGTTGTGCAGCGGCTCAAGGCGCCAAACCGACGCATATCCCTGTTCTGCGATCCTGATGCCGGGCAGAAGGGTACGGCCGCCGCCCATGCGACCGGCGCTGATCGGATTGAGCTTTTTACCGGGCCTTATGGTGGGCTGTTTGATGACGCCGAAGGGGCGGCGCGCCAGCTTGCTATCATGGCCGAGACCACCAAAGCCGCACTGGCCCTGGGCATGGGCGTCAATGCCGGCCACGACTTGACCCTCGACAATCTCCCGACCTTTCAGGCCGCTGTGCCAGGCGTCGCCGAGGTCTCCATCGGCCATGGAATCACCGCCGACGCGCTGCTGATGGGCTTTGCCGAGGCCGTGCGACGCTATCGGGCTGCGCTGCAGAATTAGTCTGCGATCAAATTCAGTTTGATTGTAACGCCGTGGCGAACAATCCGTTTGCTGAATGCGCGACCTTGCTCCGTGTGCGGGAGGCGATGCCCTATTGCGCAGCAAAAGTCCTGGATTTCATATACTTACATCCGTGTGCCCGGGGCACGTTCATGTCCCCGGGCGACAGCAACGTGCCTTCTTGAGACTCCAATCAGACAGGAACATATACCGCCTCAGTTACGTTTTGTTACTGAAGGAGCCTCCCATGTCCAAACTCAAAATCGGCGTCATCATTTCCTCCACGCGTGCCACGCGCTTCGGCGACAAGCCCGCACAGTGGATCCTCGACAAGGCCAATGAGCGCCCCGAGATCGACGCTGAACTGGTCGACCTCCGCGATTTCGACCTGCCTTTCTTTGACGAAGTTGCCTCCAACGCCTGGGCTCCGTCGCAGAACCCGAATGCCGTGAAGTGGCAGAAGAAGATCGCCGAATTTGACGGCTTCATTTTCGTCGTCGCTGAATATAACCGTGCCATCACCGGCGCTCTGAAGAACGCCATCGACCAGGCCTATGTCGAATGGAACAAGAAGGCCTTTGGCGCCATCGGCTATGGTTCGGTTGGCGGCGCTCGCGCCATTGAAAATCTGCGCACCATCGGTGTCGAGCTGCAGATGGCTTCGACCCGTTCGGCCGTTCACATTGCCGGCGCTGATTTCTTCTCGGTTCACCCGGGCTTTGGTGGCACCAAGACCCTGGCCGACCTCGAGCCAGCGATCGGCCCCTCTGCCAAGGACATGCTTGACCAGCTGATCTGGTGGGGCAACGCCACCAAGGCTGCTCGCGGCTAAGATATTCCTCCAAAGTCCCTGTTTGCCTGCCCGATGGGGCCGTTCCGCGAGGAATGGCCCCATTGGCTTTGAACAAGCCGTGCCGGAATGTGTTGTATGCGACAGGATGCGGGTGTATAGCGGCGCCCGCCTTTGAACAGCGAGAGCCCACAAGCTCATGACGCATACCGACAGCCCCGGCCCTGATGCCGGAGTCGTAGCGACCGACCAGGCCGGCCACGCAAAACAGAACCTGCCGATCCTCACTCTTGGGGCAATCGGCGTCGTTTATGGCGATATTGGCACCAGCCCGATTTACGCCTTTCGCCAGGCCATGGCGGTGCGTCCGGGCGGCGCGGCGACGGGTGATGAGGTGCTCGGCCTGCTGTCGCTGATCGTCTGGGCCTTGGCGCTGACGGTGGCGCTCAAATACGTTTTCTTCGTTACCCGTGCCGATAATAACGGGGAGGGCGGTACGCTCTCGCTGATGGCCCTGGCGCGAAAGACCTTTGAAAATCCGCCTTTGTGGATCACCGCCCTCGGCGTTGTCGGCGCAGCCATGTTCTATGGCGACGCGATGATCACCCCGGCCATTTCCGTTCTCTCCGCCGTCGAAGGGCTCGAACTCGTTGCCCCGAACATGACGCGCTGGATCGTGCCGATTACGCTGCTCATCATTGTCGGGGTGTTTTTCGTCCAGCGTTTTGGCACCGCCAAGGTAGCCATCGTTTTCGGGCCGATCACGGTGGTGTGGTTCCTCGTCATGGGGCTGATCGGGCTGGTCCATATCGTCGACAATCCCTATGTCCTCTGGGCGCTCAATCCGTGGAACGGCATCCAGTTTCTCCTCACCCATTCGGGCATCGCCTTTGTGGTCATGGGTGCCGTCTTCCTGGCGGTAACAGGCGCCGAAGCACTCTATGTCGATCTGGGGCATTTTGGCCGCAAGCCGATTGTGCTGGCCTGGTTCGGGCTGGTTTTCCCCTGCCTGCTACTGAACTATTTCGGGCAGGGCGCTTTCGTCTTAACGGTGGGACCGGAAAACGTCGTCAGCCCCTTTTATGAAATGCACCCCGATTGGGCGCTTGGCCCCTTCGTCGTGCTGGCCACCCTGGCGACGATCATTGCCAGCCAGGCGGTTATTTCGGGTGCCTATAGCCTCACCCAGCAGGCCATCGCCCTGAACCTCCTGCCGCGTATGCTGGTGCTGCACACGTCCGACTCCCAGCGCGGGCAGGTCTACATGCCCCAGATCAATTCATTCCTGATGATCATGGTACTGATCCTGGTCGTCAGTTTCGGCAGTTCGTCGGCGCTGTCGAATGCCTATGGCATTGCGGTGTCGGGCATCATGGTGGTGACGCTGGCGCTGCTTCTCGTCGTCATGTGGCGCAACTGGAAATGGCATCCGGCCCTGATCGCGCTTTTTGGTGCTGTCTTTCTGGTCATCGATGGTGGCTTTTTCGTCGTCAACTCTGCCAAGATCGTGCAGGGCGGCTGGGTGCCGGTCGCGGTCGCCGTTATCGCGACCCTGCTCATTGCAAGCTGGATGACCGGACGCGCCCGGCTTGCCGAAAAGACCCGTCGCGACGAGGTGCCGCTCGAATTCCTCGTTGAAAATCTCGCCAAGAAAAAGCCGACCATTGTGCCCGGCACGGCGATCTTCCTCACCAGCGACATTGAAGGCGCGCCCACGGCGCTGCTGCACAGCCTCAAGCACTACAAGGTGCTGCACGAACAGAACGTCATCCTGACTGTGCGCACCTCCACATCGCCCCGCGTGCCGGACGATGAGAAAGTGACCATCGACGCCTATAACGAACTGTTCTCGCGCGTCGTGGTCAATTTCGGTTTCATGGAAGAGCCCAATATCCCCAAGGCGCTGGCGCTGGCCCGCAAGCTGGGCTGGAAGTTCGATATTATGTCGACGTCCTTCTTCCTCTCGCGCCGTTCGCTCAAGCCGGGCAACAAGGGTGGCCTGCTGCGCTATTGGCAGGACAGGCTGTTCACCCGGCTTGCCCGCAATGCCAGCGATGCGACGGAATATTTCCACATCCCGACCGGGCGCGTGGTGGAGATCGGAACACAGGTGGTGCTCTAGAGCAGGTCAGCCTGTTGGCATGTCCGGGCAGAGAAACGGCACCGTCGCGGGCGTATATTTCAGCTCGAGAACCTCGCTGCCCAGATTGAGGGCAAGCACCAGTTCGGTGTCGCTGAGCGCTGCTATGTCGGCATTGATCGTTACGCCGTCTTCCTCCCAGGATATCGCCGTGTCCGAAACCTGCTCCCAGCGGGACAGCCGGTAGGTTTCCCAGCAGCTGTCCGACACCAGTGTGCCATCGGCGAGGAAGATCTGCATTCCGCCGGGCAAGCCACTGTCATTGGCCTCTCGCACCCAGACGCGGTTGAGCAGCCGATTGCTGTCTGCGTCGTCTTCAACCTGCGCTGACTGATCCTCGGCCATGGCCGGGATTGTCACGCAGGTGCCAACACCCCAGACGCTGAGCAGGGCAATAATGGCGGCCTTGGTATCCATGAAAAACTCCTCCAAAGGCTCAATTGGGCAGTCGCCCGGCTTGGCACCAGGCTAATCAAGGCAAGGCGGCGGAATTTGGTCGGCCTCGGGGCTTTACCGTGGCTCAGTCTATGAGCCCGAGCACCTTGTCTCGTCCGGCAACGCGCCGGGTCTGCACGGGCCAGAGGCTATAATCCTTGCTGCCCAAAGCGCGATTGGCGTGTACGGGCCAATTGGGATCATCAAGCGCGCCACGCGCCAGGGCGATAAAATCGGCCTCGCCTTCGACGATGATAGTTTCTGCTCTCTCGACGTCGCTCAGCAGGCCCACGGCCAGCGTTGGAATATCCGCGCCTGCCTTCACAGCCTTGGCAAAGGGCACCTGATAGGCCGCTTCTGGCGTGATGCGGCCCTCATCGAAACCGCCGCTGGAACAATCGATGGCGTCGACGCCCAAGGCCTTGAGTTCGCGGGCCAGCACGACACTGTCCTCGACCTGCCAGCCATCGGCATTGTTATCGCTGACGGACAGGCGCACCAGCAGCGGCTTGCCCGCCGGCCATACGGCGCGAACAGCTTCGGTCACCTCTAGCACCAGCCGCATCCGGTTTTCGCGGCTGCCGCCATATTGGTCCGTCCGCTTGTTTGCCAGCGGCGACAGGAACTGGTTGAGCAGGTAGCCATGCGCGGCGTGGATTTCGACCGTGTCAAAGCCGGCCTGATCCGCCCGCTTGGCCGCGGCAACAAAGCCGTCAATCACCCGCCTGATCCCGGCAGCGTCGAGTTCAATCGGCGTCTGATAGTCGGGGCTGGCGCCATGAACAATCGCGCTCGGAGCCACCGGCTGCCAATGTTCGTAGCCGAGCCGCTGGCGCTGTTCCGCTGTCGCCAATTGTTCAGGGCCATTCCATGAAACAGGCGTCGATGCCTTGCGCCCGGCATGGGCCAACTGAATGCCAACGGCGGCGCCTTGCCCATGCAGAAAATCAACGGTGCGGGCGAGGGGAGCGATATGCTCGTCCTTCCACAGACCGAGATCGGCATAGGAAATGCGCCCCTCGGGCAAAACGCCCGTGGCTTCAAGCAGCACCAGCCCAAATCCGCCAATGCCAAACCGTCCCAGATGCACCATGTGCCAGTCATTGGCGAAACCATCGACGGCGGAATATTGGCACATCGGCGCTACGACAGTGCGGTTGCGCAATGTCAGATCGCGCAGGCGAATGGGGGACATGAGCTGGGACATGGATATTTCCTGAAGGCTGAGGAGGCGAGCGAGCCTATACATGGGCCATGGGCGTTCCATCGGCAAGTGCCGATGGAAGGAAAACTGTCGCGTCGCTCCACATTCCCCCTTGCAACGAACCGTACCGTACGGTACGCCAGCGAACGGAAAAGTGCCGAAGCGTTCGGCGTTAGTGTGGAAGGCAAGCGCGTGCCATTGGCCATCAAGGTCAACGAAGAGACGTTCACCCCGCGGCAGCAGGCAGTGCTCACGGCGGCGCTGGACCTGCTCGTCGAAAATGGCGACGGCCTCACCATGACCGCGGTTGCCCGCCGTGCCTCCTGTTCCAAGGAGACGCTCTACAAGTGGTTCGGTGACCGTGACGGGTTGCTGACCGCCACCGTGCAATGGCAGGCGGCCAAGGTGCGTATGCCCTATGTCGACCGCACCCATCTCAGCAGCAAGACTTTGCGTGATAGCCTTGAGCAATTCGCGCGTGACCTGCTGACCACCATTATCGGGGAAGTGTCCATCACCCTCAATCGCACCGCGATCACCCATGCGGCGCAGGAGAAGGACAGCCTCGGGACCATCGTGCTGGAAAATGGTCCGTTGGCCATTCGCCGGCGGTTGAAGCCCATTCTTGAAGCCGGCCGCGATGCGCGCCTCTTGCGCTTTTCCAGCAGCGAAGATGCCTATCGCACCTTTTTCGGCCTCGTGGTCCGCGATGTGCAGATCCGGCTTCTGCTGGGCGACAAGAGCCTCACTCAAACCAATATCGAGTCCAACATCGAGGTCGATGTGAAGACTGCGACAGAACAGTTCCTGGCCCTCTACGGGGCCAAGGCCAATATCTGACAAGACGCAATCCGGGGAGAATCCAATGCGTGTTTATTATGATCGTGATGCCGATCTCAACATCATCAAGTCCAAGAAGGTCGCCATTGTCGGCTATGGCAGCCAGGGCCATGCCCATGTGCTGAACCTGCGCGACTCGGGCGTCACCGATGTGGTCGTCGCCCTGCGTCCCGGTTCCCCGTCCGCCAAGAAGGCCGAGGGCGAAGGCCTCAAGGTCATGTCGGTTGCCGACGCTTCCAAGTGGGCTGACGTCATCATGATGCTGACCCCCGACGAGCTGCAGGCCGACATCTACAAGCAGCATATCGAGCCCAATATCCGTGACGGCGCCGCACTGGCTTTCGCCCATGGCCTCAATGTCCACTTCAACCTGATCGAGCCCAAGTCGACCGTCGACGTGATCATGATCGCGCCCAAGGGTCCGGGCCACACCGTGCGTGGCGAATACCAGAAGGGTGGCGGCGTGCCGTGCCTGATCGCCGTGCACCAGGACGCGTCGGGCAATGCCCATGACATCGCGGTGGCCTATGCCTCGGGCGTTGGCGGCGGCCGTTCGGGCGTCATCGAAACCAATTTCCGCGAAGAATGCGAAACCGACCTGTTCGGCGAGCAGGCCGTGCTCTGCGGTGGTCTGGTCGAGCTGATCCGCGCCGGCTTCGAAACGCTGGTGGAAGCCGGCTACGCTCCGGAAATGGCCTATTTCGAGTGCCTGCACGAAGTGAAGCTGATCGTCGACCTGATCTACCAGGGCGGCATCGCCAACATGAACTACTCGATCTCGAACACGGCCGAGTGGGGCGAATATGTCACCGGTCCGCGCATCATCACCTCGGAAACCAAGGCCGAGATGAAGCGCGTTCTGCACGACATTCAGTCGGGCAAGTTCACCTCCGAGTGGATGCAGGAAATCAAGGCTGGCGGTTCGCGCTTCAAGGCGACCCGTCGCCTGCATGATGAACACCAGATCGAAGAAGTCGGCACCAAGCTGCGCGACATGATGCCCTGGATCAAGGCTGGCGCCCTGGTCGACAAGGCCAAGAACTAGGAAATCTGGAAACGGGGGCTTCGGCCCCCGTTTTCTTTTCCGGCATGTTCCAACCGCGCGCGGCTTCGGCTAAAACCGGGGCCTGACAGATCGGGGAGGTGAGCGTGCCGGAATTTCCAGTTGAGGGCGGGTGCCAGTGCGGCGCCGTCCGATATCGCCTCAAGGCCAGCCCGCTTTCCGTCTACAATTGCCATTGCAAGGATTGTCAGCGCTTTTCCGGCGCGGGCTGGTCGATGTCGATGATCGTGCGCGACGGCGATTATGAAATCCTCTCCGGCGAGATCGCCCGCTATCAGCGCCGCGCCGACAGCGGCAATGTCATCACCATGAATTTCTGCGCCAATTGCCATGGCTGGATGTGGAATGATCCACCGGCTCCCGGCATCAAGGTGGCGCGGGCCGGCACGCTCGACGACATCGATTGGGCGCGCCCCGTGGGCAATATCTGGACCGACAGCAAGGCGGCCTGGGCCGAAATCGACCCGGCCCTTGTCAATTTTACCAAGGGCGCTGTCGATCGGACGCCACTCTTTGATGCTTGGACGCGTTCGCAGCAGGACTGAAAATGACCACAGAAAATGATGTTGAGCGCGTCAAGCGCCAGGAACGCGAACTCGTCCTGCCGGCGCTGGATGAAGCGGTCGCCTTCGAAATCGGTTCGGCCATAAGGGCACGGGCGCTTGCCGAAGGGCTTTCCCTGGTGGTGGATATCAGGACATGGGACCGGCAATTGTTCTTTTCGGCCACGCCGGGCACCAGCGCCGACAATGCCGAATGGGTGCGCCGCAAGGTCAATAGCGTGCGCCGGTTCCAGCGCGCCAGCTATCGGCTGGTGCTCGAACGCGGCGAAGCGCCATTCTCGCCCCAGTCAGGCGCCGATCCTGCCGACTATGTCATTGCCGGCGGCGGGTTTCCGCTGCGGGTGCCGGGGGCTGGCATCATCGGCTCGCTGACCATTTCCGGCCTGCCGGGACGCAAGGATCACGGCGTGGCCGTCGATGCGCTGTGCGATTATTTGGGCAAGCCACGCGCCGATTATGCCCTTCCGGATGTCAGCAATTGAAGCTCGATTATCTGCTGCTCGACGTTTTCACGCAGACCCCTCTCAAGGGTAATGCGCTGGCCGTGGTGCCCAAAGCCGATGGCCTGCTCGATGGCGAGATGCAGGCCATCGCCCGCGAATTCAACCTCAGCGAGACGGTGTTCATCTGCAAGCCGAAGGGGGAGCGCAACACGGCGGCGCTGCGCATCTTCACGCCCTATCAGGAACTGCCCTTTGCCGGTCATCCCACGGTCGGCGCGGCGGTTGCGCTTGGCCTGCAGAACAAGTCCAGCGCTGTGCGCCTCGAAGAGCAGGTCGGGCTGGTCACGGCACTGGTCGAGCGTGTGGATCATCGAACCGCCGAAGCGAAGTTCACCCTGCCGCGTCTTCCGGGCCGTATCGCCGACCTGCCGGATCGTCTCGCCATCGCTCAGGCTCTCGGGCTCGAGGTCGATGACGTCGGCTGCGATCACTTTGAGCCGGCGGTCTTTTCCGCCGGTGTCACTTTCCACCTTATCCCCGTGCGCAATGCCGATTCCCTGCGGAAGGTGTCGGTTAACAGGCTGGCATGGAACGATGTTTTCCATCACGACCACCACTCGGCCTATGTGTTCACGCTCACGCCCGAAGAGTCCGGGAATGACATTGCCGCCCGCATGTTTGGCATGGGCCTGGGCGAGGATCCCGGCACAGGCAGCGCCGCCGCCGCGCTGATCGGGCTTCTGGCCGAGCACGACACCATTCAGACTGGCAGCTCGGAATATGTGCTGCGTCAGGGCAGGGAGATGGGCCGCGAATGCCGCATCACCCTCCAGATGCGCAAAGAGTCAGGGCAATTGGTGCATGGCGCCATCGGCGGTCATGCCGTCATCGTCGGGCAGGGGACGCTGGACCTCGGGAACTGAGCGCAGAATTTCTTGACCAATTTTCCTCTAGACCCTTGCGCCGATTGTCTCTTTGGCGCATTGTTTGCTGGTAATTCGAGAGTTTTGACATGCAGCGCCGTCGCGCCAAAGCCATTGCCATCGCCCAGCAGCAGGTCTTTCAGACCCGTCTGGTGATTGCCGCTGGCCTGTTGCTGCTTCCCGCTCTTCTTCTCCTTCTTATCAGCCCCTGATCACCGGCAGCTCGGCAAACGAGCGGGTCGTCAGGGGATAACGCCACATCAGCCGCACACAAAATGTCCGGCCTGCAGAACCATGTTTCTGGGCCGCCTGATAGGAAATGATTTCGATGTCCGCGACGACCGACAGCAATAAAGAACGCGTCTTCATCTTCGACACCACGCTGCGCGACGGTGAGCAATCGCCCGGCGCCACCATGACGCTGGAGGAAAAACTCCAAGTTGCCGAGACGCTCGATGAAATGGGCGTCGACATTATCGAAGCCGGTTTCCCCATCGCCTCCATCGGCGATTTCGAGGCCGTAGTTGCCGTGGCCAAGCAGGTCAAGCGCGCCACTGTTGCCGGGCTCGCCCGCGCAATCTCAGCCGATATCGACCGGGCAGGCGAGGCGGTGCGTCACGCCAAAAAGGGCCGCATCCATACTTTCGTCTCCACCTCGCCGATCCATCTGGCCCACCAGATGAAAAAGACCGAGGACGAGGTCATCGAGATCATCGCCCGCACTGTCGCGCAGGCCCGCAACCTGATCGACGATGTCGAGTGGTCGGCCATGGACGCGACCCGTACGCCCATTGAGTTCCTCAAGCGCTGCGTCGATACCGCCATCCGGGCCGGCGCCACGACCATCAACCTGCCCGATACGGTTGGCTACGCGGTTCCCGAAGAACATTTCGGCATGTTCAAGCAGATCATCGAAAGCGTGCCCGATGCCGATAAGGCGATTTTCTCGGTGCATTGTCATGACGATCTGGGCCTCGCCGTGGCCAATTCGCTCGCCGGTGTCGCCGGCGGCGCGCGCCAGATTGAATGCACGATCAATGGTCTGGGCGAACGCGCCGGCAATGCCGCGCTCGAAGAAATCGTCATGGCGCTGCGCACCCGTGGCGATGCCATGCCGTTCTACACCGAAGTCGAAAGCACCCATCTGGCCCGTGCCAGCAAGGTCGTTTCGGCAGCGGCCAATTTCCCCGTTCAGTACAACAAGGCCATCGTCGGCAAGAATGCCTTCGCGCATGAAAGCGGCATCCATCAGGATGGTATGCTGAAAAATGCCGAGACCTATGAAATCATGACCCCGGCCAGTGTCGGCATCAAGGAAACGACCCTGGTCATGGGCAAGCATTCGGGCCGTGCTGCTTTCAAGGACAAGCTGCGCGAGCTGGGCTACGAGCTGGGCGACAATGCCTTCCAGGAAGCCTTTGTCCGCTTCAAGGATCTGGCTGACCGCAAAAAGCACGTCTATGACGCCGACATCATCGCACTGGTCGATGACGAAGTGGGTTCTGTCGGCGACCGCATCAAGCTGGTCGATATGGAGGTCGTCTCCAAAACCGGCGGCGTGCACAAGTGCAATCTGGTGCTGACCATTGATGGCGAAGAGACTGCGGTGTCCTATGAAGGCACCGGTTCGGTCGACGCCATTTTCAACGCCATCAAGGCCGGTGTCGGCCAGCAGCCGCATCTGGTTCTTTACGCCGTCGATGGCGTCACCGGCGGCACCGATGCGCAGGCTTCGGCCCATGTGCGTCTCGAAATGAATGGCCGGATTGCCTCGGGCAACGCCGCCGAGCCCGACACGCTCGTTGCCTCGGCCCGCGCCTATCTCAACGCCTATAATCGTCTGCTCATCGAGCGCGGTGCATCAGCCCAGGGCGCGATGGCGGGCTGATCCGGGCGGCAGAAAGCCCGGGAGGCGCGACTGGCATGACGTCGATCACCGAACTGCGCGGCGCACTTCTGGGCTTTGCAGCGCTGCTGGTCCTCGTCTTGCTGATCATCTCTGTTTCACCCGGCTTGCCGGGTGAACTGCTGCTCCAGAGCCTGCGCTTTCATATCCTGTTTGGCGGCGTAGCGCTGCTGGTGGCGCTGGTCATAACCGGCAGCCGCTGGCGCGCCGCGCTGTTTTTCATTGTGCTTGTTGCCGCCACTGGCCACGCCGCCTTCATGGTCTTTGATCTGCATGGGCGGCGGCAGGCCTATACCGCCCCCCCGGCGGCCGAGCTGCGCGTCTTGAGTTACAATGTCCTGACTGGCAATCGCCGCGCCGCCGACGCCGCGGCGCATATCGTGGCGCTGGCGCCAGACATTGCCATTGTCATGGAAACACCGGGCGTCGAACCCTATCTGAATGACATCGCCAAGGCGCTGCCCTATCGGGTTGGCTGTGAAAGCAGCGCCCGCTGCGATATCTCGCTCCATTCCCGCCTGCCGCTACAGAACGCCCGGCTGGTCGATCTCTGGCCCTTCAGCCACCAGCGTCTGGTAATGGCGGAGGTCGAGATCGACGGTCAACCCGCGACCGTCGTGGGCATTCACCTGTCAAAACCCTATTTCGACAATGCCTCCATGATCGAGATCCAGCAGCTTCGCCGCGCCCTGGACCAGATCGACGGGCCGGTCATTCTCGCTGGCGATTTCAACGCCGCCCCATGGTCTGAGCCGCTCGATTTCCTGGCGCGCGAACAGGGCCTGGCGCCGCCGCCGAGCCATCCGGCCACCTGGCCTGTGCGTGCCAGCATGTTCGGCGTGCCCATCGACAATATGTTCACGCGCGGCAGCGCCCAGATCATGGAGATCGAGGCGGGTGCGGATTCGTTTGGCTCCAATCACCGCTACCTCCTGGCGCGGGTCGGGCTTTACGCCGGTTCGTGAGCCGCCCTCAGCGCCGCCGGTAACGCCTCAGCCAAAATGTCGAGTTCAGCCTCCGGCCCGGCGCTGATCCGGATATGCCGGTCCAGCAGCGGCGCCATCGGCTTGCGGATGAAAACGCCGCGTTGCCCCAGTTCCGCCAGAACGCGATTGGCATAGGCGCCATTCCCGCCGGAATCCAGTGTCACGAAATTGGTGGCGCTGGGCAAAGCCTGCAGTCCATTGTCGCGCGCGATATCGCTGATGCGGTCGCAGGCCGCTCGAATGGCGCCAATGGCCCATTGCAGATGCGCCTCGTCGCCCAGCGCCGCGAACGCCGCCACCTGGGCCTGCCGATTGACCCCGAAATGATTGCGCACACGCTCAAAGGCGCGGATCAGCCGCCTATTGCCCACGGCATAGCCCACCCGCATTCCGGCCAGCCCATGCGCCTTGGAGAAGGTGCGCAGCCGCAGCACATTGGGCGCGCTGGTCTCAATCGGCATCAAGCTGTCGGCCGGCGCCAGCTCGCCATAGGCTTCGTCGAGCATGACGAGGCATGTCGGCGGAATGCGCGCGATGAACTCGGCAACTGCGTCCGCCGGCCAGAACGAGCCCATCGGATTGTCCGGATTGGCCAGATAGACCATCCGCGCATTGGTCTGGCGCACCATGTCGGCCAATGCATCAACGTCCTCATGCGCCCCATTGTAGGGCACCAGCCGCAAATCGCCGCCAAATCCTGCCACATGGTAGTTGAAGGTCGGATAGGCCCCGAGGGACGTCACAACCACATCACCGGGCGCAATGAACAGCCGCACGGCGACGCTCATCAACCCGTCAATGCCTTCGCCAACGGCGATTTCATCTGCGGTAACCGACAGGCGGTCGGCAAGGGCCATGCGCAGGTCGTGGTTTTCGGGGTCGGGATAGCGCCAGATTTCCGCCGCCTCTGCCGTCATCGCGGCGATGACGCGGGGGCTCGGACCGAACCCGGATTCGTTGGCGCCAAGACGCGCCCGGATCATCACGCCGTTGCGCCGCTCCAGGGCCTCGGGGCCGACAAAGGGCACGGTTTCGGGCAGGTTCTCGATGACAGGTGCAAATGGGGGCAGTGGCAAGCTCGGCTTCCCTCGACAGAATCGGTGTTTTCCAGGCCCGCCATTGTGCACAGAGCGACCGCTTTTGGATAAGGCCAGCGCCCCACAAATTCGTCCTTCAACGCTCCCCGGTGCTCGAAATTGCCGAAACAAATTTGCGCACGTTGCCCCGCTTTTGGAAATCACCAGAGTTGTGAACAGGCTTCGGTCCGCCTTGTCAGGCGCTTAGCCCTGTCGCTGCTGGGCTTGCCGCCGGGAGACTGGATGGGTTGCATTTGACGCTAATTGCTCCCGCCCGGGCAAGGTCGCGACAACTATGCCGGCGCAGGTTTGTCACGCGCCGCCTCCCGGCGATTCTCAGTCTCTCAATCTCAAGGAGCCCAGCAATGCTGCCAACTTTTGTGCTTGCCCGCGACCACCTGCAGCGGGCGGCCAGCATATTGCAAGGGAAGGACCAGCGGTCCTCCCAATTGCGGCACATCATCGAGCGAACCATCGGTTTGCTGGATGAACAACGTCCCGAGCCGCAGGAGACATCCAGCAATGTGCTGAGTTTCGAAGCCTATCGGGATCGGCACTGATAAAGAGCCTGGCCACTTGGCCAGGCTCTTTCTGTTAACGAACTAATTCAGCAATTTACGCAGAAAGTTTTGTCAGGCGCTGGACAGGGCGAAATCGCTTTGATAGAGAGGCGCCACTTTGGAAGCTCCGGCATTGGGGCGAGTAGCTCAGCTGGTAGAGCAGATGACTCTTAATCATCGGGTCCACGGTTCGAACCCGTGCTCGCCCACCAAAGTCCTCCCGATTTGATGGTCCTGGCGTAGAAAGCTAATGCCCTGCGGGCAGGGCCTTAGCGGCAATTCCTCATACTTTGGTTCAAATCAACTCGGCCCCGCTAGGCAAGCGCTCGGGGCAGGCGTATAGCCCCATGAGTTGACCCCTTCCCGGTTTAAAGTCCCATGTTCGGAATAGACGCCAGTTTCCTGACCTCGATGTTCTCGGTGGTCATGATCGATCTCGTGCTTGCCGGCGACAATGCTGTCGTCATTGGCCTGGCTGCGGCTGGCTTGCCCAAGGAGCTGCGCTCCAAGGCCATTCTGATCGGCATTGCGGCCGCGACCGTCATGCGCATCGGCTTCGCCCTGATCACCACCCAGTTGCTCGCCATCACCGGCTTGCTGCTGGCAGGTGGCGTGCTGCTGCTCTGGGTCTGCTGGAAGATGTATCAGGAGCTGACTGTCTCCGATGAAGAGCACACCGAAGCCACCGAAGCGGTGACCGGCTCCGATGTTGATGGCGATGGCAAGGTCGGCGGCAGCACCCGCAAGAAAACACTGCGCCAGGCTGTCATCCAGATCATCATTGCCGACGTCTCCATGTCGCTCGACAATGTTCTCGCCGTTGCTGGCGCGGCGCAGCATCACCCCGAAGTGCTGATTTTCGGGCTGGTGCTCTCCGTTGCCCTGATGGGCGTGGCCTCGTCCTTTATTGCCGCCCTGCTCAACCGGATGCGCTGGATTGCCTGGGTTGGCCTCATCATCATTCTCTTTGTCGCGCTCAAAATGGTCTATGAGGGCGCCGATCAACTGCTGGGCTATACCCTGCCGCATATTCCCTTTGTTTATGATGGTCCCCATGCGGCGGCCGCAGCCCATACGGCCTGATAGGATTTGGTAACCAAGGGCTCAGTTTTGCTGATTTTGTCTTGGGCGAATAGGAATTTACACATCTTGAAGGGCTAGCTTTCGGCCTTAGTTGCCTAGCCGAAAGCATTCTTCATGCCCGCTACCGCAGGGTTGGTTCCAAAGCTCAAATCCGCACTGCCCGTCAGGCCAATTGCCCCGGGCGATGCTGGCCCGCTGTCCATGCGCTGGGTCGATGGCGCCGATTGGGATCGCATTGTTTCGGGCTTTGACGCGGTCTGTCAGGAACAGCTTCACGCCTTTTCCGCCACCCGTTGGCCGGGGGTCGATCTCGAGCCCATGCTGTTTGAGCGGGCAGGGCGCATTGTCGGCGGCGCGCTGGTCATGATCCAGTCCCTGCCGTTGCGGTCCGGCAAGATTGCCTTTTCCAGATGGGCGCCGATGCTGGCCGATACCACGGCCCCCGATGCCGCCGATGTCCAGGCCGAAATGGTCGATGCGCTGGTCGCTGAATATGCCGAGCGGCGCGGCATGTTGCTTTCGGTCCTGCCGCGGGCTTCGGTCGAGTCGGTCAATGCGGAATATCTGCATCTGCGCCAGCGCGGCTTCCGCCGCGGCTCAAAGCTGCAATATCCCGATCGCTATCTGGTCCGCCTGCGTCTCTCCGACGAGGATCAGCGCAAGAGCCTGCATCAAAAGTGGCGCTACCATCTCAACAAGTCCGAGAAGGCCGGGCTGACATTCGAACACGCCGCTGCGGATCGCCTCGACGAGTTCAAGCTGCTCTATGCCGCCATGACCGGACGCAAGCAGTTTCCGGATCACTCCGCCTATGAAACGCTGGACGCATTGATGGCGCTCGAAGAGCCGCTGCGCCCCGAGCTTTTCTTTGTCCGGCATCAGGACGAATTGGTCGCCGGTGCTCTGGTGTTCAGGGCCGGCGAGCGCGCCGTTTATCTCTACGGCGCCACCAATGATCAGGCCCTGCCGCTGCGCGCCGGATATTTCCTGCACTGGCACATCATCCGCTGGCTCCGTGATCATACCCGCGCCAGCTGGTACGATCTGGGCGGCACCGATGGCTATCTCGGCCTCCATCAGTTCAAAAAGGGCATGGTCGGCGAAGCGGGCGTCATTCGCCCTGTTCCGCCGGTAGCCAATTTCGCCACCAATCCACTCGCCTATGCAATGGGCATCGGCGCCTTTGTGGCGCGCGATTCGATCAACAGCCTGCGCCGCCGCATTGATGCGCTGCGCAATCCCAAGGCGCGTCCCGACCAGCCGCCGCATATCAGCGAAGACTATTTGTCATGAACCTCGGGCGCCGGTTGGCCTCGCAATCCGCAGTCATCTTTGTTGCCCGATTGCTCGGGGCAGGGTTGATCTTCCTCGTTCAGGCCCTGATCGCCCGGTTCTGGGGCGCGCAGGTGCTGGGCGAATATCTGATCATCATCGCCACGGTGAACCTCATCGCCATTCTGGTTCCGCTCGGCTTCCAGACGGTCGCGACCTATTTCGCCTCGGAATATCGCGCAAAAGGTGATCGCCACCAGCTGATCGCCTTTCTCACGCGCGCCTATGGCCACGTCATTTTCATGTTCGTGCTGCTTTTGCTGGCCGGACCCATCGTGCTTGAGCTGATCGGGCAGGGCGAAGGCACGCTTAGCCAACATTTCCTGCCGGTATGCCTCTTGGTCTTCGGCACGGCCATGGTGTCGGTCAATGGCACGACTTTAGTGGGGCTGAAGCGGCCCTTTGCCGGCTTCTTCGCCGACACCGTCTTCCGGCCCATGGTCGTGATCGGCAGCTTTGCCATCGCGGCAACGCTGCTCAATTCCGGCGACGCGTTCGACCATATGCTGTGGCTCATCGCCATCGGCTTCGTCATCATTTCGCTGGTGCATTTCGGCTATGTGCTGGCCACCGTGCCACGGGTCGAAAACCTGGTCCCCAAGCGCATACCGGAGCTGCCGCGCTGGTGGCGGTTTGCGGCGCCCTGGGTGGTCATCGCCATGGCCACCGATTTCTTCTTCGATATCGATCTGCTGCTGCTCAGCCACGCGCTCAACCATGAAGAGCTGGCGATCTTCGGCGTCTGCACGCGCATTTTCTCGCTCGTCTCCTTCGGCGTCGCGGCGGTTTACGCGGTAACGCTGCCCGACATTTTTGAGAGCGAAGCCAATTCGGACAGAGAGGCTTTCCACCGCAAGGTGGGCGAGGCCAATATGATGGCCAGTCTTATTTCCCTGGCGCTCTTTGCCATTATGGTCGTGGCCGGGCCCTTTGCCCTCAGCCTTTTTGGCCCGAGCTTTACCGCCGGCGCCTTGCCGTTGGCTATTCTCTGCCTTGCCCTGGTGGTGCGTTCGGCCTTCGGTCCCGCCTCAATTGTGCTGTCGATTCACGACCGGCCCTGGTCCAGCCTGCCGGCGATTCTGCTGGGCATGGGCACGCTGGTGGTGGGCAATTGGGTGCTGGTGCCGATGTTCCATCTGGTAGGCGCGGCCTTGGCGGCCATCATTGCCATCACGGTCTGGTCCGGCAGTCTCTGGCTCATTGCGCTGCACACGGCGCATGTCGATGTCTCGATCCTGCAGTGGTTCCGTACCCGCCGCGCTGCCCGGTCTGCTACCGCGTCCTAGCGTCCAAAGAGGGCGCCGAGGCTGTTCCGCAGCCGGCCGATGCGTCCGAGAAAAACCCCGCGGTCATAGCCTTCCGAGGTCTTGGTATAGGGCCGCTCGATCAGCAGGTAATCCTGCCCGAAAATGTGTTTTTCGAGCAGGCACGTTTCCTTGTAGCCGTAGCGCTCCAGCAGTTTGCGGGCCACCTCGTTTTCCGGGCGCACGAAGGTATAGGCCTTGTGGAACCGGCCATTGTCCCAGTGGGCGTCGAATTCGCGCATCCCGAACATGCCTAGCTTGGTCTGCCGGTGCGAGGGGAAAACCCAGCTCCAGTAGCGGAAGATAGCGCCGCATTCGGGGCCCGAGACCATTGCCCCGCCGGGCACGCCATCGGCGCACATGATCATGATGTGCCAGGGGTCCATGGCCATGATGTTGCGCAGGAATGACTTGTTCAGCCGCCCCATTTCATGTGCCTTGAAGGTGTCGCTGTAATGCGGCGACGTCTCGATGACGTCCATCAATTCGCGGTGGATGAGGTCAATATCTGCCGCCGTGGCGGCGCGGATGGTCATTGCGGCCATGCTCTGGCTCCATGCGCAGACGGGTCAAGTTGCGACACATTCTAGGCGGGCTCAGTTAACAGGCCGTGGCCGAGGGCTTTTCCTCGCCGCAACGTTCGGTCGCAGCGCTCCGGCCTTGCCCACGGGCCGATGCGTGACTAGAACATTAGGCGGGAGAGATAAGGGAGGAAGACGATGAGCGACTCGCTCATATTTCAGCCGGATGCGGCTGCGATCGCACATACCCATATCGATTCCGCGCAATATGCCGCGAATTACGAACGTTCAGTCTCGGACCCCGACGGGTTCTGGGCCGAGCAGGCAAAGCGCCTCGATTGGGTGCGCTTCCCCACCAAAATCAAGAACACCACGTTCGAATATCCCGATGTGTCGATCAAATGGTTTGAAGACGGCGTTCTTAACGTCGCGGCCAATTGCATCGACCGGCATCTGCTTGAGCGCGGCGATGATGTGGCGATCATCTGGGAGCCGGACAATCCGGCCGATGAGGCCGAATACATCACCTATCGCACGCTGCACGAAAAGGTCTGCCGCTGCGCCAATGTGCTGAAGCAGCTTGGCGTCCGCAAGGGCGACCGCGTCACCATCTACCTGCCGATGATTCCGCAGGCTGCCTATGCTATGCTGGCCTGCGCCCGCATCGGCGCGGTGCATTCGGTGGTCTTCGGCGGTTTCTCGCCTGACTCGCTGGCGGGCCGCATCAACGATTGCGACTCGTCCATCGTCATCACCGCCGATGAAGGCCGCCGCGGTGGCAAGACCGTGCCGCTCAAGGCCAATGTCGACAAGGCTCTGGAGGACTGCCCCGGCGTCACCAAGGTTCTGGTGGTGCACAATACCGGCGCGGATGTGCTGATGAAGGGCAGCCGCGATGTGTGGTGGCATGAAGCCGCCGCCGGCGTCGAACCCTTCAACGACCCCGAGCCGATGGGTGCGGAAGATCCGCTGTTCATCCTTTATACGTCCGGCTCTACCGGCAAGCCCAAGGGCGTGCTGCACACCACTGGCGGCTACCTGACTTACGCCGCCATGACCCAGCAGCTCAGCTTCGACTATCGCCCGGGCGAAGTCTTCTGGTGCACGGCTGATGTGGGCTGGATCACCGGCCACTCCTATATCGTCTATGGCCCGCTGGCCAATGGCGCCACGACCGTCATGTTCGAGGGCATTCCCTCCTGGCCCGATGCCAGCCGTTTCTGGCAGGTGGTCGAGCGCCACAAGGTCAATATTTTCCACACCGCGCCAACCGCCATCCGCTCGCTGATGGGGGCAGGGGCCCAGTTTGCCGAAAAGCACGACATGCCCAGCCTGCGCCTCCTCGGCACAGTGGGCGAACCGATCAATCCAGAAGCCTGGATGTGGTATCACGACAAGGTCGGCAAAGGCCGTTGCGGCATTGTTGATGCGTGGTGGCAGACCGAAACCGGCGGGCACATGATTGCGCCATTCCCCGGCGCCACGCCCACAAAGCCCGGCTCGGCGACTGTGCCCTTCTTTGGCGTCCAGCCCATCGTGCTGTCGCCCGAAGGCAAGCTGCAGGACCAGACCAAGGCCGAAGGCGTGTTGGCCATCAAGGATAGCTGGCCCGGTCAGGCCCGCACCATCTGGGGTGATCATGCCCGCTTCGTCTCGACCTATTTCGAGACCTATAAGGGCTATTACTTCACCGGCGATGGCTGCCGCCGCGACGAGGATGGCTATTACTGGATCACGGGCCGCGTCGATGACGTGCTCAACGTCTCTGGCCACCGCCTCGGCACCGCCGAAGTCGAAAGCGCCCTCGTGGCCCATCCAAAAGTCAGCGAGGCCGCCGTTGTCGGTTTCCCGCACGACATCAAGGGGCAGGGCATCTATTGTTACGTCACCCTGATGGCCGGCGAGAGCAGCAGCGACGAATTGCGGGCCGAGCTGCGCAATTGGGTCCGCAAGGAAATCGGCCCCATCGCTTCGCCAGATTACATCCAGTGGGCTCCCGGCCTGCCCAAGACGCGCTCGGGCAAGATTATGCGCCGCATTTTGCGCAAGGTCGCCGAAAACGACTTTGCTGCCCTGGGTGACACCTCGACCCTTGCCGATCCGTCGGTGGTGGATGATTTGATTGCCAACCGGCAGAACAAGCCGGCCTGAAGCACACTGGTCTGAAGATCGTGACGGCTTAGACAGAATTCGGGCGGTGACCACGCGGTCACCGCCCGAAAAGTTTGAGCGCTATGCTGGCCGGAAGGTTGAATTTCGGCCAGGTGAGGACGCCCAGTTCCCCATTTTGACGAGCCTGTGTTCTCGTGCCACCCCTAAATCGGGGTGATGCCATTGTCTCGCTCTCATTTGGCAGCCATGTTGCGGCACCGATTCACCAAGCGGGGCACGCTCTTGCGCCGATTTCTAGTTTTAGCTGCTACCCTTGGCACTCTCATTGCCTCCGCACAGGCGGCTAGTCTTGAAGAGATGGCCGGCCAGATGATCATTGTCGGCTTTGAAGGCGACAGTGCAGGAGACGCGGGCGTCAAGGCGCTGACGGCCGACCTGGCCGCTGGACGGCTCGGTGGCGTCATGTATCTGCGCAAGAATATTGCCAGCCTCGATGCGGCCATGGCGATGAACGAACTGTTCCGCGCCGCCTCGCCCGACTTGCCGCCATTCATCACGCTCGATCAGGAAGGCGGCGCGGTCGAGCGCCTGACCAAGGATGTCGGCTTCACCGAAATCCCCAATGCCGAGACGGTGGCCGCGCGCAATTCGCCCGATCAGGCCGAGGCGATCTATCTCAAAATGGCCCAGGGCATCGCCGCGCTGGGCTTCACGGTCAATTTCGGCCCCGTGGCCGATCTCGACCGCAATCCGGACAATCAGATCATCGCCAGGTTCGGTCGCGCCTTTGGCACCGACGCTCAGACGGTGATCGACTATGACACGGCCTTTATCGAGGCGCATCGCGAGGCTGGCCTTGCCACCGCCCTCAAGCATTTCCCCGGCCACGGCTCCTCCACTGCCGATAGTCATGAGGGCTTTGTGGACATCACAAAGTCCTGGTCGCCCGAAGAACTGGAGCCCTATCGCGCCCTCATAGCCGATGACATGGCCGATATGGTCATGGTCGGCCATCTCTATCACGCCGATTATGCCGACGCCGATGGCGAGACGCCGTCCTCGCTGTCGCCCCGCTGGATCGATGGCGTGCTGCGCGATGAGCTCGGTTTTGATGGCGTCGTCATCAGTGACGATCTCGAAATGGGCGCCATCCGCGACCATTATTCCCTCGAAGAAACCGTGACCATGGCCGTCAGGGCGGGCATGGATATTCTGCTCTTTTCCAACACCGCCGATTATCGCCCCGGTCTCGCCGGCGAAGTCCTTGATATTTTGCTGGCCGAAGCCGAAGCCGATCCGGACTTTGCGGCGCGCATTGAACAAAGCTATGCCCGCATCGTCGCGCTCAAGGCGCGGGTGGAGTAATGCAGCTTTCCCCCAGTTTCTGCGGGTACGTGTTTCCTCTGTCACGCAGCGGGGGTAAGGTGCGGCCAGTTTTGCAGGAGACAGCAGGCAGATGACGGAAGACCGCGAGGTCCGGAAGGTCCGGGCCCTGTTCCTGTCCGATGTCCATCTGGGCATGAGGCCGATTCAGGTCGGCCAGCTCATGTCGTTCCTGCGCGCGCATGACGCCGAGACCATTTATCTGGTCGGCGACATCATCGATGGCTGGCGGATGGCCAAGTCCTGGCACTGGCCACCGGAATACAATGAACTGGCCCAGATCCTTCTCGACAAGGCCAATGCCGGCACCCGCGTCGTCTATCTGCCCGGCAATCACGACGAATTCCTGCGCGAATATCTTGGCACCTATTTCGGCGAGATCGAACTTATCGACCGCACCGTGCACACCTCCGCCAATGGCAAGACCTATCTGGTCATCCATGGAGACCAGTTCGACGTCGTGGTGATGAATGCCAAATGGCTCGCCCATGTGGGTGACTGGGCTTACAATTTTGCGCTGCGCGTCAACATCGCCATCAATTGGGCGCGCCGCCGGCTGGGCCTGCAATATTGGTCGCTCAGCGCCTGGGCCAAGCAGAAGGTGAAAAACGCGGTGTCCGTCATCGGCCGCTTCGAGGAAGCGCTGGTGCATGAGGCCCGCGAATCCGGCGTTGATGGGGTCATCTGTGGCCATATCCACTTTGCCGACATGCATGATCGCCTGGGCATTCACTACATCAATACCGGCGATTGGGTGGAAAGCTGCACCGCCATTGCCGAAACCACTGACGGCATCTTCGAGCTGATCAAATGGACCGACAACACGGTCAATGACTCGCGCCGCTCCCGCTTGCGCCGCGCCGTCGGGCTGTAGGTCGGTCAGCTTCGTCGCGATAAGACGGAAACCGCGCGCACCCCCTTGCCTTCCTGACACTTCCGATGCACCAAGGTTGCCGGGGCGTTGTTTTGCGCCCGGAGTCATTTTTCAATGTTTTCGGCCTTTTCGCGCTTGGATACGCCCGAGCTGCGTGCAAGCATTTATCAGTTCACGGTCTATGTTCCCGCCGGTGTCGCTTCCGTCTTTCTTGGCATCTGGCTGAGCGAAAACGGCATTCCGGCCGACCAGATCGGCATCATCAATGCCCTGCCGACCCTTTGCCTGCTGCTGCTCAACATAATTGTTGGTCGTCTGGCCGATAAGGCGGATGACTGGCGCACGGCGCTCATTGTGATTTCCATGGCGTCGGCCCTCGCGCCATTGCCGCTGTTCTTCGTCTCCGAATTCTGGGGCATTCTGCTGGTCTGGGCGCTCTGCGCCACCAGCAATGGCCTTGTCGCCCCGGTCATCGACGCCGCCACCGTGCGGATGACGCGGCGCAATGGCACCGACTTCGGCGCCATCCGCGCCTGGGCGACGGTGGGCTACGTTTTTGCCGCCGGCGGCATTGGCCTTCTGCTCAATGTGCTGGGATCCGCGGCCTTTGTCTGGCTCTATGTCGCCATGGCCGTCGCCCGCGCCGCTCTGGCATTTCTCCTGCCGCGGTTCCGCGCGCCAGCGCCACAGGTCACACTAGCCAGTGTCACGCCCGCCACTGTGTCAGCGCCCAGCCGGCTCAAGGACGCGCTGCAACTCTGGTTCATCCTGCCCTTGCTGGCCTTTGCCCTCGTCAATTCCAGCAATGCCCTGATCGGCAGCTTTGCCGCGCTGCTCTGGCACGAAAACGGCATCCCCAGCTATTATCTCGGCCCGCTCCTGGGCATAGCTGCGGTGGGCGAGGCAATTCTGATGTTTGCCTGGCGCCGCTTCGGTGGCCGCGTCACCGCGCGCAACATGATCCTGGTCTGCGCCCTGGCCGGCGTCGTCCGCTTCACCATCATGGCCTTCAACCCCTCGGTCGAAGTCCTGTTCTTCACCCAATTGCTCCACGCCTTCAGTTTCGGCATGGGCTATTTCGGCATGGTGCATTTCATTGCCAACTGGACCAATGAGGAGAACGCCGCCGAGGCGCAGGGCTTTGCCAATATGCTCAGCATGGCCGCCTCGATGATCGCGCTGATCGTCTTTGGCGCGCTGGTGCAGCACTTTGGCGTCAACGCCTTCTTCTACTCGACCATCACCTCGCTTCTCGCCATTGTCTGCGTTCTGGTGTCGCTGAAGCTGCGCCCGCCCAAATCGCTGACCGCCTGACTTTCAACCCTGATGGCGCGGGCTCCGCGCCAGTTACTGCGTCCCTCCGAGGTTCCGCATCATGCCGCCAAAATCGCCCGTTCTGCGCGCGACGCCCGAAGCCCGGGTCACGGCATTCTATCTGACTTTCTATATGGGGCCGGGCGCGGCGGTGATGTTCCTGCCCATCTGGCTCAGCGAGAAGGGGGTTTCGCCCGAACAGATCGGCATCATCAATGCGGTGCCGATTTTCGTTATTCTCGCCTTCAACCTGATTGTCGGGCGGCTGGCTGACCGGGCCAAGGACTGGCGGCAGGTCATCGTCATCGGCGCGCTGATCGGCGGCATCGTCCCGGTGGGCATGTTCTTCGTCAACGAGTTCTGGGGCATTCTGCTGTTCTGGACGCTGGCGGTGGTGCCGGGCGGCGCCGTCGGGCCGGTGCTGGATGCGGCGGCTATGCGCCTCGCGCGGCGCAATGGCTCCGACTACGGCTTCATGCGCGCCTTTGGCACATTGGGTTTCATGCTGTTCAACGGGCTCACGGGTTTTCTCGTGGTCTGGTTCGGGTCCTGGATTTTCGTGCCGCTCTTTGTCGGCCTCACCGCCCTGCGCGCGGTTCTGTCATTGCAATTGCCGCCGTTCCGCGCGCCGGTTGAGCAGGCGACCGTTGCGGCAGTTGCGCCCCGCCCGACGGCGGGCCGCTTCCTTGCCGTGGCCAAGCCCTGGTTCATCCTGCCGCTTTTCGGCTTCTGCATGATCTATGGCACCCACTTCGTGCTCAATGCCTTTGCCGCTCTCTTGTGGAAGGAGCAGGGCGTGTCCGAGGATATTATCGGCCCA
Organism: Pseudomonadota bacterium; assembly: GCA_023433775.1. Taxonomy (GTDB): domain Bacteria; phylum Pseudomonadota; class Alphaproteobacteria; order Rhizobiales; family Devosiaceae; genus Devosia. The sequence goes on along the minus strand of JAEYTY010000060.1, from coordinate 3,932 downwards.
TTGATCGCGCTGGCATCTGCTTCCGAGGCGGTGATGATGTTTGTCTGGCAGCGGCTGGGCCGAAGGTTCACCGCGCGCAATCTCATCCTGATTTCTGCTCTTGCCGCGACCCTGCGCTGGGTCGCCATGGGCTTTGAGCCGGGCGTCGCCATGCTGGTCCTCTTGCAGATGACGCATGGCATCACCTTCGCCCTGGGGTTTCTGGGCTGCGTGCATTTCATCGCCAATTGGACCGAGGAAGATATTGCCGCCGAAACCCAGAGCCTCTTTGTGGTCGGCCAGCAATTTCTCTCCATTGTCGCCGTCACCGGCTTTGGCGTGCTCATCCCCTTCATGGGCGCGCAGGCCTATTTCGTCGCCGGTGCCTTCGCCCTGATCGGCGCGGCCTGCATCTGGTTTTCCATCCGCCTGCAGCCGCCTAAGGCCAGCAGCTAACCGAAGCCTTCATAGATGCCCCGACATGAAAAAGGCCCCGGATCGCTCCGGGGCCTTTTCAATTCACTTTGTGGCGCCTTCTAGTTCAACCGTCCGCTGGCATGGGCCAGGGTCGTATAGACCTTGCCGCGATCAGACAGCAGATATTCGCGGGTCTCGCTGGCGCCGCGCTGGCCAGTGGCGGCTCGCTTCAGCAGCTGCTCGAACTCGTTCATATAGGCCTGCGCGGTGCGGGCGAAGTCGGCGTCGCGCTGGATGCGCTTGCGGACATCGTCATAGGTGCCCTGGCCGGTCAGCGTATAGATGCGGCGCGAGAAGACGTTTGACTCGCCGGCCTGATAGCGGGCCCAGGCCTCGGCTAGGGCTGCGTCGTCGATGGCGCGGGCGATCTCGTCCGTCAGGCCCGAAAGACCCTGCTGGCTGTCGCCACCGGCCTGCTTGGCCGAGGCATTGCGCAGCACGTCACGAAGCCAGCCGCCTTCGCCTTCCTGCTGTGGGGCAGGCGCGGGTTCGGGCGCCCGGGCTGGTGCCGGCTGGATCCGGATCGGGTCGGCGAGGACCGCACGCTGCGGCTCGGGCTGGCGATAGCTTTCGGTCACGGGCTCAGGCTGGCGCGGCGGCTGATAGGCTGGCGGTTCGGGCTGGCGCGGGGCAGGGCGCTGCGACGAGACGCGGCGGTCGCTGACATCGTGGCTGGCCGGCTGCGACCGCACAATGGCGTTGAGTTCGCTGAGCGCTTCGATCTGCTCGGCCACGACGCGGCGCATGGCGGCGGCGCTGGCGCGGGTTTCTTCGGGCAGTTCGTTGACGCCACGCGACAGCTCGGCGCGGGTTGCTTCCAGTTCGCTGCCCACTTCGCGGGCCGTGTCGCGCATGGCGCGGGCGGTTTCGGCAAAGCGCTGCGTGGCTTCCTCGATGGCGCGCTGCATATCCACCACCATGCGCTGCTGGCTTTCCTGCAGCGTGGCATTGGCGCGCTGACCTTCGCGGTCGGCAAACTGGTGGAACTCGCTGAGGCGCTCGGTGACTTCGCCGGTCGTCTCGTCCAGCGCACGGCGCAGTTGCACGCTGTTGGTCGAGATGGCGCTGCGAACCGACTGAGTTGAGTCGGCAATGGTGTCCGCGAGGCCGCTCGTCGTCGAAGTCAGCACATCGGTCACGCTGCCTGCGGCATTGGCCAGGATATCGCTGACCTTGGCCGCATTGTCCTGCAGGGCCATGTTGACCTGGTTGGTCTGTTCGGCCAGTGCGGCGGCGGCCATTTCGGCGGCGCGGCGAACCGTGCTGTCCACCTGGGCGGTCGTGGTCGACAGCTGGTCGGTGACCGAATGGGTGCTGGCGGCCAGCGCTTCGTCCATGGCCCGGCGCGCCGAAATGAGGCGGCGCTCGGTGTCGTTGACCGTGTCGGCAATCGACTGGGCAAAGAGGCGCATACGGCCATCGATATCGTCGGCGCGGGCGGCAAAGCTCTGCGCCAGCGCATCCATGGCGCTGCGGCGTTCGTCGAGGTTTTCCAGCGCTGCGCTGCTCGAGCTATCGAGAGTCTGCGAGGCCTGGATCATATTGGCGGTCTCGGCGTCGAGCTTACCCAGAATGCCGGCGAACTCGTTGACCATGGAATGAATGGTCTGCTGCAGGGCGCCCACATGCTGGGTGACCATGGCGCCGGCCTGTTCGGTATGGCCCATGGCTTCGCGCATGGTGTTGGAATAGCTCGCCGTCTGCTCGGCAACGCTGGTTTCCAGCGCTGCAAGGTTCGACGTCGAGGCATCGAGCACGCGCTGCAGCAACAGGTTGGAATCGTTGAGGCGGGCGAGGGCGGCATTGACGTCATTGAGGATGCGGCTGCTGGACGTCGCCATCAGCTGCTCGGCCTCGCGGGTGTTCTCCGTCAGCGCGTCGCGCAGCAGGTTGCCATGGCTCAGCAGGGCATTGTGCAGCTCGTCCGACTTCTGCGTCACCAGCTGCGAGAAGGCAGTTGTGTGCTCTTCCACCGAGCGGTTCACATTGGTGAGGCGCGTCTCGATGGCGTCGGCGGCGCGAACGGCCTTGAACGACACGATTTCGTCCAGCGTGGTCGAAGCCTGGCGGATCTGGTCGAGCGCTTCGCGGACGCTGGCATCCATGCGGTTGGCCGTAGCCTCGACATTTTCCTTGATGTTGAGGCTGGCCGTGGTGATGCGGCTGGCAATGGTCTCTTCGATCCGATCGGCGCCGGATTCGAGATCGGCCATGGACTGGGTGATCGAGGTATTGATCGAGGCGTTGAGCGCCGCAAGGCGTTCGGCGGTGATGTCGGCGCGGGCGGTGATGGCCTCGGGCAGGGTGCCCAGGCGCTCATCGACCATGTCGGTGATCGCCTTGCGGGCCGACATGACGCCGTTCTCGATGAGTTCGGAAGCAAGGCGGGCGCTTTCGCCCACGCTCGAGCTGGCGACTTCGATACTGGCCGTAACGCCGCGTTCGGCGTCCGAAATCCGCGCGATGGCATTGTCCACGCCTTCGCCGAGATTGCTGTTCACCTCGGCGACCTTGGACGAGACCATGGTCGACATCTCGTCCATGCGGACGGACATGATTTCGGTCACGCCGCGCAGCGACGCGTCGATGCCTTCGCGGGCGATATTGCCGTGCTGAGTAATGGTTTCAGCCAGTTCAGCCGTGTGCAGGCCAATGGTTTCGCCGATCGAGGCCGTATGCGTTGACAGCGTGTCCGACAGCGACTGCGTGCGGGCGGCCAGCGCATCGGAGAGCTGGTGCGTGCGGGTATTGACCACATTGGCCAATTCCTGCGTGCCGCTCAACAGCGCCTTTTCGAACTCTTCCCTGGTGCCGGTAATGGTCAGACCGAGTTCTTCCGAACGGGTCTTGATGGCGGTTTCCAGTTCGCCGGTGCGGTTGGCGATCATGTCGCTCACTTCGGCGGCGCGGCTGGTCAGCAGGCTGTCGATCTGGCCGGTGCGGGTGTCCAGCGCCTCGGCGATGACTTCGGCATGGCCGTCGAGCGAATCCGAAATTTCGCGTGTGCGGTTGGCGATGCTTTCGTTGATCGCCTTGGTCTTGGCGCCGAGCACTTCGCCCAGTTCGCGGGCGCGTTCGGCCACAACATCGTTGAAGCGGCCCGATTCCTCGTTGAGCGCCATTTCGAGCACATTGGCCCGGGCGGCGAAGCTCGAACCGGTCTCGTTGAGGCGTTCGACGAGGGAATCTCCCTTGTCGCCGATAACGCCGTCGAGCACATGCAGCTTTTCGTCGAGGAGGCTCGCGATTTCCGTCAGCCGCTGATCGAACTGGCCGAGTGAATCCGCGCCGGCGGTCGAGAGCGTCAGGCGGGCGCGTTCCGACGTGTCGTCCAGCGCGCCATTGATTTCGATGATGGCCGATTGCAACCGGCTATCCATGGCATTGAGCTGGATCGAGATGGATTCATCGATCTGGCGCGTCATGGCGCCAAGAATGGCCTCGGCCTCGCGGGAGCGGTCAGCCACGTCCTGGGC
>JAEYTY010000154.1 GCA_023433775.1 Pseudomonadota bacterium | reverse complement strand
CCCGATGGCGATGGTATGCATGTGCACGATGTCGGCGATCCGGCCTTTGTCGGCAAGCTGCGCAATGCCTTTGGCCGCACGCTCAAGGTGCCGACCATGGCCGAACGTCTTGCTTCGCATGGCGGCGCCATCATTGCATCCAATGTCTCGCCGGGCGCCGCCTATTTCCAGGACCCGGACAATTTCGGCCACGTGGTGCATCGCGCCGGCTCGCTTGGCCCGGGTGGCCGTACGCTGGGCCTCGATGAGGCGCCGGTCGTCAGCCACGACTCGGCTGGTGACCAGGTCCTGACGGACTGGTTCACCAGCGAAGTCCTGCGCGTCCGTCGCCCGCGCCTCTCGGTACTCTGGCTCGCCAATCCGGACCAGGGGATGCACGCGGGGCCGCTGGGTTCACAGATTCACCTCGACGCCATTGCCGGAGCCGACCGTGCCTTTGCCCAGGTGGAAAGCACCGTCGAGGCGCTGCGTGCCGAGGGCGAGGACATCCTGTTCCTCGTCGGCTCCGACCATGGCCAGGAGAGCGTTCGCGAGCGCGTTGCCGTCGCCCCAAGGCTGATCGAGGCCGGCCTCAAGGATGGCCCGGACAGCAATGACGTGGTCGTCGCGCCCCAGGGCGGCAGCGGGCTCATTTACGTAGCTCCCAGTGCCGAAACTCGCATCCCGGCAATTCTCAGCTTTCTGCGGGCCCAGCCCTATATCGGTGAAGTCTTTTGCGGCCCGGAAATGCTCCATCTCGGCCAGCGTCCGGAGAACGGTCTGCACATCGTCTTCTCCATGGCGCGCAGCCCCGAGCCCAACGAATTCGGCGTACCCGGCCTGATCACCGTCTGCGTCAGCGACGAAAAGCCAGGCAAGCCCGAAGGCTTTGGCAGCCATGGCGGGCTGGGCGACTTCGAACGCCACCCTTTCCTGATTGCCAATGGGGGCGGCTTTGCCCCCGGCACTGTCGAGCCAGGTGTCACACGACTGATCGACATCGCGCCTACGGTCATGCGCTACCTCGGATTGTCCCGAGAAGGCATGGACGGTCTCGCCCTCCCCCAGAACTGAACCTCGGAGACAATCCCGATGAAACGACTTTCGCTTTCCATCCTGACGGCCCTGCTGCTCAGCCAGGCAAGCCTGCCGGCCATGTCGCAGGAATATGGCGGCACGCTGCACCTCAAATGGGGCACGCTCGACACCACCGATTTCCACCGCCACACCGGCACGATTTCTCTCCCGCATCCTTTCGCCGAAACGCTGACCTCGATCTCGTTTGATGGCAGCCCCAAGGGTCTGCTGGCTGAAAGCTGGACGGTGTCCGAAGATGCGCTGACCTATACGTTCAATCTGCGCGATGGCGTCAAATTCCATAATGGCCGCGCCATGACCTCCGACGACGTGCGCAAGAATTTCGAGCGCATCCGTGACACGGTCGAAGCCGGCTGGCTGACGACCGCCATGGAACAGGTCGAGTCTTTCGAGACACCTGACGCGGACACCTTCGTGATAAATCTCAAGGCGCCCTTCGGCCCCTTGCTCAACCTGATCGCCGAAGCCTGGATCCTGGCGCCGGAATCGCCCGGCTGGGACAGCAATATCACCCAGCCCATCGGCACCGGCCCCTTCACCTTCGACAGCTGGACCCCGCAGCTGACGCTGAATGGCAGCAAGTTTGAAGACTACTGGATGGAGGGCAAGCCCTATCTCGACGCCATCGAGTTCGACGTGCGCGAAGTTGCCGATGCAACAATCGCCCTGCGTGCCGGCGACTACCAGATCGCCAGCATCCCGCTGTCCAAGGTCGAGACCATTGAGAAGGAAGGTTTCGAGATCGCCTTCCAGGGCGGCACAAGCTGGGACTTCATCTCCTTCAACAACCGCAATCCCCGCCCGCCCTTCGACAATGTGAAGGTGCGCGAGGCCGTCATGTGGGCCGTCGACCGCGCCGAGTTCAATACGATCATGAACGGCAGCTATGGCACGCCTGGCAACCAGCCGGTAGGCGAAGGCAACTTCTTCTATGACGAAGAGCTGGCCGCCAATGACAAGCACAATGTCGCCGACATCGAAAAGGCCAAGCAGATGCTGGCTGATGAAGGTATCAACCCGGCTGACTACACGCTCTACATGGTCTCGACCGTGGGCAGCCGCAGCGGCCCGCTGATGTCACAGGTCCTGCGCAATCTCGGCTTTGGTGTCGATGTGCGCGAATATGACGACCTCGGCTACCAGCGCGCCCTGTCCGAATATGACTGGGACATCTTCCCCGGCGGCTCGGGCGCCCGCAACGACATCTTCCTGCGCTATGTGCGTCTGATGAGCGATGGTCCCAATCCGGGTCTCTGGGGCGGTATCCAGGACCCCGAACTGGATGCCCTGATCAATCAGGCAATCTCCACCGCAGATCTCGATGAGAGCCGCGCCCTCTACCTCGAGGCCTGGCAGCGCGTGATGGACAATTACTACACCTTCGGCCTTAGCCAGAAGCCGTCGGCCTACGCCATCAGCCCCAAGCTCCATGACATGACCATCGGCTTCAACACCTCGGCGCACCGCGTCGATGGCGGCGTGGCCTTTGCGTGGATGGACCAGGAATAACCAACCAAGCCTGGAGAATGGCCATGACGACAGAAACCCTGACACAGACAACCAGCGCCCGGTTGGCGCGACTTGATCCGGTACTGGCCTTGGCCTGGGGCATCTTCGTCGTGACCATGATCATAGCGGTGGCGGGCCCCTGGCTCGCCACCCACGACCCGCAAATGTTCAGCGCCGCCATGAACGAAGGGCCCGGCAACGGGCATCTTCTGGGCACTGACGATGGCGGACGCGACGTCTTCTCCCGCCTGATGGTTGGAACTGGCCTCAGCCTGGTCTATGGCGCCAGCGCCGCCATGCTAGCCCTCGTGCTCGGCGCCGCCACAGCGCTGATCGCCATGCCTCTGGGCAAGCCGGTCGAATATGGCCTGTTTGCCATTGTCGACCTCGTGCGCGCCCTGCCCGGCATTCTCTTTGCCCTGGCCTTCATCGTAGCCTTTGAGCCCGGCGCTTTCTCAGTGGTGCTGGCGCTCGGGGTGTCATTCGCGCCCAACTTCGCCATCATCACCCGGGCCACCTACCAGCAGCAGATGGCGCAATCCTATACCCAGGCCGCCAAAGTGCTGGGCGCGCGTCCGGGGCGGATCGCCATCATGCACGTCCTGCCCAATATCGGCGGCGCGCTGATCACCCAGTTCGCCATCATCCTGCCCCGCTGCATCGTCTCCGAATCCGTTCTCAGCTTCCTCGGCCTCGGCGCTTCGTCTGAGCAGCCCAGCTGGGGCCGCATGATCGCTGTGGCAACCCCCTATATGGAGGAAGCGCCACACGCCCTGCTGGCGCCGATCCTTGCTCTTTCAGCCGTCACCTTCGCCCTTGCCATCATCGGCAACGCCCAGCGCCAGCGCCTGACCCCGGCACAGAAAAGGACCCGCACATGAACCCGCAACATTTTAGGCTGGCGGCAAGCATCGGCGTCGACCTGCTGCGCGCCATCGCCGTCGCCCTGGGGATCATCATCTTCACCTTCTTCCTCATCCGTATGATCCCCGGCGACGTGGTTGATGTGCGGGGTATCGAAGGCGCGCTCACCTATTCGCAGCAGTCCCTCATGCGTGAAGAGCTCGGCCTCAACAAACCCTGGCTGACCCAGTTCGGCGAATGGTCCACGATGATCCTGTCGGGCGATCTGGGCCAGTCGGCACGCTTTGCCCGGCCTATCGCCGACCTCCTGGGCGCGGTATTGCCCTCGACACTGCTGCTCGGCGCCACAGCGCTGCTGATTGGCGTGATCGTCGGCGTCACCATCTCGGTGCTTTCGGTACTGTTCCCACGCTCGATCTTCGTCCAGCTCGTGGACATCATCACCATCTGGTCCATCGCCATTCCGACTTTTTCGATCGGCATTGTTTCGCTGATTGTCTTCGCCGTCTGGCTCGACTGGATCCCCGCCATCGGCAATTTCATGGTGCCGGCGATCATATTGGGCATGGATGCCGCCGGCTCGATCACCAAGGCGCTGCATGAGGATATGCGCGAAGCCGAGACGGCCGAGTTTGTCCGCGCGGCAAAAGCGCGTGGCGTCAGCCACACCGCCATCGTTCTCCGCCATATCCTGCCCAATGCATTCACCGTCACCATCGCCATTATCGGGCTGATGCTGGCCGGCATCTTCACCGGCGCCATCACCATGGAAGTGGTGTTCGGCCTGCCCGGCCTCGGCACCCTGACGCTGCAGGCCATTCGCGGCCGCGACTATGCGGTGGTGCAGGCCATCATCATCTGGCTCGGGGTCACCGTGATCTTCGCCAATTTCGTCGCGGACATCATCCGCAAGCTCATCAATCCGCGACTGAGGACGATCTGATGACAACGCTGCTGCGCGTCTCCGACCTGCATGTCACCCTCGACACCCGAAACGGCCCCGTCGACGTCATTCACGGCCTGTCCTTTGCCATCGGCAAGGGCGAAACCCTGGGTCTTGTCGGAGAGTCTGGCTCGGGCAAGTCGATCACCGCCATGTCGCTGGTAGGCCTGGCGCCGCCGGGCACCAGCGTCCGCCTGCGTGGCGCGGCACAATTCCACGGCCTCGACCTGCTGGCCCTTGATCCCCGGGGCGTACGAAACCTGCGCGGCAAGCGCATTGGTGTCGTGTTCCAGGACCCGAGCGCGGCCCTCAATCCGCTGATGAATGCCGGCGATCATATTCGTGAAGCTTTGCCGCGCGGCCTGACCCGCGCCGAAACCAACCAACGCATTGAGGCATTGCTGGCCGAAGTCGGCCTTGGCGACGTTCCCAATGTCCGCCGCCGCTATGCCCATGAGCTCTCCGGCGGCCAGCAACAGCGCGTCGTCATAGCCTCTGCACTGGCCGGCAATCCCGACCTGCTGATTGCCGACGAGCCCACCACAGCCCTCGACATGAGCGTTCAGGCGCAGATTCTGGAACTGCTTGCGTCGCTCCAGCGGGCCCGTGGCATGGCCATGCTGCTCATCACCCATGACCTCGGCGTCGTCATGCGCTATTCGAACCGCGTGGTGGTGCTCAGGCGCGGCCACGCCGTTGAGGCGGGCCCGACCGCCTCGGTGCTCGGCGCGCCCAGCCACGATTACACGCGGATGTTGCTGCAAAGCCGTCCAAAGCTGGCAGCGACCGCCGCTCCCTCTGCCGAAACAGACCGCAACGACATTCTGGCGGTCAGCGGCCTCAGCGTCAGCTATGCCGGACGAGGCCCTCTCAGCCCCCGCATCCATGCGCTGCAATCGGTCGATTTCGCCCTGCGTCGCGGCGATGCCCTGGCCGTAGTCGGCGAAAGCGGCAGCGGCAAGAGCACCCTGGGCAAGGCGCTGGTTGGACTGGTGCGCCCCGATAGCGGAAGCATCCGGTTTCAGGGCAGCGACCTGCACCCCATGAAAATGACGACCGCCACGCGGCAGAATATTCAATACATCTTCCAGGATTCCTATGGTGCCTTGAACCCGCGCCTCAATGTCGCTCAGGCCCTCAGCGAACCGCTATCCATCTACGGCAAGCCACGCAAAACCTGGCGCGACGAGGCAGTGCGGCTACTCGAAGAGGTTGATCTCGGCAGCCAATATCTGCAGCGCTATCCGGTGGAACTGTCCGGCGGGCAGCGCCAGCGGATCAATATCGCCCGGGCGCTCGCGGTTTCGCCGGAATTGCTGATCTGCGACGAAATCGTCTCGGCGCTCGACGTCACGGTACAGGCGCAGGTGCTCGAACTCCTGTCGCGACTGCGCCGCACCCGCCGCCTGAGCCTCATTTTCATCAGCCACGATCTGGCAGTCGTCGGCGCGCTCTGCAACCGGACAATGGTCATGCGCAATGCCAGACTGGTTGAAGAAGGGCCCACACGGGACATCCTCACATCCCCGGTCAATCTTTATACCAGAAGCCTAGTCAACGCCGCCCGCGACATCGCAGATGGCCAGTCTCATGTCCGCTCTGACATGGCCGATGCAGTTTGATGAACCCGTTTTAGCAGGAAACCGCGCGTCTCCGGCCTCTAATATAAACCACGAGCAGACTTGCCAGAGCTGGACTGGCCAACCTTCTCCCGAAAGCTTCTCACCGCAGCGATAGCGCCGGTCTCGACAAAGCGAGCGTCTGAACCAACAGTCACCATTGAAAAGCCCTTTTCCGCCATCCCGGCGGCATAGTCCGGCGTGCCGCAATGGAGGCAGCAGCGCAGGCCAGCCTTCTGGCATTTTTCGAGAATGGAAAAGATCAGATCGAGCATTTCCGGCTCCTGCCGGTCAAAACCGGGCGCAAATCCATGCGACACTGACAGATCGGCTGGGCCGATATAAATGCCGTCCAGGCCGGGCACCGCAAGAATTTCATCAAGCGCTTCGACGCCCCTGCGGGTTTCGACCATGGCTAGCGCAACGACTTCGCTATTCGCCCGCTCGGGGTAATCATTCCCCCAGGCCATACGTGCCCGAATAGGGCCGAAGCTGCGCCCCCCTTCGGGCGGATAGCGGCAGGCAGAAACGACGCGCGCCGCGTCGTCCGGGCTTTCGATCATCGGGACGATGACACCCATGGCCCCCGCATCGAGCACGCGCATGATGTCACCCTCGTCCATCCAGGGCACGCGCACCAGCGGCGCCGCGCCCGAGCGCTGAATAACTGGCAACAGGGTAAGCAGCGACGCATAGTCAGCTGTGCCATGTTGCAGATCGACCGTCAGCGCATCCCAGCCCGCCATGCCCATAGCCTCGGCCGTGATGATGGCCGGTGAGGCGATCCAGCCATTCAGCGCACTGCGCCCCGCGGACCAGATCTTGCGCAGGGGGTTGAGATATTCGGTCATCGCATCAGGACCATTTCACATGGGTGAGCTTGGTATTCTGATAGTCACGCACCGCCTCGCGCCCGCCTTCGCGGCCAGAACCGGAATGATCAACACCGCCGAAGGGGGCTTCGGCATGGGCGATCATAAAGGTGTTGACGCCGACCATGCCCGCGTGAAGTCCCCGCGACAGGGCCTCGGCCTTTTCGTGACTGCCGGTAAAGCCATAGGCGGCGAGGCCGAATGGGGTGGAATTGGCGCGCTTCAGCACATCGCCAAAATCGCTGAACCCGGCAACAGGCGCGATAGGGCCGAATGGCTCTTCGGACATGATCAGCGCATCGTCGGGCACATCGGCCACGATGGTCGGCTCGAAGAAATAGCCGCGATTGCGCCCCTCCGGCCGCTTGCCGCCGGTCACGAGGCGCGCGCCGCGCGACAGGGCGTCGGCGGTCAGCTGTTCCACCTTTTCCCGTCCGGAAGCCATGGTCAGCGGGCCCATCGTGCTGGCCGGGTCCTGACTATCGCCAATCCTGAGCGCTTCGGCTTCGGATTTGAACTTGGCGAGGAACCGGTCCATGGCGCTGTTTTCGACATAGAAACGGCTCGGCGCAATGCAGACCTGGCCGGCATTGCGGAACTTGAAGCCGGCGCATTGCACCGCGGCAGCTTCAATATCGGCATCGGCGCAGACAACAACGGGAGCGTGCCCGCCAAGCTCCATGGAAAACCGCTTCACGGTTTTCGCCGCCTCGGCCATCAGCATCTGGCCTATGCGCGTCGAACCGGTCAGCGAAATCTTGCGCACTTCATTGGCGTCCATCAGCGGCTGGGTCACCGTGCTGGCCTTGCCCAGCAGCAATTGAACCACGCCAGCAGGAACCCCGCCGGCCACGCAGGCCTCGGCGATCAGCGTGGACGTCATCGGCACCTGCTCTGAAGGGCGAATAATGACCACGCAACCGGCGGCAAGCGCTGGCGCGAGCTTGCGCACGGGCAGGTTCACCGGAAAATTCCACGCGCTGAACGCGCCGACAATGCCGACCGGCTCATGCTCGATCATCAGCCTGCCGCCCTGCCGGGAGGCAATAGTGTCGCCGAATAGGCGCTCGGCCTCACCGGCATACCATTCGAGCTGTTCGATGGCCGCGCCAACCTCACCAGCCGACTGCGAATAGGGTCGGCCGATCTCCAGCGACAGCGCGCGGGCAATATCATCGGTGCGCCTGCGCATTTCACTGGCGATATTGCGCAGAATGCGCCCCCGTTCCCAGCCATGCACCTTGGGCCAGCTTTCCTGCGCGGCTCGTGCATGAGCCAGTGCTTCGGCCACATCGGCAGCATCGCAGGCAGGCTGCTCCCATAGCACTTCTTCGGTGCAGGGATTGATCACCGGAATAGGCGCATCGCCGCCCTTGGTCCGGAATTCGCCACCAATCAGCAGCTTGGGTTGCATGGTCATTTCATCACCTGCAGTCAGAGAATTTCGGGCTCTGGCACCGGAGCGCCGAAGCCGGTTTCGAGGAAATCGAAGTCGCAGCCTCTATCGGCCTGCATCACGTGGCGGGCATAGACATGGCCATAGCCGCGCGCGAACTTTGGCTCAGGCGGCACC
>JAEYTY010000083.1 GCA_023433775.1 Pseudomonadota bacterium | reverse complement strand
TTCTCAAGCCCCAAGAGCTGACGGTAGAGATCGGTGTCCTGCACCGACCAAACCTACCGCCATCACGCGGCGCTCTCACGTCCGCAGCTGACCTCGTCGGAGACCCACCCGAAACCCGGAAGCGGCGAGCTTTTTAGCCATTGCAGCGATGGTTTCTGAGGCACGTACGCGAGTCAATTCAAGCGGACAGCTATGACGCCAACGAGGTAGTCGACCAGAGCGCGTCGATCAGGAGGCGAGGTGTCGCGTGCCACAGCGAGACTAATGATCTCGGTGAGGAGTAGCTCGTCCCGTGTGGTGGCCCTTGGAACGCAAGGCACCTCACGAGCACACTTCTCGTGATTGTTCGGGCCTGTGCTCTCACGCACCGGGAACGCGAATCCAACGGTAGCGACAACTTGCAGCGACGACTGTTGCGCGGCGCGTCGCCCGAATGATGTCTGGAGGCGGGCTGTCACCCGCGCGGGCCGTAGTGTAGCTCGTCGTCCTCGTCGTCGTCGTCCTCGTCGTCGTCCTCGTCGTCGTCCTCGTCCTCGTCGTTGTCCTCGACGTCGTCCTCATCGACCTCGAAGACCTGGGCGAACGTGACCTCCAACCGCTTCACGATCTCGTCGACCTGCTTGTCGGTCGCCTCTTTGGGAATCGTAAGCTCGTCCCATTCGGCGGCGCCGTAGTCTTCGGGCCACGTTTCGCGGAAGTACGCCACGATCGCGTCGATCACGACGCCGTCATCGAACACGTAGTTGCCGAGCGGCTCGGAGCGCACCCACTTGCGGATCAGCGCGGCACATGCCTTTTCGGCGGCAACCTTGGTGGGGAAGGTCTTCTTGACGACCTGTTTGAAGACCTCGCCCGGTGCGTAGTATTCGTCGGTGTAAAAGAAGCCCTGACTACGAATGATGAACATCGACATGCTCCTCTCCTGACGTCGTGAGGCGCTGGTGGATACGTTTCGGCGCGCTCGGCGGCGCGACTACACCGTTATCCATCCACAGCTCGAAGCGCATGCGAGCGAACAGCTCGGAGGGCGGTACACCGCGCGGCAAGCGCGTGGTCCTACCCGTGCTGCACACGCGTGGGAGCACCTCGGACAGAAACCACGTGTTGTGCGTGACGAGCAAGGACTTCACCTGACCGGTCACAGCGAACGGCGAGCGCAACAAACGCATGGCCGCTTCGTCGTCTCGATAGGCGTGTTGGATCTCCAGGAACCGCGCCTCTTCTCCGACGACAGGCTCGATCGCACCGACGAAGTCGCTGAGCGTCGGCAGATACTTGCCCGCGAAATCCGCGAGTACGTGATCGGCCTCGCAAACCTCCTTGCTCGCGACCCGCGTACCGTCGGCTAGCGTCAACTGCGCGCCGAACAGCGGAATTACCACCCGTCGAATCCCCCACAGGTTGTGCAGGAGCCGATGCCGATTGTCCGAGCACAGCTCCTTCGTCGTGTCGAAAAACGCGTGCAACGCGTAGTAGTCCTCGGCGGCTCCACCGCGCCGACGCGCAGAGAGGGTCGCGTGCCGTTGTGGATCCATGCGCACCGCTTCTATCACAGCGAGCTCGCCGAGCCTCTGGCAACACCTCTGCGACGTCAGCCCGTGCGCGCCCGCTTGCTCGGTGGGCAGTGAGCCAAACCGTGTCTCTCGGCGCAGCGGAGCTGGCTCTCGTTCGGGAGACGCAAGCTCGCTAAGAATTCTCTCAGGCTCGTCTCAAGAACTCGCTCCCACGGCGGTCCTACTGTCCGGCGGTGCTGACGCGAACGCTGATCGCCGCCGTCGTCGCGGCCGCGCTCCTCTCGACAACGGTCGCGCGCGCGGAGAGTGCGAACGCTGGGCTGACGTTCGCGGAGGCGGTCGGGCTCGGCGACCAGCTCCTCGTATGGAGTGCACAGCGCGACGCGGCGAAGGCCGAGCGCGGGCTGAGCTTGCCGCGCGTGTGGGGGCCGCTGGGCATCACGCTCTCGCCGCAGCGACGGTCCGCGCCTGACGAGGATCGCGGCACCGAGGGAAGCCTCTCGATCCAGCAGACCTTCCCGCTGACCGGTGTCGGTAGTGCTCGACGTGCGCAGCTCGATGCCGCGGCGGATGCGCGCGACGCGGCGACGAGCGCGGGCGTGCTCGCGGCGAAGCTCGAGATCGCGGCAGCATGGATCGACGGATGGGCGGCGCGCGAGCGCATGGTGACCGCCACGCAGGACGTGGAGCTCGCGCGCGCGGTGCTCGCGGCGACGGAGCGCGGCGCGACCGCGGGGGTGTTCACGGCACCCGAGCTCGCGGACGCGCGCGCGTACACCTCGGAGGCCGAGCTCGCGCTGCGTGATGCGAGCGGGCGCGTCGCGGAGACCGGGTTCGAGCTCGCGCGAGTGACGGCGCGCGCTGGCGCGATCGAAGTTCGTGGGGACCTGCCCGAGGCGCCCATCCCCGAGGAGGAGACGTGGGCCGCGCTCCTCGAGCGAGCGCGACGCTTGCCTGCTGTCGAGGCCAAGCGGTTGGAGGCGCGGGCAGCACGCGCGCGCGCTGTCGAGGAGCGCGCGACGCGCGGGACACAGCTCGTCGTTGGAGCCGAGGTGTTTCGTGACGGGCCGGGTGCGCTCGTCGGCGGCATCACACTCGGCGTCCAGTTGCCGCACGACCGCGGGCAGCGCGAGGCGCTCGCCGCCGAGCTGGAGGCGCGCGTCGCTGTCGCCGAGAGCACGACGCTCGCGACGCAGGCGGCGGCCGAGCTCGCGCGCACGTTGCACGAGGTCGAGCACACCGGCGACGTCCTCGCCGCGGTCCGCGACAAGCTCGTGCCCGCGGCCACCGACGCGGCCGCGCGTCGCCAGCGCGCGTTCGAGGTCGGCGAGAGCACCATCGTCGAGATGCTCGCCGCACAGCGCACCGCGGTCGCCGCGCGCGCTCGGCGCGCCGACGCCGAGGCTGCGCACGCGTGGGCGCGGATCCGCGCGTTCCTGTTGATCGAGGCCACCCGATGAAACCAGCTCCGCCCTACCTCCTCCGTGTTGTTGTCGCTGGCCTCCTTGGAGTCGCGTGTAGCAGCGAGCCTGCACCGCCGAGTGTGCCGTCGAACGCGCCGTCGAGCGCGACGGTGCGCTGGGTCGCTGCACGCTCGCCGAGCGGAACAGCGCTCCTCGAGGCGCCGGCGCATGTCGTCGTCGCCCCCGCGGGGCGCGCCGTGATCACCGCGCCGCTCCGGGCGCGCGTGCTCGCGGTACGAACGCAGGCCGGCGATGCGGTGACGGAGGGTGCGTCGCTGGTCGACGTCGCGCTGCCCGAGGCGGCGGCTGCTGCTGCCGCGTACCTCGCTGCGAACGACGAGCTCGTCGCGCACGAGCAACGCGCGAAGCAGCTCGAGGCGCTACGCGCGGAGGGCCTCGCGCGCGTCGGCGACCTCGCCACTCTTCAACTCGAGATCGCGAAGCTCCGCGGCGCGCGAGAGATCGCGGCGACCACGCTGCGCGCTGCCGGGCTCGGCCTCGGTGAGGCGCGTGCGATCGCGGCGTCGGGTGGACGCACCAGCTTGCGCGCGCCGACGAGCGGAGTCGTGATGGCCGTCGCCGCCGTGCTCGGTGCGAGTCACGCGCCCGAGGAGATCCTCGTCGAGCTCGCCGCCGGCACCGCGCAGCGCGTGGAGGCGCGCCTGCCGCGCCCGCTGCCCGAGGGCGCGCGTGTCGAG
>JAEYTY010000002.1 GCA_023433775.1 Pseudomonadota bacterium | reverse complement strand
TCGTCTTCGGCGAACTGGTCTTTGGCGGCTGGGGGCGGAGTGTCCTCAGCCCAGCGGTTGTGTCCATCATGTTCCTCGGCTTCGGCTTTCCCGCGGCGGATTGGCCTCACCTGCCGGTTCAGATCGGCTGGGCCACAATCCCGGCAGCGGCTATCCTCCTGTTCTTCGGCGTGCTGCCGTGGCGCGTCCTGGCTGGCGCACTTGTGGTGCTCATCGCTGCGGGTGGGTTCAACTTCGACCTGCTGACCAGTGCCGTTGCATTTGTTCTGGTTTTCCTCGTCTGCGATCCGGCGGTCAGCGCGTCGACGCCGCTTGGGCGTTGGCTCTATGGAGCCCTCTTTGGTGCATTGACCGCACTCTTTGCCGCATTTTGGGAGACAGCTCCCGTGCAGATTGCTGTTTCGGCAGCACTCCTGGTTTCGCTCGCAGCACCTCTACTGGATGAAATAGCCATCGCCGTCTGGCAGGCTGTTCGGAGATATCGTCATGGCTGAGCTCAACCCGATCAAGCTGTGGCGAGGGATCCTGTCGCTGCCCAACGAAAGCCGAACCAAGACCATCGCCGTTGCCTTCATCGTTTCGATTGTGTGCGCTCTGCTGGTTACGGGTGCTACCGTCGTGCTGCGGCCCATCCAGGCGCAGAACCGCGCGCTTGAACAGCAGACCCGACTTGAGGCGTTGCTGGCGGAAATCCCGGGGCTATCGGCGATATTGGCAACGTCCGACGACATGAAGTTGTCGACAATCGTGGTGGATCTCCGGCGCGTCGAGGCTGCACAGGATGTCACACCCGAGACGTTGGCGGGCGCCCTAACGGACTCCGCCAACTGGACGCAGTTGTCGCCGCAGGAGGACATCGCCAACTTGGGAAGCCGCGCCGACTTCAAGCAGATCTACCTGCTGCGCACCCCTGAGAACACGGTGGAGCTGGTGATCCTGCCGATCAGCGGCACGGGTTATGGCGGCCCGATCGAGGCGATGATTGCCGTCGAGGGCGACATGATGACGGTCGCCGGGCTCGCGGTGATGTCGCACAACGAGACCCCAGGGCTGGGTGCGCGGATCGATGAACCTGCGTGGCGGCAACAGTTCGCGGGCAAACGCATCGAGGACGAAACCGGCTCGCCAAGATTAGCTGTGGCGCGCGGCGCAGCGACAACCGAATTCGAGGTCGACGCAATCACCGGCGCGACACGAACCAACACGGCGATGACGCAGATGCTTGCATTCTGGCTTGGGCCAAACGGGTACGGCCCACTTCTCGATGCCATACGACGGGGAGAGTTCTGATGCGGCTCTGGGGAACCCTAACCGACCCAATCCTGCGGCAGAATCCGGTCACCCTGCAGATTCTTGGCATCTGTTCGGCGCTTGCGGTGACTACCACGCTGGCTGCTGCCATCACCATGTCAGCGGCACTGACTGCGGTGGTGGTTGCCGCCGCCGGGATCATAAGCCTGATCCGCAAACACCTACCTTCCTCGATCCGCCTCATCGTGCAGATCATCATCATCGCTTCGCTCGTCATTGTCGTGGATCAGTTTCTGCAGGCGTTCTTTTTCGAGATGAGCCAGCGGCTCTCCGTCTTTGTCAGTCTCATCGCCACAAATTGCGTCGTCCTGGGACGCACCGAGTCCTTCTCGCTCCACAATCCGCCCGTTCCCGCCATGACCGACGCGCTGGGCAACGGCCTCGGCTACTCACTGGTCTTGGTGATCATCGGCAGCGTGCGCGAGCTGTTCGGCCAGGGCACTCTTCTAGGCAATGAAGTCTTTCGCACCACCGAACAGGGCGGCTGGTTCGAGCCGCTGAGCCTGATGCTTCTTGCACCGAGCGCGTTCTTCCTGCTCGGCGGCCTGGTCTGGGCGATCCGCAGCTGGCGTGTGGAACAGGTGGAGGTCTCCGAGCACGCACTGGCCCCTGCCGAGGAGACGCGGGGATGAGCGATCTCGGGGCGCTCTTCATACGCTCGGCGTTCATCGAGAACATGCCCCTGACACTGTTTCTAGGGCTGTGCACCTTTCTGGCGCTGTCCCGCAGACCAGGAACGGCAGTTGGGCTCGGCGTAGCGGTAATCGCGGTCATGGGGGTGACCGTGCCGCTCAATCATTTGCTCTACACGTATCTGCTCGCCCCGGGCGCGTGGGCGTGGGCCGGTTTTCCCGATCTCGACCTCAGCTATTTGCGCCTTCTGACCTTTATTGGCGTGGTCTCAGCGGCGGTGCAGCTGGTCGAGATGGTCCTCGACCGGTCCTTTCCCGCCCTTTTTGCCACGTTCGGCGTCTTTCTCTCCCTGCTCGCAGTCCACTGCGCGATCCTCGGCGGAAGCCTGTTCATGGCCGACCGCAGCTACAATCTCGCCGAGAGTACCGTTTTTGGCATTGGGGCCGGCACAGGTTTTGCCGTGGCGGTGATCCTGCTGTCCGCAATCCGGCGGCGACTGGCATATGCGGATCTACCGGCGGGACTTCAGGGACTAGGCATTGCCTTTATCCTGACGGGCATGATGTCGCTCGGTTTCGCCACCTTTGCCCAGGTGGCGGTACCATGATTGAGATCACTCTTGGCAGCGCACTGATCGTCCTCCTCATTTTAGGACTTGCCTTGGGTCTTCTCGCAGCGCGGTCGCGACTGGTGCCAGACATCGCTCTGAAGGTGATCGTGAATGAGGGGCAGGCAATCACAGCCAAGCGGGGCGCGAAGCTTCTCGAGGTCCTGCATGGCGCCGACATCCCCATTCCCGCAGCCTGCGGCGGCAGCGGAACCTGCGGGCAATGCCGCGTCACCGTCACCGGTGACGGCGCCGGCGAGTTGCGATCGACCGAGCGCGGTCTACTGTCAGCGAAGGAGCGTCGCGAGAATGTGCGGCTGGCGTGTCAGCTCAACCTGCGCGGCGCGGTAGATGTTTCCGTGCCACCTGAGATCATGTCGGCAGAGGGCTTCACATGCCGGGTCATCAGCAACCGCATGCTCGCTCCACTGATCCGCGAGTTGGTGCTGGACATCCCGGAAGGGCGCGACCTGACCTTTCGAGCGGGCGGTTTCATGCTGCTGACCGCGCCTCCCTATGAACGCGACTTCTCGCAGCTCGAGATCGATGCGGAGCACGAGCTGACCTGGCGCATTTCGGGTTGGTCGGGGCTGCGATCAGGTACCACGGAGCGCACGTCACGCGCTTACTCGTTCGCGGGGCGACCGGAGGATCGTGGCCGCCTGGTTCACAATATCCGCCTGGCAGTTCCGCCTGCCGGGCGCGAAGCGGAGATCCCGCCGGGCATCGTCTCGTCGTACCTCTTTGGGCTGAAACCAGACGACAGCATCGACGTGTCCGGCCCTTATGGAGAATTCCACGTCCAGCCGACCCAGCGCGAGATGGTTTTTGTCGGTGGCGGTGTCGGCATGGCGCCCCTTCGCGCTATGATCCATGAGCAACTTGCCCGCGGCACAAGCCGCAAGATGTCGTATTTCTACGGTGCCCGGTCGGTGGCCGATCTTTTCTATGTTGAGGAACTCGAGGCACTAGCTGCGCAGCACGAGAACTTCGACTGGACGGTGGCGCTTTCAGACCCCGCGCCGGGTGACCGTTGGCGGGGCCCGCGCGGCTTTATTCATGAGGTCCTGCGGAAGGCGATGCGCGGCCATCCGTCGCCCGACGAATGTGAATACTATCTCTGCGGACCACCGGTGATGATCTCTGCCGTGCTCTCCACGCTGGACGATCTGGGCGTGGAGCCGCAATCTATCTTCAACGACGATTTCGGGAGCTGAGGACATGAACAAGATCCATCTCACCCGGCGTCAGGTTATCGCAGGCGGCCTTGCGGCAGCAACGGTACTTGCCCATCCGGCACTCGCCCGCTTCGCATCTCCGACTTTGGCAATCGGCGGACCGGCTTTCGGCACCTCCTGGAAGGCGACGTTGAGTGCCGCGGCCAACGCGGGCGTGCTCCAGACCGCCCTGCAGGAGACGCTTGCTCGGATCGACCGGCTGATGTCGCCATGGCGCCGCGACAGCGCCATCACGGCTTTCAATGAGAAGCAAAGCCAGGATTGGCAGCCGATCGATAGCGAAATCGCTGCGGTCGTTCGGTCGGCGTTGTCAGTTCGGGGCGCCAGCGAGCGAGCATTCGACATCGCCGTCGGACCGCATGTAGGACGCTGGGGCTTCGGTCCAATGGCGGCAGCAGAGGTTCCCCAAGACGCCGAGATTCTGGCTTCGGATGCTGCCCTTTGCAAGTCCCACCCTGAAGTGACCGTCGACCTCTGTGGGATTGCCAAGGGTTATGCGCTTGACCAGATGGTGAGCGTGCTGCGTGAACACGGCGAGGAGAACTTTGTCGTCGACCTGGGCGGAGAAGTCGCTGCGCTCGGACATCATCCGAGCGGCCGTTCATGGCAGATTGCGGTGGAGGATCCCCGCCATGGCCATTTCGGTTCGGCCGAAATCGTTGCCCTCGCTGGACTGGCAATCGCTACGTCGGGCGACAAGGTCAACGGCTATACGCTTGGCGGAAGGCGCTACAGCCACATTATCGATCCGACCACGGACGAGCCCGTAGAGGGGGCCGCTGCATCGGTCTCCGTCATCGCCGGCAACGCCATGCTGGCCGATGGATGGGCAACTGCGCTCGTGTCCGCGGGCGTCAAAGGCCCTGCAATGGCTCAGCGGAATGGGCTGGACGCGCTTTTCCTTTTCAACGAGGAGGCGAGCCTTCGACGCGTAGCGGTGGGTCGCTTCGACGAGCACTTGGCCTGAGGAGGAACGCACATGGAGCTTGTTATCGCGCCACTGATCGTCATTCTGGCGACAGGCGGTCTTGCCCTGGGACTGATGGTTCGGGGCCGCGTGCTTCAGACCTCCTGCGGCGGGTTAGCCTGCCTGCCTGACGATGCCCGTTGTGCGGGATGCCCGAAGCGGACTCAGCAGGTGCACGGCGATGACTGACGTT
>JAEYTY010000028.1 GCA_023433775.1 Pseudomonadota bacterium | reverse complement strand
GGCTCAGGCGATGTATCTGCATACCTCGCCCGAATTCACCATGAAGAAGCTGCTGGCCGCCGGCGAGACGCGCATTGCCAGCCTGCAGCATGTCTGGCGCAATCGCGAACGCAGCGCGCTTCACCATCCCGAATTCACCATGCTCGAATTCTATCGGGCTGGAGAGGCCTATGACGCCGTCATCGCGGATTGCATCACCCTCATCCGCCTCGCCGCCGAAACCACCGGCATCAGCAAATTCGAATTCCGCAATCGCCCCTGCGATCCGTTCGCCGAGGCCGAGCGCCTCAGCGTTGCTGACGCCTTCCGCGCTCACGCCAATATCGACCTGATGGCAACTCTCAACGCCGAAGGCATCCCCGACGGCGCCGCCCTTGCCGCGCAGATGACGCAGATCGGCATGGCGCTGCCGGATGATCTCAGTTGGAGCTATCTCTTCAGCATCATCCTCACCGAGCGCGTCGAGCCGCATCTGGGCAATGGGCGTGTGACCATTCTCGATCATTACCCCGCCTGCGAGGCCGCCCTGGCCCGTCGCGTCCCGTCCGATCCGCGCCTCTCCGAGCGTTTCGAGATCTATGCCTGTGGCGTCGAGCTGGCCAATGGCTTTGGCGAATTGACCGACGCCGATGAGCAGCGCCGCCGCTTCACCGCCGAAATGGACGAAAAGCAGCGCCTCTATGGCGAGCGCTACCCTATCGACGAAGATTTCCTCGCCGCCCTCGCCATCATGCCCCCGGCAAGCGGCGTTGCGCTTGGCTTTGATCGCCTCGTCATGCTGGCCACCGGCGCCCAGCGGATCGAGGCGGTGCTCTGGGCGCCGGTGGCCGAATGAGCGCCGCCCTCAAAACCGTCGATGATCTGATCGAAGCTGGCCTCGTTCCGCCGTCTGCGGACCTCTCCCCCGTCGCCGCAAGATACGCCATCGCTATCACCCCGGCGATCCACGCCCTCATCGATCCAACCGACCTCGCCGATCCCATCGCCCGCCAGTTCGTGCCCACCGCCGCCGAACTCGTCACCACGCCAGACGAGCGCGCCGACCCCATTGGTGACCTCACCCATTCCCCGGTTGAGGGTATTGTCCATCGCTATCCGGATCGCGTCCTGCTCAAGGCCGTCCATGTCTGCCCGGTTTATTGCCGCTTCTGTTTCCGCCGCGAAATGGTGGGGCCACAGGGGCTGGGCACGCTCACCGGCACCGAACTCGATGCGGCCATCGCCTATATCGCCGCGCATGAGGAAATCTGGGAAGTCATTCTCACCGGCGGCGATCCGCTGGTTCTCTCACCCCGCCGCCTGCGCGACCTGATGGAGCGCCTTGCCCCCATCGAGCACGTCAAGATCGTTCGCTTCCACACCCGCGTGCCGATCGTCGAGCCCGAGCGCGTGGACGCCGATATGGTCGCCGCGCTCAAGGCCAGCAGCAAGACCACCTATCTCGCCGTCCACGCCAATCACCCGCGCGAATTTTCGTCTCAAGCCCGCGCCGCCATCGCCCGCCTCGCCGATAGCGGCATCGCGCTGATCAGCCAGTCCGTCCTGCTTGCCGGGGTGAACGATGACGTCGAAACGCTGGCTGCCCTGATGCGCATATTCGTCGAAAACCGCATCCAGCCCTATTATCTCCACCACCCCGATCTCGCCCCCAGCACCAGCCATTTCAGGGTCAGCATCGAAAAGGGTCAGCAGCTCGTCACGGCCCTGCGCGGTCGCATTTCCGGCCTCTGCCAGCCCACTTATGTGCTCGATATTCCCGGCGGCCACGGCAAGGCCGATATCGGCGCCGCTGCCATCACCGGCACGGATGGCTGCTTCACCGTCCGCGACTGGCAGGGCGGCGAACACGTCTATCCGCCAAAGACGTGGTTATGACACGGAGACTGCTGGGGGCAGGGCGGATCGCCGAAGTGTTCGAGGATGGCGAAGCCGTTCTCAAGCTCTATGCCCCCGGCACCGGCCTCGAACATTGCCGGCACGAAGCCATGGTGCTCGATGCTATCAGACATATCCCGCTGCGCGTACCGGCCTCGCTCGGTATTGTCGAGATCGATGGAAGATGGGGCCTGCGGATGAGTCGCATTGCCGGTACCCCGCTGGGCGCAGGAGGAGATGCTGCGCTCTCCCCCGGCCTGCTCGACACGCTCGCAAGTCTCCAGCTCAAGGTACTGGCCAATACGGTCCAGGGCCTCCCGCGGCTCAAGCAGCGGCTGAAGGACCGCATCATGGCCGCCCCCGCTCTCGCAGATCCGGAACGGTCGCGCCTTCTCGATCGACTGGCCGAATTGCCGGATGGGGATAGTCTCTGCCATGGCGATTTCCACCCGCTCAACATCATTGCCGACGGGGATGATCTGGGCATTGTCGATTGGCTCGATGCCAGTTCAGGCCCGGCAGAGGCCGATATTGCGCGCACCTGTCTGCTCGTGCGGCTGCATATGCCCGAGGCGGTAGAACTCTATCTCGATGCCATTGTCCACAATGGCGGTCCGGCCCGCGCCGCCATTCTCGCCTGGCTTCCCCTCGTTGCCGCCGCGCGGCTGGCGGAGAATGTCGCGGGCGAGAGCGAGCGCCTTCTCGAGATTAGCAGGCTGGCCTGAAGCCAGCCCACCCAGCGCAGACCCGTTTTAGTTCACGACCTGCGGATCAACATCCTGGCTGTAGTCCACGCCGCCTACGGCGAAGCCGAACAGCTTCAAAAATTCCTCGCGATATTTCGGAAGGTCGGCGAGCTGCGCCAGGTTTTCGGTGTTGAGCTTTGCCCAGCGCTTCTTGAGCTCTGCCTGCATCGCGTCCGACAGCTCCCAGTCATCGACGCGCACCCGGCTTTCCTCGTCCAGCGCCACATCGCCCTGCAGCTTGTCGCGGAACAGGCGGTCGATCTGCTGGATCGGGCCTTCGCCCAGCCCCATTTCGTCCTCGACCTTGATCAGCAGCGTGCCATAGAGCGGCACGACGGGAATGGCCGAACTGGCCTGTGTCACCACGGCCTTGAGCGCCACAACATGGGCGGCGTGTTCGCCATGGGCAGCGCGGATGGCCTTTGCGGCGCGGTCGAGATCGCCCTTGGCCTTGCCCAGCGTGCCCTTGTGGTAGATCGGCCAGGTCAGTTCACTGCCGAGATAGGTGTAGTTCAGCGACTGGAAGCCCTGGGCCAAGACGCCCGCATCGGAGAGGGCCTTGATCCAGAGTTCCCAATCCTCGCCACCCATCACCTTCACGGTGGCGGCGGCTTCTTCCTCGGTCGCCGGCTCAACGGTGATTTCGGAAACTTCGCCGGTCGAGGTGTTGAGAGTCTTCGAGGTCACCTGCGAACCATAAGGCTTGATGGCCGAGCGATAGGTCACGCCGTCCTTGGGGTCGGTGCGCACGGGCGAGGCCAGCGAATAGACCACCAGGTCCACCTGGCCCAGATTGGCCTTGATTGCTTCGATGGTCTCGGCCTTCACCGCGTCGGAAAAAGCGTCACCCTCAATGGTCACGGCCTTTCGGCCAGCCGCCTTGGCGCGGTTTTCAAAGGCGCGGTTATTGTACCAGCCCGCCGAAGCCGGCTTTGCCTCGCCCGGCTCGCGCTCAAACGAAACGCCCACCGTATCGGCGCCCGAGCCGAATGTGGTGACGATGCGCGAGGCGAGGCCGTAACCCGTCGAGCAGCCCAGCACCAGCACCCGCTTGCGGTCAGATGGGATGGGTCCCTTGATGACGACATGATCGATCTGGCGCTGCACATTGGTGGCGCAGCCGGTGGGATGGGCGGTGGTGCAGATGAAGCCGCGAATCTTGGGCTCGATGATCATGGGGCGAAACTCCTCGAATTTGTCCAAGGCCATAGCGGGAATGGCAGCCTAGTTCTAGTGCCCCGCATTGCAAACTGCCCGGACAGGCACTTGTCAGCATAAACCGGATGGCATCAGTCCGGCCGTCATGCCATGGAAAGGTGTCCACCTTGAGGAGCCTGCCAATGGAAAGCGACGCCCCCCGTTTTGCCGAAGCCCATGTGGTAGAGCGTGTCACGGCCCGTCTCACCGAGGCTGGCGCGAGTGCTGCCTCCACCGCCGCAGCCGTTCGCGCCATGCTCCACGCCTCGCTGGTCGGTGTCGATAGCCATGGCGTGCGCCTCACGGGCCATTATTGCGCCATGCTGGCCGGTGGCCGGCTCAACAAAAATCCGCAGCTCAAGGTCGAGCAGCGCGGCGCCGGCAGCGCCATGGTCGATGGCGATGATGGCATGGGCCATTACGCCGCCTATCACGCTGTCGACACCGGCATAAAGCTGGCCCGCGAAGCTGGCGTTGGCGCGGTCGGCATTCGCCACTCGTCCCATCTGGGCGCCGCGGGCGCTTATGCGCTGGCCGGGGCAGAGCAGGGCTTTGTCACCTTTGCTACCACCAATACCGATTCCATGGTTGCCCTCTTCGATGGCGCCAAAAAATTCCACGGCACCAATCCGCTGGCCTTTGCCGCGCCCGTGCCGAACAGCAAACCCTGGCTGCTCGACATGGCCACCTCGTCCATTCCACTCAACCGCGTCATGCTGCACCGCTCGCTCGACAAGGAATTGCCCCAGGGCGTCGCCGCGACCCCTGATGGCCACCCCACCACCAATCCGCACGAAGCCGATATGCTGCTGCCGCTGGGCGGGGTGGATTATGGCTATAAGGGCGCGGCCCTGGCGGGCGTCGCGACGCTCTTTTCAGCGCTCCTTACCGGCACCACGCTCGATCCCGATTTCGTCCCCATGTACGGCACGGACGACATTTCCACGCCGCGCAATATGGGGCATTTCGTGCTGGTGATTGATCCGGACAAGTTCGCCGGCCGCGCCATGTTCGGGGCGGCGATTACGCATTATCTGGCGAGC
Source organism: Pseudomonadota bacterium (assembly GCA_023433775.1). Classification (GTDB taxonomy): domain Bacteria; phylum Pseudomonadota; class Alphaproteobacteria; order Rhizobiales; family Devosiaceae; genus Devosia. The sequence goes on along the minus strand of JAEYTY010000028.1, from coordinate 53,277 downwards.
CTGCGCGCGTCTCCGGTTCGCGCGGGCGCTGAGCGTGTCATGGCGCCGGGTGATCGGGAATGGGAAGAGATGGACCGGCGGAAAGCCGAAGGCATTCCCGTCGATCCCGATAGTGTCCGTTTCCTCGGTCTCTAATTGCTGCCCTCTTCGGGCGGCGTATGGATGACATCCGAGCCGACGACCTTGTCATCGACGATGTCGAGCTTGATCCGGGCTTCGCCACCGCTGGGGCAGCAATTGCCATCGTCCGGCGCCCAAAGCCCGGAAATGGCAAAATAGCCAGACCAGGGATTGGAGAAGTCGAAGGCGACGCCCTTCCAGATTTCGAGGTCATCGGGCAATTGTACGCCCTCGAGCCAATTGTTCATGTCGATGGGCGTCCAGGTCGTGCCATCCTCTTCCAGCCGATAGAGGCGGTCCATGTTGAAGGCGCCCGTGCCCTGGCTATAGCCGGGAATGTGCAACACGTTTTCGGGGTTGAGCCTTGGCGCCTCGAAGAAGCCGTCAAAGCCTGAGTCAAAGACGCTCCAGCCTTCGCCATCATGGCGCAGCAACACGAAGCCGCCGATATAGCCATCCATCTCGCTGGTGCCGATCTGCGTTTGCCAGGCGATCAGCGGCGCGCCGTCCTCATCGCCGAAGTCGGACCGGTTGAAATAGCCCGCCGTCCGCACATGGCAATCATCGAGTTCGGTGGCGAGGCAGGTCGTGCCGATCGCGGAGAGATCAAGGCTCTCCTGCGCCTGTAGTCCCGGCATTGCCGCAAGGCCCACAAGGCCGACGAGGGTGATAACTGCGCTGCGTCGTGTCATTTTTCTCTCCGATCAGCCCCGTCCCAGAATGCAGCCCTGGCCGCGCTTTGTCATCCCCCGTCCGGGGTGAAACGGATCAGGCCAGTCCCCGCCGGATCGCCTCGCGCGTCGCTTCGGCCCGGCTCGATACGCAAAGCTTTTGGTAGATGACCTTCACGTAGGAGGCCACGGTCTGCGGTTGCAGCCCCAGCCGCCGCGCCGCTTCCGCCACCGTCATTCCGCGCGCCAACAGCGTCAGCACTTCGGTCTCGCGCGGGCTCAGCCCAGCGTCATCATCCGCCTTGTCGGGTGGAGCACGGAAATGGCTCAAAAGCCGCAGCGCAATCGAGGGCGACAGGGGCGGTTCGCCCCGCTCGATGCGTTGCAGATAGCCCACCAAAAGGCTCGCTTCCTCGTCCTTGAGCACATAGCCCCGCGCGCCCGCCGCGATGGCGTCGAAAAGATGCGCATCGTCGTCATAAATGGTCGCCACAATCGACAGTACATCCGGGTGCCGCGCCTGCAGCCGGTGGACAATATCAATGCCCGAGCCATCGGGCAGGCCCAAATCGACAATGGCCAGCCACAGCGTATCGCCATGCAGATCCAGCCACGCATTGGCGGCCTTCACCGATCCGGCCGTCGCGATCTCGATGCCGGGAAAGGCCGTCGCCAGCACGCCGAGCATCCAGTCGCGCGTCGTGGGCTGGTCTTCGATCAGCAGGCAGTGGCGGGGCACGGAAATGGTGATGACACTCATGCAGGGAAGTCTAGCGGGGCCGCAAATGGCTGCACCCCCGGTTCCGGGGGGCGGGCGCCCAGAAGCAGCGGCAAAGCAACGACGACGGTCGTGCCCTCGGCGCTGCCCAGCGTCACGCTGCCGCCCAGGTCCTCGATCCGCTGGCGCAGGCTTTTGAGGCCATAGCCCGCCGTCTCGCCGTTCAGCGCCGCCTCGGGCAATCCGCCGCCATTATCGGCAAAGCGCAGCGTCAGCATGGTCCCATCAATCTCGGGCATGACGCTGAGCCGTTTCGCGCCTGAATGGCGCACGACATTGGAAACAATTTCGCGCACCGCCGAGGTCAGCGCTTTGTGTACCCGATAGTCGAGCCTTATCGCCGGCGTCTCGGCATCGGGCAGAGGCCAATCGAGCTCGATCCCCGCCGCCTCCAGCCGCCGCGCCGCTTCATGGCGGATTTCGGCCAGCACGCGGTCCAGCTCGGCTTCGTCACCGGCGAGGCCCGAGACAATGGCGCGAATATCGCTGAGCGCCGCCTGCAGGGTCGGGCGCGTCCGCTCGTCTGCCGTGTGTAGCCCGGTCAGCAGCCGCGCGCCCACATCGTCGTGCAGGTCGCGCGCCATGCGCCGGCGCTCTTCGCCCACGCCGCGCATATAGGCCTGCCGGCTTTCCTCGGCCCGCTCCAGCAGCGTCACCAGATTGCCCGCCAGCTTGACGTCGCTGGGCGAAAACAGGCCGCGCCCCGAATAGGGGAAAGTCAACCGCAATGGCGGCAGCCCGGCCAGCCCCGGCAGGTCGAGCGCCAGCCCGTCTTCGCTGCTGGCGGGGACCGAACTTTCCCCCTTGCCCGGATTGATTTCGAGCGGATCGAACAGCCGCGTCAGCAGCCCCCGCCAGCGCAGCGCGCTTTCCTCGGGTGAGGGCGCAAAGGCAATGTCGAGCGCCGAGGCAAACAGCTCATGCTGCGGCACGCGCTTGCGCGCCGTCATCCGCCGCCAGATGAAGTCGCGCAGTGGCAGATAGACAAAGGCTACCAGCGCCAGCGACAGGCCGAGCGCCGGCGCCGCATCAAAGTTCAGCGCCACGATCAGCACGGCGTCGATCAGCAGCATCAGCACCGCGCCTGCTGTATAGAACAGTACCCGATAGGCCCAGTCGCCCAGCTCAAACAGACGGAAGCGCGAAATGCCCAGTGCCAGGCCAATATAGATGACGATCAGCACGCCGGTCACATGGGTCTGCGGGATGCCGAAGGGCAGGTCAAGAAGAACAGGCAGCGCGCCAAACACGGTATAGGCGAGGCACCCCGCCGCTATGGACAGCCCCAGCCAGCCCAGCGCCGCCCGTTCCGCCGGATCATGCCGCGTGCGCCACCATTGCAGGCCAATCGCTGCCAGGATTACGACCGTTGCCAGGGCAATGAAAATGTAGAGCTGGCTCGGCCCGAGCCCGGTCTGAGTGAGGATAAGAAACATCATCCCCGCCTGCACAGGCGCCAGTAGCCAGAGCCAGCGCGGCGGCACGATTTGTATCGGATAGCTCAGCAGCAGCCCGATCATGGCGACGCCGAAGGTGACGGCGCCGATGGAATTGATCGGCTGCAGCACCGCAAACAGCGCGCCATCTATGGCCAGCGCCCGGCTGCCATAAATGGCCGATGTGGCGCAGGACATCAGCATCCCGAGTGCACTGACCAGGAACAGGATCGGGCCCAGCCGGCGCGGACGCAGGGCCCAGACCCAGCCGGCAATCAGCACCGCGCCAATGCCGGTCAGCAATTGCACCCAAAACCCATCTGGCAGCGCGAAGAAGGGCCGGAATTCGACAAAGACTTTGGAAATGGTGCGCTCGCCGGTGCGCGGGTTCAACAGATAAAGCTCGACCTCTTCGCTGCCATTGGTCAGCGCCGCGTGCAATGCGCTCTGCCGGTCAAAAAACGCGTTGATCGCGTCATAGCTCTCGAGATTGTCCGGTTCGGCCAGCAGGTCCTCGCTGAGCACGGCAACGGGCGTTTCCCCCGGCGCGGCCAGGGCAAGCAAGAGGTCGCCGACCGGCGGCACCGGTTCGGGGAAAAACGCTCCCTCGTCGCGCCCGCTGACGGTCACCACATCGCCATTGGTGGTCAGTTTCAGCCCAAACCACGGCACGCTCATCGTGCCTGCGGTCACCACGGCGAACGAAATCAGCGCGCAGAACGCGACAACAACGATCAGCAGCAGGCCGGGTGTGGCAGAGGTGGAGCGCATCCCGCCATACAACGGCTTAAGTTGCTGCTAGGCAAGCAAGTTATAAAGGTTTTGTTAACTCCGCGTCTGCCTATCCACGGTAGATATCAAACGGCCCGATGGCCTGTGTCGTGGCCATCAGTTGAATCTTGTTCACATTGACATGGGCGGGCAGGGACGTGGCCCAGAAAATGCTCTCGGCAATATCCTCGGCATTCATCGGCTTGGTGCCCTTATAGACATTGCCCGCCTTGCTCTCGTCGCCCTTGAAGCGGACGACGGAGAACTCTGTTTCGGTGAGGCCCGGCTCGATATCGGTCACGCGCACATTCTTGCCTTGCAGGTCCGAGCGGATGGCGAGGGCAAAATGCTTCACAAAGGCCTTGGTCGCCGCATAGACCGACCCGCCGGGATAGGCGAATTCGCCCGCAACCGAGCCCAGCGTCACCACATGCCCGCCGCCGCGCGCGATCAGGCCTGGCAGCAGCAGCCGCACGGTATAAACAAGGCCCGACACATTGGTGTCGATCATGGTCTGCCAATCATCGAGATCGGTCTCTGCCGCCGGCTGCAGCCCCAGCGCCAGCCCGGCATTGGCCAGCACGATATTGATGGCGTCGAACGGGGCGGGGATATTGGCAATCGCCGCTTCCATCGCCTTGCGGTCGCGTACATCGAGCTGAATGATATGGCAGTTTTCCGCGCCCAGCTCTTCCTGCAATTCCTTCAGCCGGTCCTCGCGCCGTCCGGTTGCGATCACCTTGCCGCCTGCGGCCACATAGCGGCGGGCCGCCGCGGCGCCAAAGCCGGAGGTGGCGCCGGTGATGAAAACAACGAAGCGGCTGGGATCGAGCAGCTGATACATAACGGGTCCTGCGGGCTGGAAAATCTCCGCGGCAAATTGACTGCCGCCCGGGCTCCCGTCAACCGCTCCGCCCCGATCATGGCGCTGACCCATCAGTAACTTTTTGCCTCATGGGGTGGCCCTGATCGTCCTCCGGCGATAGATTGGCCCCACATCATCGTCCTGGGGGACGCATGTGCGCACCGGGACGGAAAGCTTAACGCTATCTTTCCGTCCTCATGGCAATCTGGTGCTTCGCCTTTCTGGTTGAAGCGTAACGGGCGGGAACAAGTCACTGCAAAGCGCACGTCTGGTATCGAGTTTCTGCGCCTTGTGCGTCGCCATGGCGGGCTTCGCTGTGGCGGTGCCGCCTGCCCATGGCTTCGAGCTGTTCGGGATGCGCTTCTTCGAAGATCAGGCTGCCATTGATGCAGAATCGGTCATCGTCGATCCCCAGCCCTATAGCGTTACCTTTTCTAGCAGCGAGTCCGGCGCGGTGGAGTCCGCACTGCGCAACGCCTCCGCGCTCATCGCCGACGAAGCCGAACCGGCTTCGGGCGCCGCCGGGCTGATCGCCAAGGCACGCAGCGATTATCGCCGGCTACTGGCCGCGCTTTATGCCGAAGGCCGCTATGGCGGCGCCGTCAGCATTCGCATTGGCGGCGTTGAGGCGGCCAATCTGCCGCCCGATACCAATCTGCCCGATCCGGTCGATGTCACCATCGCCGTCACCGCCGGGCCGGAATTCCGCTTCAGCACGGTCACCATCGAAAATCAGGCGCCGCCGACCAATGATCCGGATGATCAGGTCGATCTGCCCGCCATGCGTGGCTTCGGCGCTGGCGAAGTCGCGCGTTCGGCCGTCATCCTGCGCGCCGAGCAATTGGCGCTCGAGGCTTGGCGTCAGCTTGGCTATGCCAAGGCCGAGATTGCCGCCCGCGACGTGGTTGCCGATCACGCCACCAATTCGGTTGCCGTCACCTTGCGGGTCAATCCCGGCGCACGCGCCGCCTTCGGCCCGATCAGCGTTTCGGGCACGCAGAATATGAACCCCGACTTTGTGCGGCAGCAGACCGGCCTTGTCGTGGGCGAGGAATATGACCCTGATACATTGGTGCGGGCGCAAAAGCGGCTCGACCGGCTTGAAGTCTTCCGCGCCGCGCGCCTTTCCGCTGCCGATTCCATCGGCGCCGATGGTCTCCTGCCCTATGAACTTCTGGTCGAAGAACTGCCCGGCCGTCGTTTCGGCGTTGGCGCCACCTATTCGACCATCGATGGCCTGGGTCTCGAAGGCTTCCATCTCTGGCGCAACCTGTTTGGCCAGGCCGAGCGCTTGCGTCTCGATGCGCGCGTCGCCAGCATTGCCTGGCCGGTCAACACCTCGCAGTTCGACTATATGCTCGGCGGCACCTTCACCAAGCCGGGCTTCCTCAATCCCGATACTGACCTGGTGGCTGCCGTTTCTGCCGAGCGCACCATCTATCCGACCTATATCGAAACCTCCGCTGAAGCGCGGCTGGGCCTGACGCATTTCTTCTCTGACGAGATCACCTTCGAAGGTGGCACGACCTTCAAGCGTTCCCGGTTTGATGACGTCTTCGGTACCCGCGATTTCGCCACCGCCGGCGTCTATGCCGGTGTCATCTATGACGGGCGCGACAGCACAGTCGACGCCACCGAAGGCATCTATGCCTCCGGCCAGATCGAGCCCTTCTACGATTTCGTCTATGGCAATCCGGCAGCGCGCGTCGTCATCGAAGGCCGCACCTATTTCGGCTTCTCCGAGGACGACGCCTTTGTCCTCGCCGGTCGTATCAAGGCAGGCGCGCTGCTCGGCCCGGCGCTGAGCGAAATCCCGCCCGACAAACTCTTCTTTGCCGGCGGCGGTGGTTCCGTGCGCGGCTATGGCTTTAAATCCATCGGCGTTGATGACGGCACGGGCCGCATTACCGGCGGGCGCTACCTGCTCGAAGCCTCGCTCGAAGCGCGCGCCAAGGTCACCGAAGATATTGGCGTGGTCGGCTTCCTCGATGGTGGCTATGTCGCTGCCGACACCTTCCCGGCCTTGTCCGACCTCCGTCTCGGCGCCGGGCTCGGCCTGCGCTATTACACGGGCCTTGGCCCGCTGCGGCTCGACTTTGCCATTCCGCTCAACAAGCGGGCAGGGGATTCCGACTACGCCATTTATGCCGGCATCGGGCAGGCATTCTGATGGCCGGCCTTCCGCAAAAATTCCGTCGTGTCGCCTGGGCCAGCCTCATCCTGCTCGCCGTTCCCGCCGCGCTCGTCGCGCAGGACGTGCTCTCCATGGACAATGAAGAGCAGAAGGACTGGCTGACCAGCTTCGTGCAGGATCGTCTCTCCACGCCGGAACGCCAAATCCGCCTCTCCAATATCGATGGCGCGCTCGGCTCCGACGTTTCCGTGCGCGAAATCACCATTTCGGACCAGGAAGGCGTCTGGCTGCGCGTCAACAATGCCAGCCTCAACTGGAACCAGGCGGCGCTGCTCGGTGGCCGTCTCGAAGTCCGCGCGCTCAGGGCCGATTCCATCGAATATCTGCGCAATGCCATCCCGGCCGAGGGCGTCGATCTGCCCCCGCCCGAAGCGGGCAGTCTGCAAATCCCTGAATTCCCCGTCGCCATCCAGCTAGACCAGCTGTCCGTCCCCAGCGTCACCTTTGGCGAAAGCGTCTTTGGCCTTGGCTCTGAAATCTCCCTCAATGGCGCGCTGACGCTCGAGGGCGGCAATCTCGATACCAATCTCGACATCATCCGCCTCGACGGACCTGGCGGCACCCTCGATCTCGATGTCGCCTATCGCCGTGACGGCAACACAATCGATCTCGGGCTCAACCTGACCGAGCCGGCCAATGGCGTCATGGCGAACCTCCTCAATATCGAGGGCCGCCCGGCGATGTCGCTGACACTGGATGGCTCCGGTCCCGTCGCTGACCTGCGCGCTGAAATGGTGCTGCTGGCTGATGGCGAAACAGCGCTTTCGGGCACCGCCACCATCGCCCAGCAACCCGAAGGTTTTGCCATTGCCACCGACCTGGGCGGGCCGCTGTCCACACTGGTTGCCGCGCCCTATCGTCCCTTCTTCGGCCCCGAAACCGCACTCAGCGCCCGCGCCCTGCTGCGCAGCGAAGGTGGCATCGAGCTCACCGGCCTCAATCTCGGCGGCGGGCAATTGGCGCTCGACGCCAGCGCCAGTGTCACGCCCGACAATTTCGTGTCGCGTCTCGAACTGGCCGCCAGCATTGCCGATCCGGCGGGCGCTCGCGTCACCCTGCCGGTCCCCGGCAGCGACACCTCGGTCAATTCCGCCCGCTTCAACGTGGATTTCGGCACCGGCGGCAGCGAGGACTGGCGCGCCGATCTTGCAGTGTCCGGTCTTTCCACCGCCGATTTCGCCGCGCAGGATGTCACCTTCGCCATGGGCGGCGTTGCCAGCAATCTTAATGATCCCGCAACCCGCATGGTCACCTTCAATGGCGACGGCGCGCTTTCGGGCATCAGCGCCGATGAAGGCGTCGAAGCCGCTTTAGGCGAAAGCGTTGGTCTCGGCATTGCCGGCGTGTGGAATGCGGGCGAACCCATCCAGCTTGCCCAGTTACGGGTCGTTGGTGCTGCCCTCACGGCACAGCTCTCGGGCCTCATCGATGGTGTGGACTTCGATGGCAAGATTGCCCTCGAAACCGGCAATATCGCGCCGTTCTCCTCTCTCGCCGGTCGCGATCTCTCGGGCGCTCTAAGCCTGGCCGCGCAAGGTCAGATCATGCCGCTCACCGGTGGTTTCAATCTTACCTTCGATGGCACCGGCACCAATCTCTCCATCGATGACCCCACCGCCGATGCCCTGCTCGCCGGTCCCGTCACTCTCTCGGGCTGTCTCGCCCGCACCGAGGCGGGCATTTCCGCCGACGACTTCACAATAGCCAATGCGCAGGTGCAGTTCAGTGCCGATGGCAGCTATGCCAGCGACGTCGCCGATTTCAACATTGCCCTCGATCTGGCCGATTTGGGCCTGCTTTCTGAAGAAGCCAGCGGCGCGCTGACCCTGCGCGGCTCGGCCCGCTCCGCCGCCGCCGATGCGCCCCTGATGCTCTTGCTCGACACACAGGTGCCGCGCGCCACCCTGGCCGGGCGCGATCTGCGCGAGGGGCAACTCGCCATTGCCGCAGCGCTACAGAACGGCGCGCTCAGCGGTGATCTCACCGGCTCGGCCAATATTGACGGCAATCTCGCTAGCCTCGCCACCCGCATTGAAACCGATGCCGATGTTCAGTCCCTGTCCGGCATCAGCTTTCAGGTCGCCGGCACCAATATTACCGGCGCGCTCGACCGCGAGACCAATACCGGCCTCGTCACCGGCAATCTCGACGTAAGTGCCCCCGATGTGAGCCTCGCCGCTGCCCTCGCGCTGGTCGATGCCTCCGGCAGCCTCAATGCCTCCGTGCGCCTCGCGCCTGCCAATGGCCAGCAATCGGCCAGCGTCACCGCCAATGCCGCTGGTCTCAGCGTCAACGACATCGCCATCGGTCGCGCCGATATTGCCGCGACCGTCGCCGATCTTTTCGGCACGCCCGCCATCGAAGGCACGCTGACCGCCAGCAATCTGCGCGCCGCCGATGTTGTCGTTGCTACACTCACCGCCCGCGCCAGCCAGACGGGCGCCCGTTCCGGCATCCGCTTTGAAGCCGACGCCGGGGGTATCGACGTGTCCGCCATCGCCCCAGTCGGCGTGTCCCCGCTCCGCGTCTCCGCCACGGGCAGTCTCGATGGCGACATTGTCGTGCTCGACCGGCTCTCGGCCAATGGCGCCGGCGGTCTCGCCGTCAGCGGATCGGGTCGCGTGCCGCTCTCCGGTTCTGGCATGAATGTGTCGCTCTCCGGCTCCGCGCCCCTGGCTCTCGCCAATACATTTGTCGCCGATCGCGGCGGCCAGCTTTCCGGCACGCTGGCTTTCGACGCCAATGTCAGCGGCAGCCTTTCCAGCCCGCAATTCGGTGGCTCGATTTCCACCTCCGGCTCCGGCTATGTCGATCCCGAGCTGAATCTGCGCCTCACCGGCATTTCCGGCCGCGCCAGCCTGTCGGGCGAAACCGCCACCATCGAAAGCCTCACGGCAGGCCTCTCGACCGGCGGCAGCGTCTCGGCCTCGGGCACCATCGGCCTCACGCCCAATCTGCCGGCCAATCTCGCCCTCTCCGTCAATTCCGCGCGCTATGCCGATGGCGATCTCTTCGTGGCCACGCTCTCCGGCGCGCTGACCCTTACGGGCAATCTCACCGGCACGCCTATGCTTGCGGGCAATGTGCTGGTCGAGCAGGCCAATATCACCGTGCCCGATGGCCTCGCCGGCAGTTCGCAGCTGATCGATGTCGAGCATGTGCGTACGCCCGCGCCCGTGCAGCAGACGCTGCAGCGCGCCAAAGTCGGCACCAATGGCGCCCCCGTGCCCCAGTCGCGCCCGCCCGGCCTGTTGCTCGATATCAATGTCAACGCGCCCAATCAGATCTTCATCCGTGGCCGCGGTCTTGATGCGGAAGTCGGCGGCTCCGTGCGCCTCACCGGCCCTCTGTCCGACATCCAGCCCATTGGCGCCTTTGCGCTCAATCGTGGCCGCCTCTCCATTCTGGGCCAGCGCATCACCTTCGAATCCGGGTCAGTGACCCTGGTGGGTGATCTCGATCCCTTCCTCAATCTCGTCGCGCGCACCGAGGGCGATGGCATCACTGTCTTTGTCACCGTATCGGGCCGCGTCTCCGCGCCCGACATCAGCTTCAGTTCGAGCCCCGCCCTGCCGCAGGACGAAGTGCTGTCGCGGCTGATCTTCAAGCGCTCCATGGGCGAGCTGTCGCCCATCCAGCTGGCCCAGCTTGCGGCTGCGGCTGCCGAACTGGTCGGTGGCGGCGGCGGTGGTCTGGTCGATGGGTTGCGCGGCGCGGCGGGTCTGGCCGATCTCGATGTGGTCACCGACGCGTCCGGCAATGTCGGCGTTCAGGCCGGCACCTATATTCAGGATAATGTCTATCTCGGCGTCACGGTGGCCGGAAATGGCCAGTCCAAGGTCACCATCAATCTCGACGTCACCAATGATCTGACCATCAAGGGCAGCGCCGGTCAGGATGGCAATTCGAGCCTCGGCGTCTTTTACGAACAGGATTATTAAGCCCGGGCATTCCGGCTCACGGGCAATTTATCCTTGCTCCCACCCTGTCCCTTCGTCACCATCGAACAGTCTTCGCGGGAGCCCTCAATGCAGTTTCAAGTGATCGCCCAGGTCAAGAATGAATCGGTGGCCCGCGTGCTCATCGTGGCGCTGCGCGCCCATGGCTTTCATCCGCTGGAGCCCAGAGATGGGGGACTTCCGGGCGTGCCGAACCTCTTCGGTCCCGGCGGCGTCGCCATCGAAGTGCCGGACGATGAAGCCAGCGACGCGACCCTGCTGGTCGAAGATCTGCTCAAGGATATGGTGCAGCCGGGCTCGTAAATCGGCCACAATGGTGCATCACAGAAATACTGAATATCAGTGTCTGGCGGAACGCTTGGGCGGTTTGGGCGATTGAACCTGCCGGGTGCTTTGGCTATAAGCCGCCCAAAGAGTTAATTTTTCTTAAGCCTTCTGGGCAGGGAGTGATCAATGCAGGATTGGAAGCGCGGCGCTTCTTCCGTCGCAGGGCTGGCACTAGTGGCTCTCGTTGTGGCTGGTTGCAGCAGCACCAGTCGTTCGAATACGGCCAATCTCAATGTCGTTTCCCCCGTCTCCCAGGCCCAGCCTGTGCAGACCTCCATGGTGCAGCAGAGCACGCTTCCCGCCATTGGCGCCACGGGCACGCCCGCGCCGGGCCTCTCCGGCCAGCCAATTCTCGGCGGGCAGACGACCACTGGCGCCCAGATGGGCACGCAGGTTGGCGGCACCCAGATTGCCGGCGCAGGCAACAGCTCCTTCGTCACCGTTGGCCAGCCGATGGCCACCGGTGTCAGCTCCGGTCCTGAAGGCGTGTGGAACGTGGTTGCCGGCGCGCAGACCTGCCGCCTCAACCTGCCCATGACCGCCAAGACCGGCACCAATTATTACCGCGCCTCCGCGCCAGGCTGCACCGTGCCGCAGATCGCGTCGGTCACCGGCTGGCAGCAGGTCGGCAGCCAGCTGCAGCTCTATGATGATAATGGCAATCTCTCTGCCTATCTCGCGCCGAGCGGCGGTCGCTATATCGGCACTATCGGCGGTGGCCAGGCCATCTCCATGTCGCGCTAAGATCAAGCCGGTCCTCAGGGGCCGGCTTTTTTGTTTGACGCCAGCGCGCGACGAACCCTACACACCCTCCTTGTCACCCCCGCGAAAGCGGGGGCCTCCGTTTAGTCGGCAGAAACAGAGGTTCTCGCATGTGCGGGAATGATCCGGTGATGGATTGCTGCCCGCGAAACTGTCTATGTCCGCATCGTCCCCACCCGTCCGCGCTGCCTATGACGAGCTCATCGCCCGTGGCGCGCTGACGCCCGATCCGGCCCAGTCCGATGCGGTGACGCTGTTTGATCGCGTGCTGGCAGAGCTCGCCGCACCGCCCAGGCGCCGCTTTGGTTTTCGTACAAAGCCCGAGCCGGTCCGTGGGCTTTACCTTCACGGCGAAGTCGGGCGCGGCAAGACCATGCTGATGGACCTGTTCTTTGCCGCCGTGCCCTTTGCCGAAAAGCGCCGCGTGCATTTCCATGAGTTCATGGACGAGGTGCATACCGGCATCGCCGCCTTCCGCAAATCGGCGCGCGGCAAGAATGACGATGCCGATCCGGTCGAAGCGGTGGTCAAACCCATTCTCAAATCGGGCCTGCGCCTGCTGTGTCTCGACGAATTCCACGTCCACGACATCGCCAATGCCATGCTGCTCGACCGGCTCTTCGGCAAGCTCTTTGCCGGCGGTGTCACGCTGGTCGCCACGTCCAACGTCCTGCCGGACGATCTCTACAAGGATGGGCTCAATCGCCAATTGTTCCTGCCCTTCATTGCCTTGCTCAAGCAGCAATGCGAAGTGGCTTCGCTCCCCTCCGAGCAGGATTATCGCCGCCTCAAATTTTCCGGCCAGCAGGTCTATGCCTTTGGCACCGGGCCCGAGGTGCAGGCGGCCATGGATAAGCTCTGGCTGCGCATCACCGGCGGCGAGCCCGGTGTGCCCGGCACAGTGGAAAGCATTGGCCGCCAGATTCCCGTGCCCCTGATGGCGCTGGGTGCGGCCCGTTTCGCTTTTGCGGACCTTTGCGAAAAGCCATTGGGCACGCGCGATTTCGTGCGCATCGCCCACCAGTTCGACTCCGTGCTTATCGACAATATCCCGCAGATGGACCGCACCATGTCCAGCGCCGCCAAGCGCTACATCCTGCTTATCGATTCGCTCTATGATCGCGGCGTCAAACTCGCCGCCAGCTTCGCCGTCCCGCTTGACCAGCTCGGCCAGGACGACAAAACCGCCTTCGAATTCCAGCGCACCATCTCCCGTCTCACCGAAATGCAGTCCGAGGAATATTTGGGGAAGGGCCTCAGAGATGCGGTGACCCCTGCGCCTTAGGTTGACGATGACAAAGACTGGTGGCCCATGGCCCGACTTTGCCAAACCAGCATTACCCCATCGCTCATCGGCATGGGCGAAAACGGCCCTAAGACGAAGGGTTCACTTGCCCGGCTTCGCTGACAGGGTTAAGACGTGCGCCAATTCAACGCAGTCTGGGATGATGACTTATGGCGCGCAGGAAGATTGCCCTTATCGGTGCAGGACAGATCGGCGGAACGCTGGCGCTGCTGGCAGCACAGAAGGAATTGGGTGACGTCGTATTGTTCGACGTTGTGGATGGCGTGCCGCAGGGCAAGGCCCTCGACATTGCCCAGTCCGCTCCGGCCCAGGGTTTTGACTCGACCCTCAAGGGCACGTCCGAATACAAGGACATCAAGGACGCCGACGTGGTGATCGTCACCGCCGGCGTGCCGCGCAAGCCCGGCATGAGCCGCGATGACCTCCTCGAAATCAACCTCAAGGTGATGGAGCAGGTAGGTGCGGGCATTGCCAAGTATGCGCCCAAGGCTTTCGTCATCTGCATCACCAACCCGCTCGACGCCATGGTCTGGGCGCTGCAGAAGTTCTCCGGCCTGCCGGCCAACAAGGTGATCGGCATGGCTGGCGTGCTCGACAGCTCGCGCTTCGTGCACTTCATCGCCGAAGAGCTGGGCGTCTCGGTTCAGGACGTCAATGCATTCGTGCTGGGCGGCCATGGCGATACCATGGTTCCGCTGACGCGCTATTCCACCGTTGCCGGCATTCCGCTCACCGACATCGTCAAGATGGGCTGGATGAGCAAGGAAAAGCTCGACAGCATTGTCCAGCGCACCCGTGATGGCGGCGCCGAGATCGTCGGCCTGCTCAAGACCGGTTCGGCCTTCTACGCCCCGGCAGCTTCCGCCATTGCCATGGCCGAGAGCTATCTCAAGGACAAGAAGCGCGTTCTGCCCTCCGCCGTGCAGCTCAATGGCGAATATGGCGTCAAGGGCACCTATGTCGGCGTGCCGGTGATCATCGGCGCCGGTGGTGCTGAAAAGGTCGTCGAGATCTCGCTCAACTCCGCCGAGCAAAAGGCATTCGACAAGTCCGTTGCGGCGGTTGAAGGCCTCATCGAGGCGTGTAAGAAAATCGCGCCAAAGCTGGCGTAACGCATTCAGAGCCGCTGGCAATGCCAGCGGCTTTTGGCTTTCCGGCTCCAGAAATGCCGGATCTCTGTCTGCCCACCCAAGGGGAATTGAATGAACATCCATGAACATCAGGCCAAGGAACTGCTGAAAGGCTATGGCGCGCCCGTCGCTGCCGGCGTCGCCATCTTTTCGGCCGACGAAGCCGAGGCCGCCGCGAAGTCGCTGCCCGGCCCGCTCTATGTGGTCAAGAGCCAGATCCATGCCGGCGGTCGCGGCAAGGGCAAGTTCAAGGAACTCGGTCCCGATGCCAAGGGCGGCGTTCGCCTCGCCCGCTCCATCGAGGATGTTGTTGCGTTCTCCAAGGAAATGCTCGGCAATACCCTGGTGACTGCCCAGACCGGCGATGCCGGCAAGCAGGTCAATCGCCTCTATATCGAAGATGGCGCCGATATCGCCCGCGAACTCTATTGCTCGCTGCTGGTTGATCGTTCGGTGGGCAAGGTTGCCTTTGTCGTATCGACCGAAGGCGGCATGGACATTGAGGCTGTCGCGCACGACACGCCCGAAAAGATCCACACCATCGCCATAGATCCCGAAGCCGGCGTAACCGCCGCTGATACCGCTAAAATCGTTGCCGCCCTTGAGCTCGACGGCGCTGCTGCCGAAGACGCTAAGACCCTGTTCCCCATTCTCTACAAAGCGTTCAGCGAGAAGGACATGGCCCTTCTCGAAATCAACCCGCTGATCGTCATGACCAATGGCCACCTGCGCGTTCTCGACGCCAAGGTGTCGTTCGATGGCAATGCGCTGTTCCGCCACGATGACGTCAAGGCGCTGCGCGACGAGACGGAAGAAGACAGCAAGGAAATCGAGGCCTCCAAGTGGGACCTCGCCTATGTCGCGCTCGATGGCAATATCGGCTGCATGGTCAATGGCGCCGGCCTTGCCATGGCGACCATGGACATCATCAAGCTCTACGGCAAGGAGCCTGCCAACTTCTGCGACGTCGGCGGTGGCGCCGGCAAGGAGAAGGTGGCGGCAGCCTTCAAGATCATCACCGCTGACCCCAAGGTCGAGGGCATCCTCGTCAATATCTTCGGCGGCATCATGAAGTGCGACGTCATCGCCGAAGGCGTGGTCGCAGCCGTCAAGGAAGTGGGTCTCAAGGTGCCGCTGGTCGTGCGCCTCGAAGGCACCAATGTCGATCTGGGCAAGAAGATCCTCAACGAGTCGGGTCTGGCGATCACTGCGGCCGACGATCTCGACGACGCCGCCAAGAAGATCGTTGCGGCGATCAACGGCTAATTTGAAGGACCTTTACTCATGTCGATTCTCGTCAACAAGAATACCAAGGTTCTCGTTCAGGGCCTGACCGGCAAGACCGGCACCTTCCACACCGAACAGGCGCTGGCCTATTACGGCACGCAGATGGTCGGCGGCATTCACCCCAAAAAGGGTGGCGAAACCTGGACCGGCGCGAAGGGCGAAACCCTGCCGATCTTCGCAACCGTGGCCGAGGCCAAGGAACGCACCGGCGCCGACGCCTCGGTCATCTATGTGCCGCCCGCCGGCGCAGCCGATGCCATCATCGAAGCCATTGATGCGGAAATCCCCTTCATCACCTGCATAACCGAAGGTATCCCGGTGATGGACATGGTTCGCGTCAAGGCGCGCCTCGACCGTTCCAAGTCGCGCCTCCTCGGCCCCAATTGCCCGGGCGTGCTGACGCCGGAAGAATGCAAGATCGGCATCATGCCGGGCTCGATCTTCCGCAAGGGTTCGGTGGGTATTGTTTCGCGCTCGGGCACGCTTACCTATGAAGCCGTGTTCCAGACCTCGAACGAAGGCCTCGGCCAGACCACTGCGGTCGGCATTGGCGGCGATCCGGTCAAGGGCACTGAATTCATCGATGTGCTCGAGATGTTCCTCGCCGACCCCGCCACCACCTCCATCATCATGATCGGCGAAATCGGTGGTTCGGCCGAAGAAGATGCGGCCCAGTTCCTCATCGACGAAGCCAAGAAGGGTCGCAAGAAGCCGATGGCTGGTTTCATCGCGGGCCGCACCGCTCCCAAGGGCCGCACCATGGGCCATGCCGGCGCCGTGGTCTCCGGCGGCAAGGGCGATGCCGAATCCAAGATCGCCGCGATGGAAGCCGCCGGCATCCGCGTCTCGCCCTCGCCGGCGCGTCTCGGCACGACGCTGGTGGACGTGCTGAAAGGCTAGGAAAGCCTCGAACCGGCGGGAGGCCCACATCCGGCCTCTCGTTTTCCGCAGTGTCATTCCCGCGAAAGCGGGAACCTCTGTTTGGAAACGGAGGTCCCGCTTTCGCGGGGATGGCATCGCAAAAGGGAAGACAGAGCCTCAAATAAGCCATGCGACCAATGTCGGTCGCGCTTCGGACACAGAACAGTGTTACGCAAGTTTCGCGCAAAGCTGTAAAACGAATTGAGCCGCGGCCCTGCTCAGGGGTCGTTTCACTTAACAGGATACTAAGGATAAGCGGTCAGTATCCGTCGAGAAATTAAGGACCGCATGAACCGGCGTGCCCGGTTGTTGAGAAGGATAGTCAGGCGCAAGGCCTGGCGACACACGCGATGACACGACAGGAAAAGAACGACACGTTCTTGCTGACCTCGTTCCTCTACGGAGGCAACGCCGACTACATCGAACAACTCTATTCGCGTTACAAGACAGACCCGTCCAGCGTCGATGCGACCTGGTCGAGCTTCTTCTCGCGGCTCGATGATGCCGAAGGCACGGCCCAGAAGAATGCCGATGGCCCGAGCTGGGGCCGCAAGGATTGGCCACAGGCCGCCACTGGCGAACTGGTCAGCGCGCTGGACGGCAATTGGGGCGAGCTCGCCGTAAAGACCGAAAAGGCCGTCGCCAAAAAGGCCGCTGCCGAGGGCAAGCCCTCCGCCAGCGCCGAAGATGTCCTCCAGGCCACCCGCGACAGCATCCGCGCCATCATGATGATCCGTGCCTATCGTATGCGCGGCCATCTTCATGCCGATCTCGATCCGCTGCGCCTCAAGGCAGATGAGCCGGCGCCCGAGCTCGATCCGGCAAGCTATGGCTTCACCGAGGCCGATCACAGCCGCAAGATCTTTGTCGATGGCTATCTGGGCCTCGAATACGCCACCATCCCCGAAATGCTCGCCATCCTGCAGCGCACCTATTGCGGTACGCTCGGCATCGAGTTCATGCATATTTCCGATCCTGAAGCCAAGCAGTGGATTCAGGAACGCATCGAAGGCCCGGACAAGGAAATCACCTTCACGCCCGAGGGCAAGAAGGCCATCCTCTCCAAGCTGGTCGAGGCCGAGGGCTTCGAAAAGTTCATCGATGTCAAATATACCGGCACCAAGCGCTTCGGTCTTGATGGCGGCGAAGCGACCATTCCGGCGCTGGAACAGATCATCAAGCGCGGCGGTGCCCTGGGCATTCAGGATATCGTCCTGGGCATGGCCCATCGTGGCCGTCTCAATGTACTGACCCAGGTTCTGGGCAAGCCCCATCGCGCCCTGTTCCACGAGTTCAAGGGCGGCGCCTTCTACCCCGACGATGTCGAGGGTTCGGGCGACGTGAAGTACCATCTGGGTGCTTCGTCAGATCGTGAATTCAACGGTAACAAGGTTCACCTGTCGCTGACGGCAAATCCCAGCCATCTCGAAATTGTCGATCCGGTGGTGCTGGGCAAGGCCCGCGCCAAGCAGGATCAGCATATCTCGCCCCAGGGCAAGCTGGTGGATATCGCCACCGAGGGCAAGCCGGACCGCTCCATGGTCCTGCCGCTTCTGATCCATGGCGATGCGGCTTTTGCCGGTCAGGGCGTCATTGCCGAATGTCTGGGCCTTTCGGGCCTCAAGGGTCACCGCACGGGCGGTTCGATCCATTTCGTCATCAACAACCAGATCGGCTTCACCACGTCGCCGATGTATTCACGCTCCTCGCCCTATCCGACAGACGTTGCCAAGATGATCGAGGCGCCGGTTCTGCATGTGAATGGCGACGATCCGGAAGCGGTTGTTTTCGCTGCCAAGGTCGCGGTCGAATATCGCCAGAAGTTCGGCAAGCCTGTCGTCATCGACATGTTCTGCTATCGCCGCTTCGGCCACAATGAAGGCGACGAACCTAGCTTCACCCAGCCGCTGATGTACTCCAAGATTCGTGGTCACAAGACCACGCTGGAGCTTTATGCCGACAAGCTGGTGGGCGAAGGTCTCGTCACCGCCGAGGAAGTTGAAAAACTCAAGGCCGATTGGCGCGCCAAGCTCGAAACCGAGTTCGAAGCCGGCCAGGATTATCGCCCCAACAAGGCCGACTGGCTCGATGGCGCCTGGAAGGATTTCAAGCCGGCTCTGGACGAAGGTCCGCGTCGTGGCGAAACCGGCGTGGAAATCGAACAGCTGGTCAAGATCGGCACGGCACTCACCAATGTCCCGGCCGATTTCAACGTCCACAAGACCGTCAAGCGTTTCCTCGACAATCGCCTTGCCGCCATTGAATCGGGCGAAGGCATCGATTGGGCAACGGCCGAGGCCCTGGCCTTTGGCACGCTGGTCACCGAAGGCCACCCGGTGCGCCTGTCCGGTCAGGATTGCGAACGCGGCACCTTCAGCCAGCGCCATTCGGTGCTGAACGACCAGAACGTCGAGAACAAGAGCTATACCCCGCTCAACCATCTCTCGCCTGATCAGGCCCGCTACGAAGTCATCAACTCCATGCTCTCGGAAGAGGCGGTGCTGGGCTTCGAATATGGCTACAGCCTTGCCGAGCCGCGCGCGCTGACCCTGTGGGAAGCCCAGTTCGGCGATTTCGTGAACGGTGCGCAGGTCGTCATCGACCAGTTCATCTCCTCGGGCGAGCGCAAGTGGTTCCGCATGTCGGGCCTCGTGATGCTCCTGCCGCATGGCTATGAAGGGCAGGGGCCGGAGCACTCCTCCGCACGTCCCGAGCGCTTCCTCCAGCTCTGCGCCGAAGACAATATGCAGGTTGCCAACTGCACCACGCCGGCAAACTACTTCCACATTCTGCGCCGGCAGCTCAAGCGCGACTTCCGCAAGCCGCTGATCCTGATGACGCCCAAGAGCCTGTTGCGCCACAAGCGCGCCATTTCGGGTCTGGCTGAACTCGGTCCGGACAGCGTCTTCCACCGTCTCCTCTGGGACGATGCCGAAGCGCCCGGTCTGCCCAAGACCACGATCAAGCTCGCATCGGACGACAAGATCCGTCGCGTCGTGCTCTGCACCGGCAAGGTCTATTACGATCTGCTCGAAGACCGCGAGAAGAAGGGCATCGACGATGTCTATCTGCTCCGCGTCGAACAGCTTTATCCATTCCCGGCCAAGGCCGTGCTGGATGAATTGAGCCGCTTCAAGAATGCCGATGTGATCTGGTGTCAGGAAGAGCCGCGCAATATGGGCGCCTGGGCCTTTATCCAGCCCTATGTTGAATGGGTCTTCGACCAGATGGGCCGTGAAGGTCAGCGCGTGCGCTATGTGGGCCGCCCTGCTGCCGCTTCGCCGGCCACGGGCCTCATGCGCACCCATCTTGCCCAGTTGCAGGCATTCCTCGACGAGGCATTCGCCAAGTAACGATCCTCGGGATCGGCCCGGTTATCACCGGGTCGTTCCCGCATATCCCTTGTGACAAGACATAAAGAGCGCCACATTCGTCTTTAGGACACGGTGCTCAGGCCACGACCCAAGAAGGACTAATCCATGTCGACAGAAATCCGCGTGCCGACGCTGGGCGAAAGCGTTACCGAGGCCACGATCGGCCAGTGGTTCAAGAAGGTTGGCGACAAGGTCAACGCCGATGAACCCATTGTCGAGCTTGAAACCGACAAGGTGACCATCGAAGTTCCGGCGCCCGCTTCCGGTGTGCTCGAAGCCATTGCTGCCCAGCCGGGCGAAACTGTCGATGTTGGCGCGCTGCTCGGCGCCATCGCCGCTGGCGCCGGTGCTGCGGCTTCCGCGCCCGCCGCTGCTGCCCCCGCTCCGGCTAAGGCCGAAGTGCCGGCTGAAAATGCTGCCGGTCCTGAAGTCATCAAGGCGCAGACCACCACCGATCGCGCTCCCGCTCCATCGGCGCAGAAGCTGATCAACGAAAACGGCGTCGATGCCGGTTCGCTCTCCGGCTCGGGCAAGTCCGGCCAGGTGCTCAAGGAAGACGTTCTGGCTGCGCTCGCCAAGGCGACCGCTCCGGCCGCCAAGCCTGCCGAAGCCAAGCCCGCAGAAGCCAAGGCGCCTGCTGCGCCGCGCGCCCCGACCTCTGCTGACGATGCCGGCCGCGAAGAACGGGTCAAGATGACCCGTCTGCGCCAGACCATCGCCCGCCGCCTCAAGGACGCACAGAACACCGCCGCCATGCTCACCACCTTCAACGAGGTGGACATGAAGCCGGTGATGGACCTGCGCAATTCCTACAAGGAACTCTTCGAGAAGAAGCATGGCGTCAAGCTTGGCTTCATGGGCTTCTTCACCAAGGCCGTCATCCAGGCGCTCAAGGAAATCCCGGCGGTCAATGCCGAGATCGATGGCGATGACCTGATCTACAAGCAGTATGCCCATATCGGCGTTGCCGTCGGCACGGATAAGGGCCTCGTGGTTCCTGTGGTCCGCAATGCCGACCAGATGAGCATTGCCGAAATCGAAAAGGAAATCGGCAATCTGGGCAAGAAGGCCCGCGATGGACAGCTGTCCATGGCGGACATGCAGGGCGGCACCTTCACCATCTCCAATGGTGGTGTCTATGGCTCACTCATGTCCACGCCCATCCTCAATGCCCCGCAGTCGGGCATTCTCGGGATGCACAAGATCCAGGATCGTCCGGTCGTTGTCGGCGGCCAGATCGTCATCCGCCCGATGATGTATCTCGCGCTCTCCTACGATCACCGCATCGTCGATGGCAAGGAAGCGGTCACCTTCCTCGTCCGCGTCAAGGAAAGCCTTGAGGCGCCCGAGCGCCTCGTTCTCGACCTTTAGTCGGCACATCAGATCAAACGGGCCGGGGCATTGCTCCGGCTCTTTTCGTTAGGGGGGGGATGCGATGAACAAGGGTGTTGTCGTCGTCACGGGTGGTTCGCGCGGCATCGGGGCAGCCACGGCGCTGCTGGCTGCCGAACAGGGCTATGCCGTCGTGGTCAACTATGCCGGCAATGAAGCGGCGGCCAATGCCGTTTGCGCCGATATCGTCGTCCGAGGGGGCAGGGCGCTTGTCGTTCAGGGCGACGTCGCCAGGCCCGCCGACATTGAACACATCTTTGCCGCCGCAGACACGCTCGGTCCGCTTGTCGGGCTGGTCAACAATGCCGGCGTCGTCGATGTCGCCGCGCGGGTCGAAGACATGACCCTGGAGCGCCTTGAGCGCATGTTCTCGGTCAATGTCTATGGCTCCATCCTCTGCGCGCGCGAAGCCGTGCGGCGCATGTCCACTGCCCACGGCGGGCAGGGCGGCAGCATCGTCAACCTCACCTCTGCGGCGGCCAAACTGGGTGGCGCCAACACCTATGTCGACTATGCCGCCGCCAAGGGCGCCATCGACAGTTTCACCGTTGGACTCGCGCTGGAAGTCGCGACCGAAGGCATTCGGGTCAACAGTGTTCGTCCCGGCATCATCGAAACCGATATCCATGCCTCCGGCGGCGATCCCGACCGGGCAAGCCGTCTGGCCTCGACTGTCCCCATGCAGCGTGCGGGCAAGGCGCGTGATGTTGCCGAGGCGATAATGTGGCTCATCTCGGATAGCTCCGCCTATACGACCGGCACCTCGATCTCGGTCACCGGCGGGCGTGCGATTCAGGCCTAAATCCCGATCATCGCTTTGCCGCATTTTCCTGTTCTCGCTTCGCGCAGCCCTTAATGCGCAGATTCACCTTTGCGCGCGGGTCGACGCTAACAGTCTGTTAGCGAATTGCCCTCAAACGAGGGAAATGCACATGTGTGGAGTGATGTATTGCGTAAATTTGGCGTGCTGATTGCGACATGGGCCTGCCTCGGTTTGCCCGCGACGGCTCAGGACCTCGCGCCAGATCCGGCTCTTGTTGGCGAGCTCATGGCCTTCCACGGCTCGCAGGCCATTGTCGATGTCATGACCACCCATTGCTACGAAACCACGGGCCTGGACCCGGCCTACAAGACCGCGTCGGAAAACTGGTATCTGAGGAATATCAGTTACTTGGACCTCGCCGACCGCGTTATCGACCGCCTAGGCGGCGGCGAGCCGGGCCAGCGTCAGGCCGCCGAAACCTATGGCGGCAGCCAGATCATGTCGGCCTATAATGCCGCCTCGGACAAGAACGTCTTCTGCCGTTCCTTCCTAGAACAGATCGAAACCGGCGCCCTCGACATCGACGTGCAGCTTTCCGGCCCACTGAAACGCGCCCAGGAAATTTCCGCCTCCTGATCACCCCTCAATGCGGGTTGGCGGTGCTGCATCTTGCGCCATATCCTCCTGTAAATTCAGGAGGTTGGCATGATCAAAGCCTTTGCAGCACTGACGATTTCACTGGCCATGACAGCCGGCGCAACTGGCGCGGAATGCCGGTTTGAGAACGCCATTTACACCCAGTCAAGTGGCGGCTGGACCCTCCGCTTCCACCCCCTTCAGCATCACGGCCCGGCCAACAAGACCGCCGAGTTCGACTTTGAACTCGATGCCGGTGTCACCCTGACCGGCTCGGTCTATTGGCCCAATGGATATTCGACGCCGATCTATACCATTGAAGGACCTTGCGAATCTGGCAGCACTGAACAGCCATGCAGCTTCCTCGAGGGCGAAAATCCAACAGTCTATGTGCTCACCGACAAGGGCATTGAACGGATGCCGGAGAACCTGCAGGGCCCGGCTCCCCGGCAAGTGCTGCTCCCGCGCCTTCGCTCGGCCATCTGGTACTCCTCCTATCGCCAAAGCGAGTTTGAGATGGAGGTGGACCCCGGCGAGGTTTTCTCGCTAAGTGGTTGTGAGACCAGCTGAACCAGCCGCTTCCGCGCTGCGTTACAGGTGATACAGAGGAGCGTCCCATGAGCATTGAACTGACCTATCTGATCTGGAGCGTCGCCTTGACGTTCCTCTACCTTGTCGTCCAGTCCACGCTTTATCGCATGGATTACGGCGTGGAATTCGCTGGCAGCCAAAGGGATAATGAGCGCGAACCCAACAAGTGGACCGTGCGCGGTCAGCGCGCTCTCAGCAATTTTCTTGAGACCTATGCGGTGTTTATCGCGCTTGCGGTGGCGACCGAACTCTCGGGCCGCTCCGATGGGCTCACGCAATGGGGCGCCCATATCTGGTTCTGGTCCCGTCTTTTCTACCTGCCAGCCTATTTCATCGACATCCGGTTCCTACGTTCAGGAATCTGGACCATCTCGGCCATTGGTCTCTTGGTAATGTTTGTCGGGGTTGCTTTCTAGCGGCCTTAGCCGAAGGGCGCGTTGCCGCAATTGTGCTGGTGGTGTATCGCTTTGCCCCGCGGCGGCATGGGTCCATGCCGTCAGCGGCGGTAGTTTATTCATACCCGTCGCACTAGATATACACTGCGTGGCCAGCGGCAGCGCGTCAGCATTATCGAAGATTTCGAGGCATCCATCATGGCAGACCAATTCGACCTCACCATTATCGGCTCAGGCCCGGGCGGCTATGTCTGCGCCATTCGTGCAGCGCAGCTGGGCATGAAGGTTGCGGTCGTCGAGAAATGGGCCACGCTGGGCGGCACCTGCCTCAATATCGGCTGCATTCCCTCCAAGGCATTGCTTCATGCCTCGGAACTGTTTGAAGAGGCCGGCCACGGCTTCAAGGCGCTCGGGATCGACATTCCTGCGCCCAAGCTGAACCTGCCGCAGATGCTGACTCACAAGTCCGAAACCGTCGCATCCAATGTCGGTGGCGTCGATTATCTGTTTAAGAAGAACAAGATAACCGTTTTTCGCGGCATCGGCTCCATCCCGGCTGCAGGCAAGGTGCTGGTGACGCCACAGACCGGCGCGCAGACGGAAATCACCACCAAGAACATCGTCATCGCCACGGGCTCGGTTTCGGCCGGCCTCCCCGGTATCGAGATTGACGAAAAGACAGTCGTCACCTCAACCGGTGCGCTCAGCCTCGAAAAGGTGCCGGGCAAGCTGCTGGTGATCGGCGCCGGCGTTATCGGGCTTGAGCTTGGTTCGGTCTGGGCGCGCCTTGGTGCGCAGGTGACTGTGGTTGAATATCTCGACCGTATCCTTCCAGGCATGGACAGTGAAGTTGCCCGCCAGTTCCAGCGGATGCTGCAGAAGCAGGGTATGGAATTCAAGCTTTCCAGCAAGGTTGCGGGCATCGACAAGCAGGAAGATGGCTCGCTCAAGGTTCGCGTTGAACCCGCCAAGGGTGGCGAAGTGGAAAGCCTCGATGCCGATGTTGCGCTGGTCGCCATCGGCCGCAAGCCGTTCACCGAGGGCCTGGGGCTCGATATTGTCGGCGTGGCGCTCGACGAGCGTGGCCGCGTGCGCGTCGATGGTCACTACAAGAGTTCTGTCGATGGCATTTATGCAATCGGCGACGTCATCGTTGGGCCCATGCTTGCCCACAAGGCCGAAGACGAAGGCATTGCCATTGCAGAAATTCTGGCCGGCCAGGCCGGGCATGTGAACTACACGGCCATTCCTTCGGTGGTTTATACCAATCCGGAAGTCGCCTCTGTCGGTAAGACCGAGGATGAGCTCAAGGCCGAAGGCATCGAATACAAGATCGGCAAATTCCCCTTCACCGCCAATGGCCGCGCCAAGGCGATGCTGGCAACGCAGGGTTTCGTGAAAATCCTTGCCGATGTGAATACAGACCGGGTTCTCGGCGCGCATATCGTAGGCAAGAATGCCGGCGAAATGATCCATGAACTGGTGACGGTGATGGAATTTTCGGGCGCATCGGAAGACATCGCACGCACAACTCATGCCCATCCCACCCTGTCGGAAGCCGTCCGCGAGGCGGCTCTGGCGCTGGGCGATGGCGCAATTCACATCTGATCCGTCGCGAATATTGAACAAAAAGCCCCGGGAAACCGGGGCTTTTTTTGTTTCCGAACCAGCCTGAAAAGTCATCATACAAATCTTGATAGATTGTATGTTGACCTCAACTTGACTCTTCCATACTAGTTTGTCCCATGGCTCGACTGACCGCAAGCGCGGCGTTCGTCCCTGCGGCGCCGGCTCTGCCGGTCCGCCGTGGCCTACCGTCACATGGAGCGTCGGTTGGTCACCAATGGAGACCTTTGGGAGGACAACCATGTTTCATCTGCCTAAATTGGCGGCCGGTGCCGTCATTGCTGCTACCCTCATGGTATCGGCCGTCAGCGCCCAGACGGTGCTGCGCTCGTCCGATACGCATCCGGATGGCTACCCGACCGTTGAAGCGGTCAAGCATTTCGGTGAACTGCTGAACCAGAAGACCGATGGCCGTTATTCGGTCGAAGTTTTCCACTCCGCCCAGCTCGGCCAGGAAGCCGATACGATCGAGCAGACCCAGTTCGGCGTGATCGATCTCAACCGTATTTCGATCGGCGCTTTCGGCACGCAGGTTCCGAAGGCAACTGTCACGCAGCTGCCATACATTTTCCGCTCGGCCGAACACTTCCACAATGTGCTGGATGGCCCGATTGGCGAAGAAATCCTTGCCGCTTTTGACGCGGTGGATGTTGTCGCGCTGGCCTTCTACGATGGCGGTGCCCGTTCGTTCTACAACAGCCAGAAGCCGATCAATACTCTGGCTGACATGGAAGGCATGAAGTTCCGCGTCATGGGCTCGGATATCTTCGTTGACATGGTCGCCGCCCTGGGCGGCAACGCTACCCCGATGCCCTATGGTGAAGTCTATTCGGGCATCCAGACCGGCGTTATCGACGGCGCTGAAAACAACTACCCGAGCTATGACACTGCCGGCCATGCCGAAGTTGCCAAGTTTTACTCGCTCGACGAGCACCTGATGGTTCCGGAAGTTCTGGTCGTGTCCAAGATCGTCTGGGACGGCCTCACCCCCGAGGATCAGGCCGCCATGCGCGAAGCCGCCAAGGAATCGGTTGCCAAGCAGCGCGAGCTCTGGACCGCCAAGGAAGTTGAGTCCAAGGCTGCTGTTGAAGCCCTTGGCGCAACCATCAACGAAGTTGACAAGGCTCCCTTCATCGAAGCGATGAAGCCCGTCTACGAGAAGTATGTCACCGATCCGGAACTGCAGGATCTGGTTGCCCGTATCCAGGCCACAGAAGGCTAAGTGAAACGCACCGGGTCGGCCTCTGGCCGGCCCGGATTCCTTTTGAGGAGGATCGGTCGGTGAGAAACTGGCTCCAGCGGGTAAGTGACCTGCTCAGCAAGCTGTCGACACTTGCGCTCTGGCTGGCCGGGATCGGTCTTGTCGCCATGACAGTGATCGTCGCCTATCAGGTGTTCATGCGGTTTGTGATCAATAGCTCGCCGTCCTGGACGGAGGCGGGCTCAATCATGATCATGACCTGGTTCATTTTCCTCGGCGCTGCTGTCGGGGTGCGAGAGCGCTTTCACATGGGGTTCGATGTTCTCCTCTATGTGTTGCCATCGAGCGCAAAGCCCTGGCTGCGCGGCATCAGCGACATCGCAATCTTCGCTTTCGCCGCGGGTATGATCTTTTTCGGCGGCAGCCTGGCGCTGCGCGGCTGGTCTGTTCGCATTCCGGTTCTCGGCCTGCCGCAGACCTTTACCTACCTGCCCATCATCGTTTCGGGTGTCCTGATGTGCCTGTTCACGCTTGAGCGCTCCGTTCAGCGTCTGCTGGGAATGCCAGTGGACGAAACAGTCATCGAACCCACGATCACCGAGGCCTGACGCTTATGGAATACTGGATTCTTTTCGGCACATTTGCCGTGCTGATGGTCATCGGCACCCCCATTTCATTCTGCCTTGGCATCGCCAGCCTTGTGACCGTTACCTATCTTGGTCGCCCTCCGGTTGTGGTGTTCCAGCAGCTCAATTCGGGTGTCTCGGCCTTCACGCTGATGGCAATCCCCTTCTTCATCTTTGCCGGTGACCTGATGATGCGCGGCGGCATTGCTGCGCGGATTATCGCTTTTGCCGGCTCGGTCATCGGGCATGTGCGCGGTGGCCTGGGCCAGGTCAATATTCTCGCCTCGACGCTGTTTGGCGGCATTTCCGGCTCGGCTGTTGCCGAAGCGGCGGCGGTGGGCGGCATCATGATCCCGCAGATGAAAGAGCGTGGTTATGGCGCCGACTATGCGGTCAATGTCACCTCCATGGCTGCGCTGATCGCCCTGTTGCTCCCGCCCAGCCACAACATGATCATCTATTCCCTGTCTGGCGGCGGCCGCATTTCCATCGCCGATCTGTTCACAGCCGGTGTCATCCCAGGCCTGCTTTTGGCCGTGGCGTTGATGATCACCGCCTATATCGTTGCCCGTAAGCGTGGCTATCCCACCGAGCCATTCCCGGGCTTTTCCCGGGCTTTCCAGTACTTCCTGATTTCGATCCCGGGCCTGCTGCTCATCGCCATCATTTTCGGCGGTGTGCGCTCAGGCATTTTCACGGCTTCGGAAAGCTCCTGCATCGCGGTTATCTACGCGTTCCTCGTGACGTTGCTGGTCTATCGCTCGATGAGCTGGAGCGAGTTTGTCCACTGCGTGACCGGTGCTGTGCGCACCACGGCCATGGTGCTGTTTATCATTGGCGCGGCGGCATCCTTTGGCTGGCTGATGGCCTATCTTCAGGTCGCGCCAATCCTCACCGAAGCAATCGGACGACTGACGTCGGATCCGCTGATGGTGCTGCTGATGATCAATATTGTGCTGCTCCTGCTTGGCACCTTCATGGATATGGGGCCGCTGATCATCATCACCACGCCGATCTTCCTGCCCATGGTCACGGCCTTTGGCGTCGATCCCGTGCATTTCGGCGTGATCATGATCCTCAATCTCGGCATCGGGCTGAATACACCACCCCTTGGGCCGGTGCAGTTCGTGGCTGCCGCGGTGGGCAAAATCTCGGTTTGGCAGGCCATGCGCAGCATCTGGCCGTTCTACACGGCCGGCATCATCGTGCTTGGTCTTGTGACTTACATTCCTGCCTTGTCCCTTTGGCTGCCGGGTCTCTTCCGGGGTTCGTGATGTCGCTGACCCACATCGCTTCTCCCGCGATCCGAAAGCCCAAGCTGGCCGATATGGTCGTCGACGCTTTGCGTCGTCGCATCGGCGCCGGGGAGTTCCCCCCCGGCGCAAAGCTGCCGACCGAAGGCCAACTGACGGCCCATTTCGGGGTCAGCCGCACAGTGGTGCGCGAGGCAATTGCAGCGCTGGCTGCTGATGGCCTCGTGCAGTCGCGACAGGGTGCGGGGCTTTTCGTCATGGCCAATGCCAGCTCGGCCTTCTCTGCTATCGGTGGCGAAGGTTCGAACAGGATTTCCGTGGCGCTCAATGTGCTTGAAGTGCGCATGGGCATCGAGATCGAGTCTGCCGGGCTCGCCGCCCAGCGCCGCAGCGCCAGCCAGGAAGCGGCCATTCTTGAGGCCTGGAACGAATTCGGACGCCTGCTGACCGTCGGCAGCCCGACGGGGCGGACGGACTTTGCGTTCCACCGCGCCATTGGCGCGGCCACCAACAATCCCTTTTACATCGAGGTGCTCGATTCCCTGGGGAGCCGCACCATTCCCTGCGACATCGCCTCACCATGGGGCACGGAAAGCGTGCTGACCTATGAATATCAGGCGGGCCTGCATGAAGAGCACCGCAAAATATTGAAGGCCATTTCGGCGCAGGACGCCGGCGCCGCCCGCGAGGCCATGCGCGACCACCTTTCCCGCAGCCAAGACCGCTATTCGAAGCGCCTGGCTGATCAGAGCACGAACAATTAGGATATTGATATGACTACCGATTTTGACATTCGTTTTGCCATTGATCCGGTTAGCGCGGCGGGCCTGGGCACCGATGAGCTGCGCGAAAACTTCCTGATCGATGATCTGTTTTCTGAAGGCGCCGTACGCTGGACCTATACCCATTATGATCGCATGGCCGTCGGCGGCGCCGTGCCATCCGCCGGCGCGCTGACCCTTGAGACCATCAAGCCGACGGGCACCGACAACTTCCTCGACCGTCGTGAGATGATCGCGGTCAATATCGGCGCTGCCGGCACGATCTCAGTTGATGGTGCCGATCACGCCGTTGGACCCCATGACATGCTCTATGTCGGGATGGGTGCCAAGGATGTCAGCTTTTCGGGCGCAGGGGCGAAATTCTACCTGCTCAGCGCACCGGCGCACGCCAGCTATCCGACCACGCTCCTGCAAAAGGCCAGCGCCAAGCGGCTGGACCTCGGCGCCAACGAGACCGCCAATGAGCGCTCGATTTTTCAGTATGTGAACGCGGACAGCGTCAAGACCTGCCAGCTCGTCGTTGGCCTGACCCAGTTCGCGCCCGGCTCGCTGTGGAACACCATGCCGGCGCATGTGCATGACCGCCGCATGGAGGCCTATCTCTATTTCGATCTGAAGCCGGATGCTTTTGTCGTGCATCTGATGGGTGAGCCACAGGAAAGCCGGCACCTCATCGTGCGCAATGAGCAGGCTGTCATTTCCCCGCCCTGGTCGATCCATTGTGGCGCTGGCACCGGCGCCTACACTTTCATCTGGGCCATGGCGGGCGACAATGTCGACTACACTGACGTCGAAAAAGTCGCCATGGAGGACCTGCGCTGATGGACCTCAGCGCCTTTAGTCTTTCCGGTAAGACGGTGATGGTCACCGGTGCCAATACTGGCATCGGGCAGGGCATTGCCCTCTCGATTGGTCGCGCCGGTGGCAAGGTCATCGGTGTCGGTCGCTCCAGCATGGAAATCACGGCCTCGCTCATGGCCGGGCAGGGCGCCGATTTCGTTGAGGTCAATGCTGACCTCGGCTCCACCTCAGCGGCGCAGGCCATGTTCGACAAGGCGTGGGACGATCACGGCCCTATCGACGGGCTGGTCAACAATGCCGGTATCATCAAGCGTGCCGACGCGGTCGATTTCACCGAGGCCGATTGGGATGCCGTGATGGATGTGAACATCAAGTCGATGTTCTTTCTCTGCCAATCCATGGGCCGCAAAGCGCTGGCCGCCAACAGGCCCGCGCGCATTGTCAATGTCGCCTCGATGCTCAGCTTTCAGGGCGGCATTCGCGTCGCCAGCTACACGGCGTCTAAGAGCGGCGTGTTAGGCATTACGAGGCTATTGGCCAATGAGTGGGCGGCTAAAGGCATCAATGTGAACGCGATCGCGCCCGGCTATATCGAAACCAACAATACCGAAGCTCTGCGCAACGACCCGGACCGCTCCGCCGCCATCCTTGACCGCATTCCCATCGGCCGCTGGGGCGTGCCCTCCGATATCGGTGACGCGGCTGTGTTTCTGCTGGCTCCCGCATCGAACTACATGCATGGCGCTGTCATCCCCGTCGATGGCGGCTGGCTGGCGAGGTAATGACAATGACTGAACAAAAACTCTTCGCGCAGCCCGGCGATACCGAATGGACTGTTCTGGCGCCGGGCAATACGCGCCGCGTTCTGATCCACACGCCCGAGCTGATGCAGGTCGAGTTCGGATTTGAAAAAGGCGCTGTCGGCGCGCTGCACAATCACCCGCATATCCAGGTGAGCTATGTGGCTGAGGGCCGCTTTGAAGTGACCATTGATGGCGTCACCGAGATCGTCGAACAAGGCGGTAGTTTCATCGTCCCGTCAGGCCTGATGCATGGCGTTGTGGCGCTGGAAAAGGGCCGGCTGGTTGATGTCTTCACTCCACACCGGGCGGATTTTCTTTAGTCCAAGCTCAGCAAGAAAGGCGCATAGGCGCTCTCGTGTTTGCCACTCCAATTCTCCATTCCAGACCTGGTCAGCACGCCTCTGCGGGGTGGAATGAAACTGGAGATTCTCCGCTCCGATTGCTCGCGCCATGTGAGGTTGAAGGCCGCAAAGCGCGGGAAAAACTGCATATCGTGATAGGGCAGGTGGTCGTGCACCCACCATGCCATCGCCTCCCAATCCCCGGTGCGCTCGTAATAGGGGATAAAGCGATTGACGATGATGCAGGCTGTGGCGCCCATGCGCCCTTCGGCGTCGCGTCTGTCCCATATGTGCCCGGCGAAATTGGAGTCGTTGCTGCCGCAATTGAAGCCCTTGGCATTGCCGAAGCCATTGACTTCGGGCGAGCGATAGGCCGAACGGATGGTCACCCGGCCAAAGCGCTGCTGCAGCGGTTCAAGCAGGTCCTCGCAAAGACGCGTACCGGCTGTGATTGCCAGGTCCGGATCATCGGGCACATTGATGAAGCCATGGATGGCCGCGATTTCCGAGTAGAGAAAATCGCGCATGAAGAAGCTTTCCGACAACCTGATGCGGCCGAATTTCTCGAGGGCGTGGACGGAGACGGGCTTACGCATGGCCTTGACCTGAGGCTGGATTGGGTCGGGTATGGTGCTGCGCCGGAACGGCAGGTACAACCCGGTTTTGCCGCGGCTTCAGGATCGACCCATGCTGATCACCATTTTCTACATCGCCATAACGGCGGAGGCGATGACTGCGGCGCTGGCCGCGGGGCGGCGGAACATGGACTGGTTCGGCGTCTGCATCATCGCCTGCGTCACGGCGCTTGGCGGCGGCACGATCCGCGACATGATCCTCGATCACTATCCGCTCGTCTGGGTCGCCAATCCCTATCTTCTGCTGCTGGTTTGTGGCGCGGCACTGCTGACCATCGCCATGGCGCAGATCGTGGACCGGCTGCGCTGGCCGTTCCTGCTGCTCGACGCGCTGGGGCTCGTTGTGTTCTCGATCATCGGCTGCAATGTGGCCATCGAAATTGCCGCGCATCCGATCATCGTTATCGTGGCCGGAATGGTGACGGGCATAGCCGGCGGCATCATGCGCGACGTGCTGTGCAACGATATTCCGCTTGTCTTTCGAGGCGAGCTCTACGCCACCGTCTCTATCGTGACGGGTGCGGTTTACTATATCGGTTTGACGGCGGGCCTTTCGACCGAGGTCATGGCGCTGGTCGCCATGGGCATTGGCTTCCCGCTCCGCGTGGCGGCAATTGCTTTCAAATGGGAAATGCCCAAATTCGTTTACGACCGCGAGATGCGCAAATAGCTGGGCGAAGTCCCTCCATGTGGAAAAACGGGACTGTTCGGCAAGCCAACTCTATGTCACTAAACCACCATACAAGAATGGAGGCTTGATTTTGCGACAGACGTGGCGGTGGTTCGGCCCCAAGGACCTGACCAGTATCGATGATGTGACTCAGGCCGGCGCAGTTGGCATTGTCAGCGCGTTGCATCATGTGCCCAATGGCGCCGTCTGGACGCCGGAGGAAATCGCCAAGCGCCACCGCGAGATCGCCACGCGCAAGGATGGGTCCAAGTCGGGCCTGACCTGGGATGTGGTGGAAAGCCTGCCAGTCAGCGAGGACATCAAGAAGCAGAAGGGCGACTGGCGCGCCCATATCGACAATTACAAGACGTCGATGCGCAACCTGGCGGCCACCGGCATTGAGGTCGTCTGCTACAATTTCATGCCTGTCCTCGATTGGACGCGGACTGATCTGCGCTGGACCGTGCCGAATGGCGGCTCCTGTATGCGGTTCGATATCAATGATTTCGCCGCCTTCGACATTCACATCCTCAAGCGTCCGGGCGCGCCGGCCGACTACACCAATGCCATTGCCGACGAAGCTGCGCGACGTAGCGAGGCCATGAGCGAGGATGAAAAGAAGCAGCTGGCGCGCAACGTGACCATGGGCCTGCCGGGCTCGACCGAGTCCATGTCGCTGGAAGACGTGCAGTCCCATCTCAGCGAATATGGCGCTATCAGCCGCGAACAGTTGCGTACCCACTTTGTCAACTTCCTCGAGGAAGTCGTGCCGACGGCGGAAGAGCTGGGGATAAGGCTCTGCTGCCACCCGGATGATCCACCATTCGCGCTT
The DNA here is from genome assembly GCA_023433775.1 of Pseudomonadota bacterium. Classification (GTDB taxonomy): domain Bacteria; phylum Pseudomonadota; class Alphaproteobacteria; order Rhizobiales; family Devosiaceae; genus Devosia. The sequence goes on along the minus strand of JAEYTY010000028.1, from coordinate 20,029 downwards.
CTGGGCCTGCCGCGCGTTATGTCGACCGAGGCCGACTACAAATACATTCTGGACGCTGTGGACAGTCAGGCCAATGGCATGACGCTGTGCTCTGGTTCTCTGGGCGCACGCCCGGACAATGACCTGCCGGGCATGATGGATCGCCTGGGCGACAAGGTGCACTTCCTGCATCTGCGCAATGTCAAACGTGACACGGGCGACATTGTCGGCTCGTTCTTCGAAAGCGAGCATCTGGCTGGCGACGTGGATATGGTTGCCCTCATCGCGGCTGTGGTGCGGGAAGAAAACCGCCGCAAGGCGGCGGGCCGCAAGGATCACACCATTCCGATGCGGCCTGACCATGGCCAAGACATTCTCGACGATCTCGGTCGCCGCTCGCAGCCGGGATATCCGACCATTGGGCGCATGAAGGGATTGGCTGAGCTTCGCGGTGTTATGGCCGCGTTTGAACACGCTAAGCTTGGCCTGGCGTCCGAGTAAAATTCGTCAACATCAAGCGGGCTGGCCGATCTCTTCGGCCAGCTTTACTTGCTGGGTTGAGTTTATTTTGTGTAACGCAATAATTTCAATTGCTCGGCGTCCTGTTTGGTAGTTGTGAGCATATCGTTACACACGCAAAATTAAGTGCACATGCGGCAATGTCCGGCCATGTTCACGCCGGGCGTCCTACGTCTCATCAACAATTTTGTCGACCGCGCCATTGGCGCGAGTGACCTGTCGGCGTCGGTGCGAGACAAACTGCTAGGCCAGCAACTGGCGTCCGTCAGCCGCATGATGCCGGCTTTGCTCACAGCCTCGCTGATTGTCTCGGTGATTTTTGTTATCCTGACCCAAGACACATCGCGCTTTCCGCTTATTCTCTCGCTGCTGCTCTCCGCCAACCTGATTTTTCTCTACGCCACCTACCGTGCCTTGGCGCCCCGCAAAGGGCATGTTCTGCAAAACAGCCGCAATGCGACACGCACGATAGTCTCCGCACTGCTGGCCGGCGGGCTCTGGGCCGTGGCGATTTCCGTGTTGCCCGTCGATCAGAATTCCACCTTGCGCGGCGCGGCCCTTATCGGCGCTGGTGGCCTGCTCTGCGTGTCGATGATGGCGCTGATCCATTACCCGCAGGCCATGGCTGCCTTCACCATTCCACTGATCGTGGGTTCCATCAGTGGGCTGTCAGGTCTCAATCAGTCCGGCGATCTCTGGGTGCAGGCGTCGTTGTTGATGGGTTTCACCTCGATCATGGTGACCATGACGTTTACCCATGCCTCCGGCTTCGTGGCCTTTCGCGCCTCCGAAATGCTGGTGCAGGAGAAGGGTGAAATCATTGGTCTTTTGCTGCGCGAGTTCGAGCAGACGACATCCGATTGGATCTGGGGCTTTCAGCCCGATGGCAGCATCAACCGGATGACGGCTGGTTTTTCAGCGGCTACGGGCCTAGACGAAGAGACGTTGCTTGGCGCGGATTTCGTCGGCTTCCTGCAGGGCATAACCGCATCAGACGATCCGCTTATGGCTCAGATCGAGTGGGACGTCGCGGCGCGGCAGACGTTTCAGGACGTTGAAATGCAGATTATTGCCGGCGATGATGAGCGCTGGTGGAGCCTCACAGGCAAACCGGCCTTCGACGAAAGCGGCAATTATCTCGGCTATATCGGCAGCGGGTCGGATATCAGCGAGCGAAAAATCTTTGAACGCCGCATCACCATGCTGGCCCATCATGATTCAATGACGGGCCTGTTGAACCGTGCAAAATTCACCGAACAGCTGACCCATTGCGTGGCGCGGTTGGAGCGTTACGGCGCGGCGTTTGCGGTGATGTTCCTGGACCTCGACCAGTTCAAGGCGGTCAACGATACCCGCGGGCATATGACCGGCGACAAATTGCTGGTGCAGGTTTCGCAACGCATTCGCGCCATTGTGCGGGACACCGATATTGCCGCGCGCTTCGGTGGCGACGAGTTTGCCATTCTCCTGCCGCACCAATGCAGCGTCGAACATCTTGAGACGCTGGCCGCGAACCTCATTGAGGAAATTCGCAAACCCTTCGTCATCGACGGGCATATGGTCAGTATTGGCGCCAGCATCGGTATTGCGATCGCGCCCGATCATGGTGACCGGCCGGACCAGATTTTGAGCAATGCCGATCTGGCGCTTTATCGCGCCAAGGCCGATGGCCGATCGGTCTTCCGTTTCTTTGAAATCAAAATGGATTCCGAGGCACGCGAACGGCGTCGCCTTGAGGTGGAATTGCGCGACGCCATCGGCCGCAACGAGTTGGTGTTGCACTATCAGCCGCTGGTCAATGCCAGCGACGGACGCCCCACCGGCTTTGAGGCGCTGATCCGCTGGAACCATCCCGAGCGTGGGCTGGTGCCGCCGACCGACTTTATTCCTTTGGCCGAACAGTCCGATCTCATCGTAGACATTGGTGATTGGACCATCGAGCAGGCCTGCATCGCTGCCGCGTCCTGGCCAGACCATTTGACGGTTGCCGTCAATCTGTCCGCCAAGCATTTCCGCCGGTCCGATATTGGCGCGATCCTGAGGCAGGCTCTGGACCTGTCGGGGCTCGCGCCACATCGTCTTGAAATCGAGATCACCGAAGGCCTGCTGATGGAGGATGTCGATGAGGTCATGCACAAGCTGACGGAGATCCGGTCGCTGGGCGTCACTATTGCCATGGATGATTTCGGCACGGGTTACTCCAGCCTCAGCTATCTGCTCAAATTCCCCTTCGACAAGATCAAGATCGACCGCTCATTCGTCGAGGCATCGACGCGCGACACGGTGGCTCGAGACATTCTCCGCGCCATTGCATCCTTGGGCAAAACCCTCAAGCTCAAGATTACGGCGGAGGGCGTCGAGACTGCCGAACAGGCCGCGTTCCTCTCCGAAATTGCCTGTCATCAGCTCCAGGGCTTCTATTTCGCGCATCCCTTGGACAGCAGCGAACTGCCGCAATATCTGCTGTCCACAGTGCCCACGCGCGATCCGGCCGCCATCACGTTCGCATCAATGGCCGGCTAGAAGCGGGCGTGACAGAAGGCGCGGGGGCTGATCAAGTGTCCTCGGTTCTTCTGCGGGATCACGCATGTTCTACGTCGCTTCCAAGATTTTGTGGATCATTGTCCAGCCACTGAGCATCATCGCGCTGCTTGTGCTGCTTGGCATTGTGCTGGCCGCCATGCGGTGGCGTCGAACAGCAGTGGTCGTGCATTTGGCCGTGGTGCTGATCCTGGCTGTTCTGGGCTATACGACACTCGGCGCGCTCCTCATTCAGCCGCTGGAGAACCGGTTCCCGCGTCCTGCGGAGCTTCCGGCCAATGTCAGTGCAATTGTCGTCCTCGGTGGGGCAAGCGTGGGAACTGTCAGCCAGGCGCGTGGCGTCGCCGAGCTCAATATGGCCGCTGACCGAATGACGGAAGCGCTGGTTCTGGCGCGTACCTATCCCAATGCGTCAATCATCTTTAGCGGCGGCATTGGCTCTCTAACCGACGCTGGTGAGACCGAGGCCGAAACAGCGCACCGCTTCTTTCTGGCGCAGGGCATTGCCCCGGAACGGTTGCTGCTCGAGAGCGAAGCGCGCAACACCGCCGAAAATGCCAGCTTTCTCAAAACCCTGCTGGCGGAGCAATCCGGCGCCACCTTGCTGGTCACATCAGCGTTCCACATGCCGCGCTCCGTTGGACTGTTCAGGGCCGAGGGTATCTCGGTCATCCCTTGGCCAACCGATTATCGCAGTACGGGCAATGAGATTTTCCGTCTCGATCCGGACGATGCCGTGGACAACTTCGCCTTGGCCACCACGGCGATACGGGAGTGGATCGGCTTGGTGGCGTACGCCGCCAGCGGGCGGATTGCGGACCTGTTTCCCGCGCCTTAGCGCACAAAAAGGCCGCCTCGGTGGAGGCGGCCTTTTGCAGGATGTCTATCGTGTCCTAGGTCCGGCGAACGAGGCCCACAACCAGCGAGATCACGAGGAAAGCCAGGAACAGGAAGAACAGGATCTGCGCGATGCCAGCCGAAGCGCCGGCAATACCACCAAAGCCGAGCACGCCGGCGATCAGCGCAATCACGAAAAAGACGAGAGCATAATATAGCATGATTATCTCCAGGCGTTTGTTTGCTGGACTAATGGAGATGGACCCCCTGACGGTTCCTCAGGGCAACAAAAAAGGCCGGTAAAACCGGCCTTTTCAAATCATCTGGTTACTCGTCAAGCAGCAGCCCGGGAGCCTTCATCAAAGAACAGCGCCTGGCTGATCAGCGCCTTGACCATGTCGGGATTGAACGGCTTGGTCACGAGGAAGGTCGGCTCCGGACGCTCGCCGGTCAGCAGGCGCTCGGGGAAGGCGGTGATGAAGATCACCGGTACCGAATGATTGTTGAGGATGTCGTTGACCGCATCAATGCCCGAGCTGCCATCGGCAAGCTGGATATCGGCAAGGATCATGCGCGGCTTGTTCTGATGGAACAGCGATACGGCTTCCTTGTGAGTGCGCGCGATGCAGACGACCTTGTGACCAAGGCTTTCAACCATCTGCTCGATGTCCATGGCGATCAGAGGCTCGTCCTCGATGATCATGATCTCCGTCGCCACCTGGCGCGAGATTTCCATGGAGGCTTCCTGCAGAAGTTCCGCAAAACGTTCTTCGCTGACCGACAGAACTTCGGCCGCCTGTGAATGGGTGAAGCCCTCCACGGCGACAAGCAAAAACGCTTGCCGGGGCAGCGGCGCCAGGTTTGCGAGATTTGCAGCGGCCTGCTGTTCCCAGATGAAGCTTGATGCCGCCTCCGGCACCTTCACCGCGGAGGAGGTGAAAAGGGCAGAGAACAGCCGGTACAGGGAAATGCGATCGCTTGAGGATTCAGGGAACAGGGAAATGTCCGAGATCAGGGCTTCCAGCGTGGCGGCTACATATGCGTCGCCGGATGTCTGCGACCCTGTGATGGCACGGGAAAAACGGCGCAGATAAGGAAGATGCGGGGCGATCCGCGTGGACAGAGACATATATGAAAACTCCCGGTGACGCTCAAAAGACGCGGCTTTACGAAAGCCAGAACGGGTGAGCGATGGAATAGTTCCACCACGTTGGAACTTTATTTGAACCCGTGCATTGTGAACGTCAATGGTGGCAACATTGATCGGTCAGTGCCAGGTATGATGAAGGATAATAGGTTGAGCCAGCAACGTGTGCGAACGCAAGCGGGGCGGGCAGATGATGCGCTCGGTCCCAATACGGACATCGGGTCTCGCCTGCGCGCGCTTTACGGCGCGGTGCAGGACGAAGGAGTTCCCAGCGAACTGCTCGATCTGCTCGAAAAGCTGGATAGTGCAGAAGCTGCACAGAAGACGTCAAAACGTGACGGAGAGTAAAGGCATGGACGCCGAAACTCCCTCGTTCAAGCGCGAAATGCTGGCCACTTTGCCAAGCCTGCGTGCCTTTGCCGTTTCCCTTTCCGGCAAGCACGACAAGGCCGATGACCTTGTGCAGGATACCGTTATGAAGGCGTGGGCAAAGCAGTCCAGCTATCAGATGGGCACCAATATCAAGGCGTGGCTCTTCACCATTCTGCGCAACGAATTTTACAGCCAGATGCGCAAGCGTGGCCGTGAAATCCAGGACAGCGACGGTGTTTTCACCGAGCGCCTTTCCGTTCATCCGTCGCAATATGGCGCGATGGATATGGAGGATTTCAAGAAGGCCCTGGCGCAACTGCCGGATGATCAGCGTGAAGCTGTCATTCTGATTGGCGCTTCCGGTTTCTCCTATGAAGAGGCCGCTGAAATCTGCGATTGTGCCGTCGGCACCATGAAGAGCCGGGTCAGCCGCGCGCGTTCACGCCTGACGGAAATGCTGCAGATTTCGGGCGAAGCTGATTACGGCCCTGACGCGGTGTCCACTCAGGTCACCACAGGCAATCACAGCTTCTAGGATTTATATCCAAGCAATGATCTGGCCGCCTTGGCCAGATCATCTCCGGGCACCGGTTTAAGCAAAACCGGTATCCCCGGAAAAAGACGATGCCCCCGGCTCAGGCGTTGATCGGCCGTCAGGGCAATTGTCGGTATCGCTGCAAATTGCAAGGACCGCACGAGCCCCTCGAGGTCCGCCTTGCCATCTTCCAGCTCGACAACGGCCAGCGCGGCCTCTTGCCAGTTAACCGCGCGATCCATGGCGTCAGCGGCGCTGTGAGCGATCACTGCGGGTCCGGCGCCCAGCTCCTCAAGCGTATTCTGGATGTCGAGGGCTATCAGATATTCTCTATCCACGATGAGGACAGTGCGACCAGCAAGCATTTCAGACTTCCCCATGAAGCTGCTTGATGGGCTCATGGCGGAAAACTGTCATTTAAATTTGACATGTCGCGCGTGCAGTCTGGAACGAGTTTCAAACCTGGAACGTTGGAATTTCTAACCTTTCAAGCGTCGGAATAAGCCTTTGAGTCTGGTCCTCCCCTCAACAGGACGTCGCGTACCCTGTGAGCAGTGTCCTTTGCGCATGATGCCTGTTTTCAGGGATTTTACGCCCGCTGAACTCAGGTTCGTCTCATCTTTCAAGACTGGCGAGCTCGTTGCCGAGCCGGGCGCGAGCATTCTTTCCGAGGGTTCGCACAGCGCCCATCTCTATACTGTGCTGTCTGGCTGGGCCTTCCGCTACAAGACGCTTGAAGATGGTCGCAGACAAATCCTTAACTACATGCTGCCCGGCGATCTGGTGGGGCTACAGGGCTCGATCATCGGCGACATGGACCATTCGGTCGAAGCCTTGTCGCAACTGGTTCTGTGCGTATTCCAGCGTGATCGCATCGATGAACTGTTCCGCGGCTATCCGGGTCTCAGCTATGACGTGACCTGGCTCTCTTCCCGCGAAGAGCGGATTCTTGACGACAATCTGCTCAGCCTCGGACGACGCAGCGCCATCGAACGTGCGGCCTATCTGCTTGCCCTGCTGTACCAGCGCGCTGTCTCGGTGGGGCTGGGCAGGGGTGACGTGCTCTATATTCCCCTCACTCAGCAACATGTTGCAGACACGCTGGGCCTGTCCATCGTCCATACCAACAAGACGTTGCGCAAGTTGTCCAATTATGGCGCCATAAGGTGGCTGGATCGCAGTTGCGAGGTTCTCGACCCCGATATCTTGATGGAGATTTCGGGTTGGGAAGGTCTGGGCGAAAAACAGCGGCCGCTCATCTGAATATGGTCGCCTCATTACTGACATGGCGGGGCGCCACAAATGTGAATCCTGAATTCGCGGCATTCGCGACTTTCCGGTTTCATTGGCGGTTGGAATGAGCGACGTGGCGATCAAAGCGCGAAAGACCGGGATGCCAGGCTGGGGACGCCTTACCAGCCGGCGCCTTGCAGTCTGGGTGTCTCTGGCTCTTGTATGTCTTGCCGCTTTTGCTTCGCTGATGCTGATGCAGGGCATCGACCGTCAGATTCGCGACGTCAGTGATACCTATGCTGTGCGTGATGCGGCACGACAGCTCACAAACACGCTAAGCCAAGCCGAGGCCAGCCAGCGCGGCTATCTCCTTACCCGCGATCCGCAATTTCTTGCGCCCTATCTTGATGCCGTTTGGAGCATAGATCGCCAGGTTGATAATCTCCTGGCCATGACTGCGGATGATCCGATGCAGTCCACGCGGATGCAAAGCATTGTCGGGGATATTTCGAACAAGATTGCCGAAATGGCCCGGACGGTTGAATTGGTTGCGGCGCAGCGGCAGGCCGAAGCACAGGTCCTGACCGAAACGGGCATGGGTGCCCGGCTCATGGCCGAAGTGCGTGGCACCCTGGAAGATTTCATCGCCGAGGAAAACGGCAAGCTCGAAGCCCGCAACAGCGCGATTGACCGGACACGTCTGGGGCTTGTCGGCGCGCTGATTGCTGCCTTGGCCGGGGCGGCCATTCTGGCCTATGCGCTGCTGTCTCGGACGCAGCGGCAGGTCAGTGCCCTTACGCTGCGCCAGCATGGGCTTGTCAGCCAGAACGAGGCGCTCGAGCAGGAGGTGGCAGAGCGGACACAGGCCATTCAGGAGGCGCGCGATCATGCCGAGCGTGAGCAGCAGCGTGTTGAGGCCCTGTTGCAGGATGCCAATCACCGCATCGGCAATTCTCTGGCCACCGTCTCGTCTTTGCTGGCGCTGCAATTGATGCGAACCCGTTCCCAGGAGGTGAAGGTTGCCCTTGAGGCCGCGCGGCTTCGTGTCCATGCCATTGCTTCTGCGCATAGACGGCTGCGGCTGGGCGACGATCTGGAATCGGCCAGCGCCGAAGATTTTCTCGCCGCCGTTCTCGATGACATCGAGGGCACGCAGGCTGAGCGCAGCCGCATCGCGGTTCGCGGCGAAATCGAGCCCATCGTGGTGGGGGCAAGAGACGCGACCACACTTGGCATTCTGGTGGGCGAATTGGTGACCAACGCCCTCAAGCACGCTTTCCCCGACGGGCGACGTGGTACGATTATCGTAGCCCTCTTCCGGAACGACGAGGGCGTTCCCACATTGAAGGTGGAAGACGACGGCGTCGGCCTGCCGGATGGCACGGAAGCTAGCGACGGCGGTCTTGGGTCAGTGATTGTTCGGCAATTGTCGGATCAGTTTGGCGGCAAGCCGACCTATACGAAAGGCCTCAATGGGGGGCTGGCCGTGGTCATCGCCCTGCCGGCGCTGGAAAAGGTTTGGACGTCACAAGGCGAGCCACTCGGGGAGTAATCGGGAATGCGGTTCAGGGCCGTGCTCAATCGGGATGGTGGTACGCTGCGCACCATGGATCTCGATACGTTCTGCGCGCACGCAAACGCGGTCTTTGCCCGGGCGGGACACGATCTGGATTGTGTTGTGGTGTCGGGCAAGGACGTGGTCGGCGCGCTCCAGGCCGCTGCCGACGATCCTGTCATTGATGCGATCATCGCTGGCGGCGGCGATGGCACCATATCTTCGGCAGCGTCCATTGCCTTTTCCAGTGGCAAGCCACTGGCGATCCTTCCTGCCGGCACGATGAACCTCTTCGCGCGCGCTTTGCATATGCCGCTCGATCTCAACGCGGCTCTGGACGCCATCGCAGCTGGCCGGATCGAAAAGATCGACATTGCTACGGCGAATGGGCGAACTTTCGTGCACCAGTTCGGTGTCGGCATTCACGCGCGCCTCGTGCGCATTCGCAATGGCATGGTCTATCGCAGCCGGATCGGCAAGATGTTCGCCAGCCTCAAGGCTATCGCCACAGCCGCTGTCAATCCGCCCAGATTCGAAGTCGAACTGCAAACCGCTGACGGGCTCATAACCCGCACCGTGTCGGGGATTGCCGTCTCCAACAATCCCCTTGGCAATGCGCCCGTACCGGTTGCCGAAAGGCTCGATGCGGGCGTGCTGGGTGTCTATCTTGCGTCCAGTGTCACCACCCGAGAGCTGTTTTTACTGGCGCTGGATGTGGTTCTGGGTCGCTGGCGTCTCAATACCCAGGTCACCGAGATCGAGGTCGATGAACTGGTCCTGAGATTCCCCAGACGCCGGCGCAAGCGCAATCTGCAGGCGGTGATCGATGGGGAGTTGATTGCGCTGGCCAAGGACATCGACCTGCGCATTCATCCGCGTGGCCTCACAGTCATCAGGCCGAATGACCTTTTACAGGATGCATGAATGCAACCCCCGGAGGGCTTGTGCGTTAGGTCAGGTTGATCCCTTAGTGCTGCTGGACTATTCGTTTTCTCTCAAGGACTTATTGTGACCCAGGAATCCGACGCCCTGCCTGATGACATTCGCAGGGTGGCACAGGATGGCGAGCGGCTGGCCGTCCTGAATGCGTTGCAGGTTCTGGACACCCCTCCTGATCAGGATTTTGATCGCATAGCCCGGATGGCCGCTTGGGCATTCGGCGTGCCCTATGCCCAGGTGACGCTGATTGACAGGGCGCGCCAGTGGTATCGCGCCTGCCATGGTGTGGAAGGGTTGAGCGAAACGAGCCTCGACGTGTCCTTTTGCGCGCATACCATTGCCGATAGGGACAATGACCAGATGGTTGTTCTGGATATGACCAGGGACAGCCGTTTCGCCAGCAATCCCTTCGTCACAGGCTGGCCGGGGATTCGCTTCTATGCCGGGGTTCCCATTGAGGTTCACGGCCAGCGCATCGGCACCGTCTGCGTGATGTCGCCCACGGCGATGGAGAGCGTCGATAATGCTCTGATGCAGCAATTGCACGACTTTTCAAAACTCGCCGCCGGCTTCTTCGTACTCAAGGATGAAGCGCGGGTGCGGGCTCGCACAGCCGCCGCGCTCTTGCGAGAAGAATGGCGCCATGCACTCACGCTGGAGGCCGGCAAGGTCGGTAGCTGGGTGTGGGATATTCCCGGCGACGAAGTGACCTGCAACGATATGTTCCGCCGCATTTGCGGCCTTGCTCCTGCCGGCGATGTCACGTTTGACGCCGTCCTTCAGACGCTCGATCCCGCCCATGTCGAGGGCGTGAAAGAAAGCCTTCGGGCCAGCCTGGAATCCGGTGAGAATTGGGATATCGAAGCCCGGATCGCTGGCTCGGATCGCTGGGTGGTCATGCGGGGCCGGGTCTATCAGCGCGACGCCGATGGCAAGGCCATGGTGATGATGGGCATATGCATCGACGATACCGAGAACAAGCTGACAGCGGCGCGCACAAAGGCGCTGCTGCGCGAACTCAATCATCGCGTGAAAAACACACTGGCTATGATCGAGTCCATGGCCCGCCAGACCACAAGACAAAACCCGGACCCGCAATCCGCAGCAGAGGCGTTTTCAGGACGTTTGCGCACCCTGTCGGCGGCCCATCTGCTGCTTGCCGATCGCGACTGGTCCGGCGTTCAGCTCTCTGAGGTGGTCGAAGCCCAACTCGGCAATGGCGCCAGGTTTGGTACAGGTCGCGCGACCGCGCGCGGTGACGATATTGTCTTGCCGCCTGACCACGCTTTGGGCCTTGGCCTGGTGCTCCACGAACTCACGACCAATGCCAAGCGGCACGGCGCATTGTCGTCAGAGGCGGGGCGAGTGGAACTGAGCTGGAGCGTCGAGACATCGCCACAAAGCGGGCTGCGTCTCATATGGCAGGAGCATGATGGCCCGGTCGTAACCGAGCAGCGTCAGGCCGGGCTCGGGTCGCGCCTGATCGAGCGTGGTCTCGACAAGGTCTTGAATAGTGAGGTTCGTCTGGACTTTGCCCAAGGCGGCGTAAAAGCAGAAATCTGGATGCCCCTACCACCGGAGGCACCCAGATCTCATTCAGTCGTCGCGACGTAGCAGCGTAAAGGCAGCGATTGCTGCAGCCGGTAAGCCGAGCTTCACCAGCAGCGGCGAGCGCAGCACCACGGGCAGGGCAGTAATGGCAGCGGTCGTCAGGAATGCACCCGTCTCGCTGGACCGGCGCCGCGTGTCGCGCACCCGCCGGTTGCGGCGCTCACCGATAGCCATGCCCAAATAGAGCACCAGCGCGAGCAGCAGAAATATTCCTGCCATGATCAGGCTGGCATAAAACGGACCAACGGCCTCGGCGAGGACCATGAACCCGGCAGCCAGCAGAAAGCCCAAGCCTGTAAGGCCAAGCAGGGCTATGGCCGCATAGATCAGCACGAGACCCTTGAGCCGCGCGACGAGATGCTCCGCCTCAATGCCCAGCAATCCTGCCAAAGGTGTAAGGAGCGCCAGCATTAATTGCGCGTCAGCAGAGCCAGCACGAAGCCGACGCCGAGGGCGGTTGCAACGGCGGTCAGGGGCTTTTCGCGGATCGTGTCCTTGATCTGCTTTTCGGCTTCGCCGACTTGGTCCTGCGCATCTTCGATCATGTGCTGGCCGCGGCGCTGAAGCTGACGGAATTCGGTCTGAGCGATGCTCTTTACTTCGCTGGCCTTTTCATTGGTGAGCTTGCGCAGCGTTTCGGAAATGTCCTTCAGGTCGGACTGCAGCTGGGAAACCTGGGCTTCCAGTTCTTGTTCGCGGGATTTGGAAACTGCAGCGCGGGCGCGGCTGCTGGATGCTGCCTTGCGGGCCGGGGCCATGTCGGTTGTCGTAGCCATAGAAATGCTCCTGTTTGTGTTGAGCCTTTAACGCGCGGGAACGCTGGAAGTTTCCTGGCGCGTGGAATGAAAAGAGGCCCCGATGCGCGGACGCATCGGGGCAAAGGTGCAGACCGATACGGGGGCGGTAATCGATCTGCGGGACACGTTCCTTTCGGAAGCCGGCCTGGGCCGGTGTGTCCGTTATTCAGTTCGTCGTAAGGGAGACGAACGAACATCGAGCGAGTGCTCAGCCCGGGGGAGTGGCCAGGCTGAGCATTGCTGCTGAAACTATATGCGTCCCATCAGGACCAGGATCAGGATGACGACGAGGATGACGCCAAGAATACCGGAGGGGAAATAGCCGAAGCCGCGAGAATAACCCCAATTTGGCAAGGCGCCGATCAGAAGCAGGACGAGAATGATGATGAGAATTGTGCCGAGTGTCATGATGCCCTCCGGACGTTGAAACGAGCCGCTGCGAACGCGTTATATTCGACCCTAGAGAAGCGTAAGCAGCAGAGTTGTTGCAGCCATTAGGATGAGCGCGGCGGGCAGCAAGGCCATGGCGACATCGCCAAAGCGGCTCTGGGCGACATAGCTATCGCTTGCCCAAACGCCGGTTGACCGGGCGGCTTCTTCGAGTGCATTGACATGGAACTGAGCCATTATTGCCTCCGTGTGCTCACTTTGGAGCGTTGCCTGCGCGCCTTCATAGGCTGCGTGACAGAAGAACGGAGATGGCGGTTTTTGGTTCCAGCGCCGGATTATTCGACGCGCAGCACGTCTACGGACTGCTTGGTCTCGTGCGACCCATGCGTCCGCAATACACCCACGATGGGCGAAATATCGGCATAGTCCCGGCCATGGCCAATGGAGATGTGGTCAGGTCCGGCAATCATAGCGTTGGTAGGGTCAAATTCGACCCAGCCCATATGCTGCCCGCACCAGACCCTCATCCATGCGTGCATGGCGTCGGCACCTTCGAGCCTGGGTTTGCCCGGCGGCGGGTTGGTGCGCAGAAAGCCCGACACATATCCGGCAGGCACGCCCAGACCGCGCATGGCCGCGATCATCACATGCGCAAAATCCTGGCAGACTCCCTTGCGCAGGGCGAAAGCTTCGGCGGGACGCGTCTCGACATCGGTGGCCTTTGGGTCATATTCAAAGTCGCGATGGATGGCCATGCACAGGGCCGTCGCTTTGCCGAGCACCGAGCTTGCGCCCGCCGTCACTTCGGCCGCGTAATCGGTAATAGCAGGCACGATCTGTACGCGCGGCGATGCCGCCAGGAAATGCTGCGGGCTGGTGGAGACCACTGACCAGTAGCGCGATACTTCCAGCGCCAGTTCCGGCAGCGATGGCGACAGGTCGGCCGGCGGCATCAGATCCTCCACCTGCACCCGCGCGGTAAGGCGCACCTCCAGCTTTTCGTGCGGCGCGGTGAGCACAATCGAGGTCACCGAATTGCCGAAGAAATCCAGAAATGTCTGTTGGCTGGCAGGTTTCGGATCGATCGTCAGGGACGAGGCGATCACCCGCTGCACGCGCGGCACGCTGCCGGGGGCAACGCGAATATGATGCCGCCCGCCATGCACTGGAGCATGATAGTCATATTGCAGCGCTAGGTGGATATCGTAGAGCATCAGGTGAAATACGCTGCTGCGACGAGACCGGCGAGCACACCGATATCATCGGCCAGGCGCTCGAGGCGTTTGGGTGCCATGTCCGAGGGGTCGGCTATCACCAGTTCGGTGTGCAATTCCAGCGCCATCTTTGCGGCTGGCGAAAGCTGGCCATCATCGACACCACCCGGAAGCGTTTCGATCTGCGCGCGCAACTCGGTGAGCTGGAACAAAGCAGCGCGCGGGTTGAGCGGATCGAGGATCAGCAGATCAACCGCGCTCTGTGTGCCCGCGCTCACCGAATAGCGGCGGCGATGCGACATGACGCTGTCACCGATTTCGAGCAGCATTTCGAGCGACCCGTCCGGAGCATCCTTGTCTGTCAGCCAGCCGGTGATGCGCGCAATCTGGATGGCGCGCTCGATGCGGCGGCCCAGCTCAAGAAAGCGCCAGCCGGCGAAGCGATACATGTTTTCATGCACAAGGCCGGAAAAGCCCGCCAGCTTGCGCAGCAGCACGGTCATGGCCCGCGTTGCATCGTCTCCGGTGCTGATCCGCGCGGCAAAGCGGTTGGCGGTTTTCTGCAAATCATTGAGCGCCAGCCAGCCATCGGGCGAAAAGCGGTCGCGGATTTGTCCGGCGCTATGCACAGCGCTGTTGATCGAATTCAACAGCCCGATGGGCATGGCCTCAGTCACATCGACATCGATGCTGTCGAGGAATTTGGCGCAATGCGACAGGATGGGGAGGTCGGGTTTCGACAGTTCGGCCAGCCGCGCATTATAGGCGCGCAGAATGCGAACCGTGGCTTCGCAGCGTTCGGCATAGCGGCCCAGCCAGATGAGGTTGTCGGCGGAGCGGCTGGGCAGGCTGCCGGGCGAATTGCGCACCAGTTTTGTCCCGTCGCGCGGCAGCAGCGATACGGGCTCGACCGGCTTTGAGGACAGCACCCAGACGTCTGCCGCCTGTCCGCCGCGCTGCATGGCCAGCGCCGTGGTGTCGCGCGTCGAGCCGACCCGGGCAAAGCCGCCGGGCATAATGGTCCAGCCGTTTTCGGTGCGCGCGGCATAAACGCGAAGCGTAATGGGCCGTGGTTCCAGCCGTCCCTCTATATAAACCGGCGCGGTGGAAAGCTGCACCGGCTCCTGCCCGACATATTCGCTGCCATTGGCTGCGATGCGATCCTTGAGCTGGGCGCGCTGCTCTTCTGTCATGGCCGAACCCATGGCGGTGCCGCGCAGGTCGTCGAATGGTAGCACTGTCGAGAATGCCGGACCGATCATCAGCGTGTCGAAATTATCGAGCACATATTCGCGCTCGGCCGATTGCCCGCACCACCAGGTGGCGATCTCGGGTAGCTCAAGGCCGGTGCCCAGCAGGTGCTTGCAAAGGCGCGGCATGAACGCCGCAAGCGCGCGCGTCTCCATGATGCCGGTGCCCAATGCATTGATCATCGAGATCGAGCCGCTGCGCAGGGCCTCCACCATGCCGGGTGTGCCGATATGGCTGTCATAGCGCAGCTCCAGCGGGTCGGCGAAACTGGCGTCCATGCGCCGCCACAGCACGCTGACAGGCCGCAGGCCAGCCACGGTGCGCACCATGACCTGACCGTCCTCGACCACCAGATCCTCGCCCTCGAGCAGCATCAGGCCGAGATAGCGGGCGATATAGGCATGTTCGAAATAGGTCTCATTGAGCTGGCCGGGCGTCAGAATGCCGACCCGACCACCATCGCGCTTGGCCTGGGCAAACAGCGTGTCGCGGAAGCCGCGGAAGAAACCGGCGAGCCGGTTGATGTTCATCCCGCCATAAATGTCGCTCAGCGCCCGTGTGGTGGCCACGCGGTTTTCCAGCGCGAAGCCGGCGCCGGATGGTGCCTGTGTGCGGTCGCCCAGTACCCACCATGAGCCATCCGGCCCACGCCCAAGTTCAAAGGCACAGAAATGCAGATAGTGGCCACTGACCGGTTTGACGCCGACCAGAGGGCGGAGGAATTCATTGTTCTGGGCGACCAGTTCGGGCGGCAATATTCCGTCCTGCACCAGGCGGTTGTCGCCATAGATGTCAGCGACAATCCGTTCCAGCAGATCGGCGCGCTGCACGAGGCCGCTCGAAATGCGCACCCAGTCGGCTTCGTCGATCAGCAATGGAATATGGGCCAGTGGCCAGGCGCGCTCCTTGCCCTCAGCCCCGTCATATTTGCGGTAGAAAACGCCTGCGTCGCGGAGATATTGATCGGCGCGCTCAAAGCGGGCGGCGAGTTCGGTCGGCCCCAGCGCGTCAAAAGCGGACATGAGTTCGCTCCAGCCGGGCCGGATGGCGCCGGTCGGGTCGATCATCTCGTCGGGCACGCCCGGCAGCAGCCGATAGTCCGCAACAATGCCGGGACCAGCGGGAGGCTTGCCGCGCGATTGTTGATTCCGCGTCGTCATGGCTTACGTGAACCGTGGCGGTCGACGCAGGTCAAGCGTCAGCGGGAACTCGTCCGCAGGCTTTTCATCGCGGAGGGTATAGGCGTCTGGCGTGTAATTATGCGGCACGAAGCGCGAAAGGCGGCGTGCCTCGGCCTCGTTCCCATTGACCGGGAAGGTCTCGTAATTGCGCCCGCCCGGATGGGCGACATGATAGACGCAGCCGCCGATGGCGCGCCCGGTCCAGGTGTCGAATATGTCGAATACCAGCGGTGCATGAACCGGCATGGCCGGATGCAATCCAGAAGCCGGCTGCCACGCCTTGAAGCGAACCCCCGCAATCGAGGTCCCGGCTGTCGCGGTATTGTGCAGTGGCACGGGGCGCTGGTTGCACGCGACCCGGTAACGGCCGGGGCTGGGCGCAGTGAGCTTGACCTGCAACCGTTCGACCGAACTATCAACGAAACGCACGGTGCCGCCGATTGCGCCCTCTTCTCCCATGACATGCCAGGGCTCCAGCGCCTGCCGCAGCTCAAGCCGGACTCCATCGACTTCGACCTCGCCGCAGAACGGAAAGCGGAATTCCTGCTGCGCTTCGAACCAGGCCGGGTCAAAGGCGAAGCCATGCCGCTCCAGATCGGCCAGCATGTCGAGAAAGTCCTGCCAGACAAAATGGGGCAGCATGAAGCGGTCGTGCAGCGTGGTGCCCCAGCGCACGAGGTCGCCCGATAGCGGCGCCTTCCAATATCGAACAATCAGCGCCCGGATCAGCAATTGCTGCGCGAGGCTCATCCGCGCATTGGGCGGCATTTCAAAGCCGCGGAACTCCACCAGGCCCAGCCGGCCCGTCGGCCCATCGGGCGAAAACAGCTTGTCGATGCAGATTTCCGAGCGATGTGTATTGCCGGTGACATCGACGAGCAGATTGCGGAACAGACGATCGACCAGCCAGGGCAGGGGCGCTTCGCCCTCGCCCGGCGCCGGCACCTGCGCCATGGCGATTTCCAGCTCATAAAGGCTGTCATGGCGGGCTTCATCGAAGCGCGGCGCCTGGCTGGTCGGCCCGATGAACAGGCCGGAGAAAAGATAGCTCATCGCCGGATGGCGCTGCCAATGAAGGATCAGCGATTTCAAAAGGTCCGGTCGACGGAGGAAGGGGCTGTCATTGGGTGTCGCGCCACCGACCACCACATGGTTGCCGCCGCCGGTGCCGGTATGCTTGCCGTCGATCATGAATTTGTCGGCGCCCAACCGGCACTGACGCGCTTCTTCATAGACAGCGGTGGTGGTCGCGACGCAATCGTCCCAGCTTGACGCGGGGTGAATGTTGACCTCGATCACCCCCGGGTCAGGCGCCACGCGGATGACATTGAGGCGTGGGTCCTGGGGCGGGGCATAGCCCTCCACATGCACCGGCTTGCCGATGGACTTTGCTGCCGCTTCTGTCGCCGCGATCAGCTCGAGGTAGTCTTCCAGCGCCGCGACGGGCGGCAGGAAGACGCAGAGCCGGCCCTCGCGCATTTCGACAGTCAGCGCCGTACGCACTACCGAGTCGATCTCGTCGAGCACCTGCTCATTGATATTCTGCCCTTCGCTCGCGGCGGTGAAGGCCGCCGTCTGCTGGGCGCGCGGATCGATAGCCAATCCAGGCTCAGCTTGAAGGATGCGCTCGGGATCGGGCAGGGGCCCCCGCGGAACGGTCGGGTCAATCGGCACGACATGGGGATAGCTACTGGGCGGCACATGCTTGAGGCTGCCCAGCGGCAGGCGATAGCCCGCGGCGCTGTCGCCCGGCGCCAGATAAAGCTTTCCGCGCCGCGTCTTCCATTGCTCGGTGATCCAGCGCTGCCCGCTGGCGGCCGCGTTCCAGCGCTGGATGGGCAGCACATAGCCGGTGGGGCTCGTCAGCCCGCGATTGAACACGGTGGCGATGCGGGCGCGTTCTTCCGGATCAGCCAGTTTGGAATTGGACGGATCGACATTGTCGGGCAGCTTTGATTCTTTAAGCAGCCATTCGCCGGGGTCCTCATAGGCCGGCGCAACCGTTTCGCCTGACAGGCCCAGATTGGCGGCGATGGCCCGGCTCAAGGCTTCGGCATCGTCGGAGGTGACGTCATAGCGTTCACCCTCGCGGGCGATCAACTTTTCGTCGCTCCACACCGGCTTGCCATCGACCCGCCAATAGAGCGAAAAGGTCCAGCGCGGCAGGGTTTCTCCGGGATACCACTTGCCCTGTCCGTGATGCAGCATTCCATTCGGCGCGAAGCGATCCCGCAACCTGCGGACCAGTGTGTCGGCAAGCTTCCGCTTTGTCGGTCCGACCGCTCCGGCGTTCCATTCATCGGCTTCAAAGTCGTCGATGGAAACAAAAGTCGGCTCGCCCCCCATGGTCAGACGAACATCGTTTGCTGCCAGGCCTGCGTCGACCTTGTGGCCCAAGGCATCAAGGCGTTGCCAGCTCTCGTCGGAAAATGGCTTGGTGATGCGCGGGTGCTCGGCCACGCGTGTCACCTTCATATCAAAGGCAAAATCGACCTCGGCATAGGAGGCGAAGCCGGAGATGGGCGCGGCATTGCGATAATGTGGCGTTGCCGCCAGCGGCACATGGCTTTCGCCTGTAAGAAGGCCCGATGTGGGGTCGAGGCCAATCCAGCCGGCGCCGGGCAGGTAAACCTCGCACCAGGCGTGCAGGTCGGTGAAATCGTGGTCGGTCCCGGCCGGGCCATCGAGCGAGACCAGATCGGGTTTGAGCTGAATGAGATAGCCCGAGACAAAGCGGGCGGCAAAGCCGAGATGGCGCAGGGTATTGACCAGCAGCCAGCTCGAGTCGCGGCACGACCCTTTGCCATTGCCCAGCGTCTCCTCCGGCGACCAAACGCCGGTCTCCATGCGGACGATGTAGCTGGTCATCTGCTGCAGGCGTGTATTCAGGCCCGTTACAAAGGTCACCGTGTTCTGCGGCGTCCTGTCGATGCTGGCGAGAAACTGACTCAGCAGCGGCCCGGCGGGCTCAGGTTTCATATAGATCGCAAGATCGTCGCGCAGGTCTTCGGGATATTGGAAGGGCCAGGTTTCCGCGCTTTCTTCGACGAAGAAATCGAACGGATTATAGACCGTCATATCGGCGACGAGATCGACCTCGATCTTGAGCTCTGTCACCGGCTCGGGAAAGACGAAGCGCGTCAGAAAATTCCCGTAGGGGTCCTGCTGTACATTGACGAAATGCAGCGACGGGCTGACCCGAAGCGAGTGGCTGAGCACCTTGGTTTTGGAGTGTGGCGCTGGCTGCAACCGGATGATCTGCGGCTGCAAAAACACCGGTCGGTCATACTTGTAATGTGTCAGATGATAGACAGCAGCTTTGATTGACATGCGTCAGCATCGCTCGTTTCAAGCCACAGATTTTTGACTTCCCGGTAAAGAGCCTATCGGGCTTTGTCCGCTGCGGCTAGGCGATTGGTGATAGTGTGATGTGCAGAACTGTATGTGGCGGCACATCCATGCCGTCAGTTCGCCGCGGCGCCCCTCAGGGCAGGGCCAACATGGCGCAGCGCCATCTGGATGTCGCGTTCGGTATCCTTGAGGTGAAGCCGCATGGCTTCGCCCGCGGTGCGGCCATTGCCGGAGCGGATGCAGTCGAGAATGCGCTGGTGTGCATCGATGGTGCAGCTCAGCGTGTGGCCCCGGCTCTGGTGGCCACGCCTGCTGATGAACAGCGCCTCGCGCAGCGGGCCTGCCATGGCCTCGAACATGAACCCGAGCAGACGGTTGCCGCTGGCCAGCGCCACCGCTTCGTGGAAGCCGACATCGAAGCTATGGAACCGGGCCTCTGCCTCGGCATCCGTGGCTTCGGCAGCGTCGCGCATTCCCTGCAATGCGCTCTCAATCGCGGCCACACCGGCACGGCTGGCACGCTTGGCAGCAAAGGTCGCGGACTGGACCTCAAGTGACATACGTACCTCAATTAAGT
>JAEYTY010000115.1 GCA_023433775.1 Pseudomonadota bacterium | reverse complement strand
ATCATCGTCTTCGACCCCTTTGCGCCGAACAGATTGGCGTCGATCTCCTCGACGCCGCTCCCCGTCGTCCGCACAAAGGCCACGCGGATATTTTCGCGCGCATTCTGCGCAATCCGCGCCCATTGCCGCGCCACCGGGCCACGGACGATGACCGCGCTGCCGTCGAGATGGATCAGCGGCATGTCCTGGGCAAAGCTCGTATCCGCTGACTGAGACAGAACGCTGCCCGGCGCCGGGTCGGGCGTGATGGCAATGCTAAACGCATCCGCTCCGGCCACCGACGCCGCCGGCTTTCTCACCCAAAACCCCATGGCCAGCGACCCGCCCCGGCAGGCGAACTGGAATTGCGCCGCGCCATTATCAAACCAGGCCGTGGGCGTCGACCCGTCCTCATGCTGCCATTGCTCGGCGGCAGCGGGCGTAACAAGGGCAAGGCAAAGGGCGGCGGCGAGGGCAAGGCGCATGAAGAAAAAATCCGGAACAGGTCAGCCCCCACCCGACGCGAGAATTTTTAACAATGTCTTGCCGCGCACGCGGCTGACGCAAAGATGATCGGCGACGGCTCTTTGCGCGATCAAGGTCCACCCCCTCCTAGCTTTGCTACGGCCCTTAGGGCCTAGCGGCGCTTGCCTCCCCCATCTAGGGGGAGGTGTCGCTCCACTCGTTGAACGCGATCCAGCCACAACCTCCGGCGCCCACCTCCCCCTGTGATGGGGGAGGCAAGCGGAGCTTGGCCGAAGGACTTAGCGCAGCTCGGAGGGGGTGACACTGCACAGTTTCACTCAATGCACCCCACTTATCCCCGGGCCAAAAAATTCAGGCATATTCTCCCCATCAACCGGGCAGAGGTGGAGTTGTAACGATCAACTGCCCGGTGACAGTCGGGAGGCCCCTGAATCGTTACGGGGGCTGTGTCCGGGGATGGGTTCGTGGTGGCAACACCCCCCTAGTAACCCCCCTGCAAGCATTCCCGGCGCCCCGAGGCGAGTTTCGTCTCACTAAAAAATATCCAGAGGCGGAATCCGTCTCGGGGCACCATCACTACCTCAAAACCGCGACGCTTCCGGGCCGGGCGGCGTAAAACCTTGCGCGCTCCCTGGAAACCACCAGCATCGCTGCATGGAAGGGATCAGCTTTGGGTCGAAAGACTTATCTCATCGAAGACGCGAACCGGCCTCAGCCAATCGCCGTGATTTCCACGTCCGCCCCGGCCACGCTCACCACCTCGCCAATCCCCTTGCCCAGCAGCGCCCGCGCCATGGGCGAGGCAAAGGACAGCGTGCCTGCTTTGGGGTCGGCCTCGTCCTCGCCGACAATGCGAAATGTCTGCACCCGCCCGTCCTCGCGTTCAAAGGTCACGCGGCTGCCAAAGGCGACGATGTCATTGCCCTCAGGCAGCGGCATCACCTGCGCGCTGCGCAGCCGCTCGGTGAAATATCGCAGGTCGCGGAACGGATTGGCCGCCTGCCGCCGCCGCTCATTGACGTCCTCGATGGTCATGGCCGCATCATATTCGGCCCGCGCCGCCGCCAATTGTTGCTCTAGCGCGGCAAGACCCGCCGCCGTCACCAGGTTCGGCCCCTCGGGCACCGGGCGGTCGGGCAGCATGGTTTCGGCGGCCGTCTCGGCGCTGTCTTCCTTGGTGAAAGCGACACTCATGCGCTCATCGCCCCAGCAGGAGGTCGCGCGCCTCATTGATCCGCGCGGCCAGAAATTCCGATCCGCCCCGGTCGGGATGGACGCCCTTCATCAGGTCGCGATGGGCCTTGCGGATGTCCTCGTCGCTGGCCCCCGGCTGCAGGCCCAGCACGGCATAGGCCTCCGCCACCGGATCGCGCCCGCCACCCATGCTGGCGCCGCCGCCCTGCCCGCCGCCAGCATCATGCTCGGCAAAATATTCGCGCCACCCGGCCCTATTGGTATCGAGCCAGCTTTCGAGCAGATTGACGCTATCGGCATCGCCGCTGATCTCGTCGATCAGGTCGCGGGTCTGGTTCTCGTCGAGGTCCAGCAAGTCCGCACCGGCAAATTGCCCATCCAGCACCCTGCCATCCAGCGCGCCCGTATCATGGTCCAGCTCCATGGCCAGATACCGGCTGCGGATTTTCGAGATATTGGCCGAGTCCTGACTGCCAAAACTGTCAAAAGAAAACGCCCCGATCCGCCCGTTCCGAAAAATCGAAAAGGCGGTGACCCCGAGGATCATGGTGATTTCAAAGCGCCGGAACAGCGCCGCGAGAACTGCACCAAGCACTGCCGCTCCACCAGCGATCCAGCGCAGGCTGCGCATTTGCGCGCGGCGGTCCATGCCGCGCACAAATTGCACGATCCAGAGCGCAGCCAGCAGGCCAAAGCCGCCCAAAAGTATCCAGGTCATCGGCCCTCGATTTGCGTCAGCAGCGACCGGGCCTGCCCGCTCGCCTGCAGTTTCAGGTGTGCCCTGCCGCCACTGGCATAGGCGGCCACGGCCTTGAGCAGGTCCGCCAATTGCTGCGGCGCCGAGCTGTCAAAGCGGGCATAGGCGCCCTTGGTCAGGCGGGCAAATTCGCGGAAGGCCGCTTCGACCCGGGGGTCGTGCCCTTCCTGGAACAGGAAGAGCGGGCAACCGAGCAGGCGCAATTGCCCGGCCTTGTCGGCCAGGTCATCGACATTTTCCTCGATGGCGTCGCCGACAAAGACCACGGCATTGATCTTGCGCTTGCCGTGTTCGGCGCGGGCATGGGCAAAGACCTTGCCGATCTGGGTATTGCCGCCCTGGCAGGCAATCCCGGTCATTAGCCGGGACAGGGCCTTGGCGTCGGCCACCCATTTCGAGGCCCGGCATTCGCCCATGCCGCGAAAATAGAGCAGCTGCACCTGCAGCGCCGCGTCTTTCGGGATGGCTTCGAACATCCCGGCCTGCAGGGAAATCGCCATGTCCCAGGTCGGCTGGCGGCTCATGGTGGCGTCGAGCGCGAACAGCAGGCGCCCGTCCGCGGCGGCATTGGGGCGCGCCAGCGTGCCGACCTTGGCCACAAAGGCGGCAATGTCGTCCCGGGGCTTGCCCTCGGGTCGGATAGCGCTGCTGCGTCGGGCCGGATTCTTGTCTGTCATGGGTGGAATATGTGGGCGGGCGGTCAGAGCCGCAAGTGTTTGCCCGTCAAGCTTTCACGATCAGCCTACGAGCCAACACAAATTCTGCTTGCCGCTGTCGAAGTGGAGGCATCTCATCCGTCGTGACGGCGACATCCTTTGGAGGGACTGAAATGGAACGACATTACGGCTGGGTCATCGTCGCCGCCGGTGCGGTCATCACCTGTCTGGCGATGGGGGCAATGTTCGCCCTGCCCGTCTATCTGCAACCCATAGCCGACCAGACTGGATGGTCACGCGGCGGCATTTCCATGGCCATGACGGTCGGCTTCGTAGTCATGGGCGTTGCCGGATTTTTCTGGGGCACGCTGACCGACCGCATCGGCGCCCGCCCCGTGGTGCTCATCGCGGCGATCATGCTGGGCCTCGGCCTCTTCATCTCCAGCCGTGCCACCGATCTCCTCGTTTTCCAGATCGCCTATGGCGGGCTGGTCGGCGCGTCTGGTGGCGCCTTCTTCGCGCCGCTCATCGCCACGACCCTGGGCTGGTTCGACAAGAACCGCAGCCTTGCCGTATCGCTGGTGTCGCTTGGTGGCGGCATTGCACCCATGGTCATCACGCCCCTCGCCACCATCCTCATCGCCACCTATGGCTGGCGCGACGCCATGATGTTCACCGCCATCACCGCCGCAGTGCTGATCGTGCCGGCTGCCTTCCTTATTCGTCGCGCCCCGGAGGCCGTCGCTGCAGCGCCCAATCCGGCCAGCGATGTGGCTCCGGCCGAGCCGCGTCCGTCCAATATGGCGGCGGTGTTCCGCACGCCGCAATTCTTCGTGCTGGCCGGGGTCTTCTTCCTCTGCTGCGCCGCCCATTCGGGGCCCATTTTCCACACAGTGAGCTATGCCATGCTCTGCGGCGCCTCCGCGCTGGCAGCAGCCAGCATCTACAGTGTTGAGGGCGTTGCGGGATTGTTTGGCCGCCTGTTCTTCGCCCTTCTTGCCGACCGCATTGGCGTCAAGCGTGTGATTGTCGTTGGCCTTATGCTGCAGGCAGCTGGCATTTACGGCTATATCTATGTCAGCGAGCTGCCGCAGTTCTACATGCTGGCCGTGGTGCTGGGCATGGTCTATGGCGGCGTCATGCCGCTCTATTCGGTTCTGGCGCGGGACTATTTCGGTCCAAAGGTCATGGGCACGGTGCTGGGTGGCATTACCATGACCTCGTCAATTGGCATGGCCTTTGGCCCGGTGGGCGGTGGCTGGCTGTTCGACACTTTTGGTGACTATCACTGGCTCTATGTGGCGTCGGCGGGCATTGGCCTCGCAGCAGCGGCCCTGGCGCTCGCCTTCCCGCCGAAGAAGGAAGACGATGCGCCCCAGGGTGCTGTGCCGGCCTGACGCCGGACAATCAGGCTGGGCTGGCCTCTTCTGCCGCCCCGCCATTTTCATCATCGGGCGCCTTGGCATAGGCCGCCGACAATTGCCGGTAATAGCCGGAATTGAACGCAAATATAGTGACGATCAGCCCGATCATGCCCGAGATGGTGAAGACCAGCGCCATGCCGCGCTCCGGCCCGGTGCCGAACCAGCCGCCGATTGTGTCGGCGCCGGCGCCGTCCGTCATGAATGGAATGAAGACGAACTGCGTCAACGGCCCGATCAGGAAAGCGGTCAGCGGTGAAGCCGATTGCTCGAGCGACTGAGCAAAGCCGAAGACACGGCCCTGACGCTCCAACGGCACCACCTTTTGCAGCAGCGTATGCTCTGACGCCTCGGCAAATGGCCCCAGCAGCATCCAGACAAAGCAGCCCGCGGCCAGCAGCCAGTATGAGGATTGCAGCGTGAACACGCAGCAGACCGACCAGGTGATGATATTGACCGTCATCAGGGTCTTGAGCGGGTTCCGGCCCAGCCCCGTCTTGGAAATGACAATGCCGGAGATGATGAAGGCGGTGGACAGCACACCGAAGGTCAGGCCCCAGACCTCCACCGGCACCAGCGACAGCCCATAGGCGTCGAGCAGCGCCATGAACACGCCGCCCAGGAAATTGTTGAAGGTCGCAAAGAAGATCAGCGCGAAAAGGCCCGGCACGGCGGCAACCACCGCGATTGTGCCGCGAATGTCGACCCGCTTGGGCTCGGCTTCCGTTTCGGGCGTCGGCTCAACACGCTTCTCATCGACCCGCAAAACGGCTAGGTGCACCAGCGCCATCAGCGAGAGCGAAAGCGCCATGATCAGAACGCCGAGCATTCCGCCATAGGCGACCAGAAAGCCGGAAATCACCGACGTGGTCAGAAAGCCGATGCCCGTCACCATACCAACGAGACCATTTGCCTTATCGCGGCTATCCTCGGGGATGAGGATGGTCACCAAGGTTGGCAGCGCAATCGAGCGGATATTGCCTGCAATCACGCCGAGCATAACTACGAGAATAAAAACCCAGAGATAGGGACCATAGGGATTGGTAAAGCCGCCCTCGGGTTCGAGCAGCAGCAGCGCCATGCCGACGGCATAGAGCAGCAGCGAAACGGCACTCGAAGCCATCATCGCGTTCTTTTTGGAATTGTGGTCGACGATGGACCCGAACCAGAAACCAAATCCTGCCGTGAAAACGAGATAGATGCCGGCAATCATGCCGGTGGCAAACACCGACTGCGTTTCAAGAAATACCCAGAATGTAACGGCGAACCAGACCGTAAAATTGGTGACATTGGCCACAAGATTATTGCCAAGAATTTGGTAGAACGGGCTCATATTCGGGATCCTCTGTTCGGCGCGCGAAGCTAATTGGCCACGGCAATCGAAACAATCAATAAGTTGAGTGGCTGACATTTCCTGTCAGCTGATGCTTTGCGCCACTTCCCAGACATGGCCGGCGGGGTCGGCGAAGGCAGCTGTGCGTCTGCCCCAGGGCCGATCATGTGGACCATTTATCAGCGTCACACCCAAGCCTCTTAGTCGCGCGCATTCGGCGTCGACGTCATCCACCTTGATGGTCAGCAGGCTGCGCACACCCCCTTTACCGACCGGAAGCGGCGCCATCAGTGGTGGCGCCTCGCTATCGGCAAGCAGGTTGATCATCGCCCCCGAAAAGCCAAAAACCGCCGAAACAGCGTCGACATAGACAACCGGCACGTCAAAGACACGTTCGTAAAACGCTCGCGTTTCGACAATGTCGGCGACAAACAGCGTCACGACTTCAATTCCAATTTCGCCCATGGCACGTCCTCCTGCATGGCCGAACGACGATTCGCGATCGCGGATTTCGACATCGCTGCAAAAATCCGTTCATGCTAGCGTTTGACCCATGAGCATTCTTTATCTCATGGCTGCCGAGGCCGAATACGGACCCCATCTCCAGTCACGCATCACGCCGGTGATCACAGGCGTCGGACCCGTCGAGGCTGCCATCGCCACCATGCGTGAATTGTCCGCCCGTGCAGCAAATCTTCCGCGCCTCGTCGTGTCACTTGGCTCGGCCGGGTCGAACCGGCTCGAACAATGCGCGGTCTATCAGGCCATCTCGGTGTCCTACCGGGATATGGATGCGTCTCCGCTCGGCTTTCCTCGCGGTCAAACGCCATTTCTCGACCTGCCACCCACCCTGCCCTTGGCGCCACTCGTGCCGGGCCTTGCGCCGGCCACACTCTCAACCGGCGCGAATATCGTGTCCGGCGCTGCCTATGCAGGCATTGCCGAAGACATGGTGGACATGGAAACCTATGCCGTGCTGCGCGCCTGTCAGAGTTTTGGAGTGCCCTTGCTGGCCCTGCGGGGGATTTCCGATGGCAGGGCGGAACTGAAGCATGTGGATGACTGGACGCAATATCTGCACATCATCGACGAGAAACTGGCTGCCGCAGTTGATCTCGTCGAAGCGGCCCATTCGATCGATTAGCGCTGCTTATTGTTGCGCTTGTCGCGCCGTGAGCGCTGCCACCGGGACCAGCTGCGGCTGCCGCGCAATACGACATTGTTGACCGGCCCCTGAAGAAAGATCAAATCGAGCGCCAACAGCAACAGGCCCAGCGGCAGCATCCAGATGCCCAGAACTGGCAGGAAGCTGAAAATGCCGCCCAGAACCAGCAGAATACCGAGGGGAATGCGAACAAGGCGAGCTGACGGGCGTCTCACCCAGGCAAGGAAGCGAGCTGCCGTCTGAGGAATTTTGCGTTCCAGCTTGTCGAACAAGCGATTCAGCCGATCAGAACTTTTGCTCATGGGCACCTCACGTCCTTTAGATAGCCGAGTGCGGGCATCAATCAAGAGCATCCAGCGCTGTGCGGAACCCAAAACCATACAAATCCGTTGAACGGCCTAACACGGAGCGTTGCCATGTCCCTCGAAGACCTATTCCCCATTCTGGGCCGCCGTCAGCCAACTGCCCTTGAGGCACTCGCCGACCAATTGCATCACCTGCGTCGCGATGTTCGCCGTCTGGGCAACAAGGCGTCGCATCAGGCCAGCGACAATGTCAGCGAGTGGAGCGAGAGCGCGATGGAATTGGGTCGTGAGGCCGCCCACCACGCCGCCCAGCTTGCGGAGGAGGCTTCGCGTCAGGCCCGTCGTGGCGCCATTGCCATCAAGCGCGATCCGCTGCCGACCATTGCCGTCGTCGGCACACTGGTGCTCCTGACCAGCCTGCTCAGCCGTCGCACTTAAGCTTTTACTAACCGTCCCAGTCAGGCCTTCCTTAAGCCTGAAAGCGCATTTTCGGGGGCAGCGATCCAAACGCTGCCCCTGGAGCTTTTTATGTCCCGCCTGACGCCAGTTCTTCTGCGTTTTCTTGCCCTTGGTATTGTCGCCGCCGGTCTTGGCGGTTGCAGCCTGTTCGGCACGCAATTCGCCATGCGCAATATGAGCGAGAAGGAATGCATGATGCGGGCGATGTATTTTGAATCCAACCGCTCAAGCGCCGAGGGTATGTTGGCCGTGGGGACCGTGGTGATGAACCGTCGCGACGATCCGCGCTATCCCAAAACCATCTGCGGTGTGGTCGGCCAGAAAAATCAGTTCGCGCCGGGCGTCCTGACCAAGCCGATGACCGATAGCGGCGCTGTGCTGGCGGCACAGATGTCCGAAGAAGTTCTGCGCGGCAATCGCCATCCCGGCGTTCAGCGCGCCCAACATTTTCATACGGCGGGCCTGCGCTTCCCCTACAACAACATGTTCTATGTGCTCGAAGCGGGCGGCAATGAATTCTACGAAAAGCGCACGCGCTAAAATCTAGAATTCGCCACCGATATCGAAGCCACCCCAGTCGTCGCCATCGGCATCGATGTCCTGATACACCGGATCATCGGCCTGCGCGGGCTCTGCCGCATGAGCTTCGCCGCCGCCGAACATGCCGGCAATGGCCGAGCCGAGCAGCAGGCCGCCCGTGACACCCAGCGCGGTCTGGGCCGCACCGGCAAGAAAACCGCCACCATCACCGCCCCTGTTTCGCACACCAGCGTCGCCCTGCTCCCAAGGCCCGCGTGTGCGCCTGGACTGTTGCGGGCGATCATCGCCGAAGATGGAGTCGAGGAAACCGCCCGACCGTCCCTTTGCTGCTTCTTCCAGTTCGGCAAGCTTCTGCTGCTGTTCGCGCAGTGCCGCCTCCTGCACGATGATGGTCTGGGCCATGTAATAGGCGACGGCCGGATGGCGCTCCAGATGCCTGCGGATCAGCTGCTCGGCGTCCACATCGCGCGGACCGCTATTGCGCTCCACATTGCGCAGACGTTCGAACAGATCCTCGATTGCGTCCCGGTCTTCCTGTCTCAGCATGTTCGCCTCCCTGATATGATCATCAAATGGGAAGGCCCGGAGGTATGCGCAAGACTTACCGCGTCTTGCGCAACACGAAGCCGATGACCACCGCCACAGCGTCGTAGAGCTCGATGGGGATCGTATCGTCGAGTTCCACCCCGCTCAGCGCTTCGGCGAGCACGGGATTGGTTTCGATCACCACGCCATTTTCCTCGGCTAGCGCCACGATCTTCTCGGCGACCAGACCTCGTCCCTTGGCGACAACGCGCGGCGCCTCGCGGGAGCCCTTTTCATATTGCAGCGCCACGGCAAGGGCGCGTTCCTTGGGCTTGTCATTCATCGCACTTCATCCACAAAATGCGAGGGACTGGGTGCGGGCATTGGCGCGGGTGCGCCCGTGCGCACCATCACCGTCCCGGGCGCAAGTCCGACGGCCTCGAGTTCACCGCGCAGTTCGGCAACGCTGGCCGCCAGTGCATCCGCCGTATCCTTTTGTTCGGCCCAAAGCATCACACCGGTAATTTTGCCACGCATGGAAATCTGCGCGCCAACCTCGCCCAGCTCATTGAGATTGATGGCAAATCGCACCTGCCAGCCCCGGTCTTCAGGCCGCGTATTGTCGCCCTGTCCATCATGATGGATCTGCAAATGCAGCAGCGCCTGCGTGCTGCCGGTCGATATGGGCAAGTCGAGGCTCCATTGCGCCTCCTGCCGCGCCGTGGCCGTGTCAGGCAGCGACGCGTTCTGATGCAGCCGCAATCGCGACAGCGCCGCGTGCGTCTGCTCCTGCAACAGCTTGCCCACCTCCACCGGATCGGACGGCAGGTCTGGGGGCGGTCCTTCGCCGGCTCTGGCGCGCGGCGTTATCCCGCGCAGGGGTGGCGGGACTTTTGCCACCTGCTCTACAGGACCCTGTGCCCCAAGCCACTGACCGAGCCGCTGCTGCAAGCCGAGCAGCGCCGTCTTGAGATCGCCGCCTGCCGCATTCGGTCGCCCCGCCGCCAGCGAAGCCTCCTGGAAAATGCCCGATCCCTGGATTGCCTTCTGCAGCGCCGCGCCATCGATCCGTCCGCCATCCAGCCGGTGCCCCATGACCTGTTGCGCCGCCTTGGCCACGGCCTCGGGCAATGCCACCTTTCCCGCGATTGCCGTCAGCGTCGAGGTCAGCGCGACAATGCTGTTCTGGCTCGGCATGGATTGCTGCACCATCTGCGCCAGAGCAGCCTGGGGTGTGCTCGCCATCGGCGTCGCCGGAGCCGTGGGCGGCAATGTGCCACCAGCGCCGGGGAAATTGGCGGCCGGCGCGTGCTGGCCGACATGCGTGCTGACGGTCGCCTGTTGTACCGGCGGCATGGCCGAACTTGCCGCACTCTGGGCCAGAGGCGCAACAGCAGGCACGGCGGGCGCCGCCGCCGCATAAGGGACGAGGGGCGTGGCGGGCCCTGCAACCATCCCTGACGCAACCGGTGCAACAGCGCCGGCCATTGCTGCGGCAGCCGGGGTTGGCGGCGCCTGACCTTGCGTTGCGACAGGCACGGGTTGTGCAGGCTGCGCCACCTGCCCCGCCGGCGCTGCATTGGCGGTGGCTGGAATGGACGCAGGCACTGCCTGTTGCGCCGCATTCGGCTGCAGGGCAGCGGGTGGCGGCGTCGCCCCTGCCCCATATCCGTGCGCCGCAACCGGCGCGGTATTGGGCCCGGTCGGGGCCGGAGCCGGTGCGGCAAGCGATGAAATCTGAACCGACGTTGCGGGAGCTTGGGGCGGCGCCAGCGGATTGGCGGCGCCCGGCGGCGCAATGGTCGCGTTTTGCGGCGGCGGCATGGTCGAGACGATGGACAGGCGCAACTGTCCTTCGGCCTGCTGCACGCTGAGATTGAGCACCGTGCCGGGCACCTGCGGCGCAGGCAGGTTGAGGCTGATCACCTGCCGCCCGATCTGCACCTGCGTCGTGCCATTGGGCTGCTGGGCAATAACCTTTGCCTCAACATTCTGCCCGGCATTCTGCGCCAGGGCGCGCAACGAGGCGCTGGCTTGCGCCAGTGGCAGGGGCGGAAGCTGGGACGAGATGCTCATCGGCCAACCGTCTCCGGCCGCACCGCGCGGCCCATGTCAGTCTAGCGCATCAGCGGGGAAGTAAAAGAGCCGACCTTAGCTGGGGCGAATGTCGGTATAATCCTTGGTCATCGGCTTGCCGCGGAAGGTCACCCAGAAGAAATTGAGCGTATAGGTGCCCGCCGTGCGGAACACGCCTTCGCTTTCGAGCCGGCGGCCCGAGGTCAGCATCTTGAGCCCAAAGGTCCATTTGACACCGCCGACCTTGGAGAGGCGCACAGCCACGTCCGTGTCTTCGCCAAAGAACTCAATCGAGCGATCATAGCCGCCCACCGATTCCCAGGCGGCGCGGCGGAACACGAAATTACCCCCCTGCACGACCGAGCCGACGCGCAGCACGAAACGGTTCAGCAAGTAGATGAGATAGGTCAGCCCATAGAAGGCGCCGATCATCCAGCGATTGTACCAGGCCATGTCGTAATAGACATAGGGCCCGCTGAGGCAGACCAGGTTCGTATCCTTGTTGAACTCGCTATAGACCTTGTCGAGCCAGCCCGCCGGCACGATGGTGTCGCTGTCGATATTGGCGATCAGCTCATAGCCTTCGCTGGCGGCAAAGCCGGCGTCGCGCGCATTCACCAGGCCCTTTTTCGGCTCGTCGACGACACGCACGCCCTCAAAGCTGCGGGCAATCTCGCCCGTGCGGTCCTTCGAGGCATTGTTGACCACGATGACATCGGCATCGGCGCCGGAGCGCTTGATTTCCGCCAGCACCGATTCAAGGCATTTGCCGATCAGCGCTTCTTCATTGTAAGCCGGAATGACGAAGGCGAGCTTCATGTGTGTCCTTTCGCCGGCAATGACCGGCACGCAGAATTGGCGCTGCACATAGCGCGCCGCAGCCGGACGAGCAACCATGCATGGTTTTCGCCATGCATGGTCTGCGGTTCATCTTGGGCCCGCCGGGCGGCATCTGCTATTCCGGAAAACCGCCGAAATCAGCCGATATAGTCGCGCTTGCCCACAGAAATGCCGTTGTGCCGAAGGATCGCGTAGGCGGTCGTCACGTGGAAGAAGAAGTTCGGCAGTGCCCGCTGATTGACATAGTCTAGGCCGGAGAAGCTCATATCCTCCCCGCCAAGCTTGAGCGTCACCGTTCGTTCTTCTCCGCCAGCAAGGGATTCCGGCGTCACCGTGGCCAGCAGATCCAGCGCCTTGCGGATGCGGGCGCGCAATTCGTCAAAGGTCTTTTCCTCGTCCGGCCAGGATGGGACCGGCGCGCCTGCCAGCCGGCTGACGCAGCCTTTGACATGGTCGGTAGCGATCATGATCTGCCCGCGAAATGGGATCATGTCCGGCGCCAGACGCGCTTCCGACAGGACATCGGTGGAAAATTTGCGGGCGGCAGCCTCTGCTTCAGCCTTGTCCATCCAGGAGAGCAGATTGTTCAACATGCGGGTGAAGACCGGCACGGTGATATCGTAGATCGAGAGCGTCATGGGAACTTCCTCAAATGTCGCGCGCTTGAATGTATCGGTGGAATTGTCCCATCTGGTCGTCCGCAAAGGCCGACTCGCAGTCTGGATTACACATGGGCGCTAGAACTAAACCATCGCCGATTGCCGATAAAGACCATGAGAAAGAAGACGGAAGCCGGTTCCAGCGCCTGCGATCCGCTCTGCGCATTCTCTATCACGGGCAGTCACCAAAGGCCTTGCGCTTCCAGGCCACCGTGCTGGTGGTTGATCTGGCCATTATCGGCTTCTTCATCGCCTCGCCCCTGCTGCGCGACAGCGAAAGTTTCCTTTGGATCGACTACTCGATTGCCGCGCTGCTTACGGTCGACCTCACAGCCCGCGCACTGGCTTCCACCGATGTGAAGCGCTGGCTGAAGCAACCCGCGGTCATCATCGACATCTTCATTCTGGCGACCTTGCTCGCGCCGACATGGCTGTTCAATCTGGGCTTTTTGCGCATTCTCCGGCTCTGGACGCTGTCGCGCTCGCGCTTCCTCTGGCGGCCGCTCAAAAAGCACGGGCTGGGCGAATATCAGGAAGCCGCGCAGGCCGTTATCAACCTGCTGGTCTTCCTCTTCGTCGTCACCGGCTTTGTCTATACCGCCTTCGCCAACCGCGACTCCGGCATAGCAGGCTATGTTGATGCGCTCTATTTCACCGTCGCGACCATGACCACCACCGGCTTTGGCGACATCGTTCTGCCCGGCACCTTCGGCAAACTGGTTTCGGTCGTGGTGATGATCATCGGCATCTCGCTCTTCGTGCGATTGGCCCAGTTGATCTTCCGCCCCAACAAGGTGACCTTCCCATGCCCGCAATGCGGCTTGCAGAAGCACGAGCCTGATGCTGTTCACTGCAAGGCCTGCGGCCACCTGCTCAATATCCCTGACGAGGGCGACTTTTAGCTTTTGTTGCGGATCACCGGCAGCCGCATCCTGAAGCAGGCGCCGCGCAGCGGGCCGGGCACCAGTTCGAGCGAGCCATTCATCCGCTTGACGATCTGTCGGCTGATCGCCAGCCCCAGCCCTGCGCCGCCCTGGTCTCCCGACCCGCCGACGCCGCGCCAGAATTTTTCAAAGATCAGCTTGCCGTCGCGCTTGGAAATGCCGGGGCCATTGTCGGCGATCTCCACCACATAATTGCCCGAGCGCACCACCGAAGTAACCCGCACGACAGGGTCCGCTGTGTCGTTGTATTTCACCGCGTTTGAAATCAGGTTGATGAACACCTGACAAAGACGGTCCGCGTCGCCCTCCACCATGGTCACCTGCGCCCGGTCGCCCATTTCGAGGCGCATTCCCTTTTTGCGCAGCAGGGCATCGCAGATGGTCAGTGCCCGGTCGAGTGCGTCTTCAGCGTCGAGCGGCAGGTTCTGCCAGCTACGTTCACCCCGCTCCAGGGCGCTGAGATCAAGAATTTCGTCCAGCAGCTTGGTCAGCCGCAGGCTTTCCTGATGGATCGTCGACATGAAGCGTTGGCGCTGGCGTTCATCGAGTTCGCCGGGCTCAAGCAGGATCTCCGAAAATGAGCGGATGGAGGTCATCGGCGTGCGCACTTCGTGGCTCACCTGGCTGAGAAACTCGTCCTTCTGGCTATCGAGTTCGCGCAATTGCGTATTGGCCTCTTCGAGCTTCTGGGCCGTCAGCCGCAGCTCCTCCGAGGTCTTCTCCAGTTGCTGGGAATATTCGATGACCTGCTGGGTTTCGTCGGCCATCTGCATCATTTCTTCCAATGACACGTCGCCGCCCGCCACCACTTTGGACAGCATCACATGCGCCGATGCAGCGCCGATGGAGCCGGCCAGTTCGCGCTCCAGCCGCCCGATGAATTCGGGCGTAGGCTCCAGCAGCGAAGGCTCAACGCCGGTCTCGCGCGCTTCATCTTCGAACAGCGCCGCCGCTCGCCTCTCGCCCAGCACACGTTCGGCCACGAAGTAGAGATCATTGGCGGTCGCTGAACCCCGCACGAAATTTCCGGGCGTGTGCGAGCCGCGACGGAACACATCGACGAATATGCTGGCCTGGATGCGCTCCAGCGCCGACTGGCTCGACACCAGCGAACCGACGCAAAGCACCAGCACATTGATCGAGAGGCTCCAGAAGGCGGCATGTGCCAGTGGATCAAGACCATCGAGCCCGAACATCGCCTCGGGCCGCAGCCAGGAAATGCCCCAAGGCCCCTGCTGCAACAGGGTCGCCACCTGTGGAGACACGGATTCAAAACTGGGCAGGAAGCTGCACCACATCCAGAACACAAAGCCCACGGCAATCGCCGCCGTCGCAGCCTTGAGCGAAGCTTCGCGCCAAAAAATGGCAGCGATGACTGCCGGGAAAAACTGCGCAATGGCGGTGAAGGAGATGAGGCCGATCGGGGCCAGAGCGTTGGAGTCGCGGGTGAAGAAGAAGTAGAAAAAGCCAAGCGACAGGATCAGCACGATGGAGAAGCGTCGCGCGATCAGGATCATCCGCGTCACGCCCTGCCCATCCCCGCTCCCGACCGGGCTGACCCGCAGGATAAGCGGCATGACGATATGGTTCGACACCATGATCGAGAGCGCGATGGATTCCAGGATGATCATCGATGTCGCCGATGAAAAGCCGCCGATAAAGGCAAACAGCGCCAGCGCATCCTGACCAAAAGCCATCGGCAGGGTCAGCGCGAACATGTCCGGATTGGCCCCTGCCGGCATGGTCGAGAGCCCGAACACCGCAATGGGCAGGATGAAGAGGCTCATGATCAGCATATAGGCCGGAAAGGCCCAGCTCGCGACGCGGAGGTGGTTTTCGTCGGAGTTCTCGACCACCGTCACCTGGAACTGGCGCGGCAGGCAGACAATTGCCGCCACCGACAGCGCCAGTGTCGTCAGCCAGCGGGCGTCAAATGTTTCTTCAGGGAGCAGGGTCACCCCCACCCGGTCGGCCTGGCTGAAAATCTGCTCGAAGCCGCCGCCGACATAGACAACGAAGATGCCCACAGCGACCAGGGCGGCCAGCTTGACCACGGCTTCAAAGGCAATGGCCGCGACCACGCCATGGTGCTGTTCCTTGGCGTCCACATGGCGCGTACCAAAGAGAATGGTGAAGAGCGCCATGCCTGCCGCCACACCAAAAGCGAGGCCCACATCGTCGATGCCCTTGAGGCTGCCCTGCCCGAACTCCGACGATCCAGCCACGGCCTGAATGGACGAGGTGACGGCCTTCAACTGCAGGGCGATATAGGGTGCAATCCCGATAACCGCGATGCAGGTGACCAGAACGGCGAGCCGGTTGGACTTGCCGAAGCGTGACGACAGAAGGTCAGCCACCGAGGTGATGCGCTGGCGATGGCTGATACGCACCAGCCGCCGCAGCAGGAACCACCAGCCCACAAAGACGATGGTTGGCCCCATATAGATGGTGAGAAATTCGAGCCCGCTGCGCGCCGCATTGCCCACCGCGCCATAAAAGGTCCAGCTGGTGCAATAGACCGAGATCGACAGCGTATAGACCGCCGGGGAGTGCAGGAACGATTTCTTGTTGGAGCGGGCACGGCGGTCGCCAAAATAGGCCAGCACGAAAAGCAGGCCCACATAGCCAACAGCGGTGGCGATGACGAAATCGGCCGACAGCATTAGCGTTCAGCCTCATTGCGATCGGCGTCGCTCTCTTCCCGGGGCATGGCGTGCGTCAGCAACCCGGTGCCCACGATCATCAGCAGCCACACGGCAAACAGGTAAAAGACGATCTGGGGAATGCCGAAATGTCTGATCGGCTGGCTGAAGACATAAGCCGCTGGCGGCACGATCAGCAGGATGCTCAGGAAGGTGAGCAACAGCATTCCGCCGACAGTTCTACGCCGGTCCTGCATCTTCGCCCAACAATTGCCGAACCGTCCCCACGACATCGGCATTGGCATAGGGCTTGGTCACAAAAGCGTCCGCGCCCAGCTCCTCGGCAATGCGCCGGTCCTGCTGCTGGCCCTTGGCCGTCAGGATCAGCACCGGCAGGTCGCGCATTTCCACGTCGGCACGCAATTGCTTGAGCACGTCAAAGCCGCTGCGCTTGGGCAGCATCACGTCGAGCACCAGCATTCGCGGCCGCAAGCGGCGCACGCCCTCCAGAACCGCGTCCCCATCCGTCACGGATTCGATGCTCCAGCCTGCTCGTCGCAAGATGAAGTCGAGCGATTCGAGAATGCTCGGCTCGTCCTCGGCTATCAGTATATCGATGGCCAATATCCCTCCCATTTCGCCGGCAGTCTCCCCACAGCCGACGCTCCACTAAATCGCAATCAGCGGGAATCGCCAAGCGCAAAACCGGAGGGAACCAGTGGGGCGCGCAATTCCGGCCCGCCCGAGCCCGGCGCCAGCGGCTCCTCCTGCCGGCTGGAGCAGTCCGCCCGGGTGCATAGTCGGCAGGTCGGACCCACGGGAACATCGGCGCCGTGATCGGCCAGATTGAGGCCATGCGCATAGACCGTGCGGTCAGCATGAAGCACGTCGCAGGCGAGCATGATGGACGAGACCACTGGCTGCTCGACAAAATTGGCCGTCCGCCGCTGCACTGTGCGCGCCACGAACAGATAGCGCGATCCGTCGGTAAACCGCACCACCTGCCGCACAGGCGCGTCGGGCGTGCGGAATGCACCATAAATGGCCCAGAGCGGACAGGCGTGGCCCGAATAGGGCAGCAGCAAGCCGGGCACCGGAAAGTGCTTGGTCAGCCGTCCCGCAGGGTCCGAACGCAAAAACCCGAAGGGAATCCCCGCCTCGCCCGGCCGCCGCAGCGTCGTTAGCCGATGGGCCACCTGCTCATAACTGGCATTATAGGCTTGGCGCAGATGGCTGATGTCATAGGCCGAGTTTTCGACATCCACCAGAAATTGGCTATAGGGAAAGACAATGGCGCCGGCGAGATACGAGCCCAAGGCGCGCCGCGCGAGGCGTATGGCCGTCGGCGTGGTGAGGCTCGCGCCATTGACCACGCTCTCGATGACCTCGGGCGCCGCCAGTTCTGCAAACAGCCGTACCAGCTGAAACTGCCGCGTCGCCAGCGTCGTGGCGCCCTGAAACCACATGACCGATTTTTCCGGCATGAAGCGATACTGGCCGGGAAAAACATCGCCTGACTTCAGAGGCGTGCCGCCGATTTCCGTCCGCACGCCAAAACGGCGTTCAAGCAGGCGCTCCAGCGTCGCCACATTGAACGCACCCTCGCGCTCGATCTCGGCCCGCAGGTCAGTGGAAACATCCTCCAGCACCGGAAAATGATTGGTTCGCTCCATGATCAAATCGTCGATTTCGCGCGCAGGCGAAACCGTCCGCCGGTCGGCGCTGGAATTGTCGAACTGGCCGATCAAATTGCGCGCCACCTCGCTCAGCGTCCGGGTCTCGCGCCCGATCGCCGCGAGGAAGCGCTGCCGCTCGGTTTCATCGAGATCAGCCACATCCTCGAGAATTTCCGCGCTGGAGCGCACAGCGGTAATGCCGGAGAGGATCTGATGCAGCAATTGGGCCAGCAGCGGGTCTGAGCGCAGCCGGTCGGCATAGGCATTGGCGCTCGCCACGGCGCCCGAATAGGCCCGATGCATCCGCGCCATGGCCATGGCGCTGGCCGGGTATTGCGCCACAATCTGACGCCGCTCGTCGGGCTGGAAGGGCAGCGACTCAACCATCGGATCGGCATAGGCCTCTTCCAGGTCATGCAGCAGTTTTTGTTCGGCCTGCCCCGTCAGGTCGCCGATATCGATGCTCAATTGCAGCGCCACACGCTGCAAAAGTGCCCCGCCAATGTCGCGTTTATTGTTCTCGATCAGGTTCAGATAGCTCGGCGAAATGCCGACCAGACGGGCGAGCGCTGCTTGGGAAATCTTCAAAGATTTCCGTCTGTTGCTGATGCGAAACCCAATCGGCGCGCGCATCGCCCCTCCGCTCGCTTGTCAACGTTTTGACATGTTTTCTATCCGGACAGATAAACAATTTACAGAATAAGATAGGAATTACAATGATCTATTGCCTGCATTTTCAATTATGGCGAATACTGGGCACGCGGTGAGCTGCTGGCTATGTATCAGTCGCCCCGCGCCAAAAGGAGGAAATCAATGACACTTTTGAAGCGCGGGCTCTCCCGCCGCAGGGTTCTGCAGACCGGCATGGCCGGCATTATCGGTACGGGCGTTGCGCTCATGATGTTCACCAAGGGCGCCTGGGCTCAGGAGTTCTGCAACAACCCGACCGGTGACACCGTCACTCTCGGTCTCAACCTGCCCCTCACCGGCGCCTATGCCGAAGAAGGTGCTGACGAACAGAAGGCCTATGAGCTGGCAATTGCCCACCTCAATGGTGAAGGCGATGGCGGCCTGATCAGCGTCCTGACCCCGACTGCCCTCAAGGGCAACGGCATCCTGGGCAAGAAGGTCGGCTATGTGTCCTCGGACAGCCAGACCAAGTC
This sequence comes from Pseudomonadota bacterium, assembly GCA_023433775.1. Classification (GTDB taxonomy): domain Bacteria; phylum Pseudomonadota; class Alphaproteobacteria; order Rhizobiales; family Devosiaceae; genus Devosia. The sequence goes on along the minus strand of JAEYTY010000115.1, from coordinate 21,826 downwards.
GGACGTGGCCCGTGCCGGCGCGACCCGCATGATCGAGCGCGATGGCGCTGTCATGATCACCGGCGGTTCGTCCTCGGGTGAAGCTATCGCCGTGCAGGGGTTGTGCCAGGAAAAGGGCATCATCTTCATGGCCGGCCTGACCCACTCCAACGACACCACCGGCAAGGACAAGCGCCGCTACGGTTTCCGCCACTTCTTCAACGCCTACCAGTCCGGTATCGGCCTGGCTCCGGTGCTTGGCCAGGAATATGGCAATGACCGCGTCGCCTATCACCTGACCGCTGACTACACCTGGGGCTGGACCCAGGAAGAGTCGATCAAGAACGCCACCGAAGCGCTCGGCTGGTCCACTGTTGCCGCCGTCCGCACCCCGCTCGGCGCCACCGACTACTCCCAGTACCTCACGCCGATCCTGAATTCGGGCGCCGACGTGCTGATCCTCAACCACTACGGTCTCGACATGGTGAACTCGCTGACGCAGGCGATCCAGTTCGGTATGCGTGACCGCCAGGCCAACGGCAAGGACTTCCAGATCGTCACGCCGCTCATCTCCGAGCTTATGGCCAAGGGTGCCGGCGAAAACGTCAAGGGCATCTACGGCACGTCCAACTGGCACTGGAACCTGCAGGACGCAGGCTCGATCGCCTTCACCAAGTCCTTCGGCGCTGCCTATGGCTCCCCGCCGTCGCAGGCCGCCCACACCGCCTATGTGCAGACCCTGCTCTATGCGGACGCCGTGGAACGCGCCGGCACCTTCTATCCGCCGGAAGTCATCAAGGCGCTGGAAGGCCACGAATTCGACGGCATGGGCAATGGTCGCACGCTTTACCGCGCCGAAGACCATCAGTGCATGAAGTCGGTTCTGGTGGTTCAGGGCAATGAAAGCCCGACCAGCGAATTCGACGTGCTGAATGTGGTTGCCGAGATCGACCGCGAAACCACCACCTATGATCCTTCGATCTTCGGTGGGGAACTCGGCCCCGCAGAACCCGCACCGCTGTGCTGAGCCAATAGCTTACACGCCTCAAGCAATGCACGTCACCGCCGGCCCGACCGGCGGTGACGATCACGGCATCATGGGGTCAGAAAAGCGCGCGACCCGTCGCTGAACGGAGCATTCAATGTTCGAAGTCATCTTTTTGCAGTTTCTCAATGGGCTCGATAAAGGCGCCGCCTATGCGCTGATCGCCCTCGGCCTGACCCTGGTGTTCGGCACACTGGGCGTGGTCAATTTCGCCCATGGCGCGCTGTTCATGCTGGGTGCGTTTTGTGCCGTCACCGTGCGCATGTTTCTCACCATGGAGACCATCACCATCGACCCCGAAAAGCTGTCACCCTGGGGCCAGCCGCTCGAAATCCGTGAACCGCTGGTTCAGGCCTGGTTCGGTGATTTCGGGGCCATTTTGGTCAATTATTCTGTCCCGCTCTCGATCCTGATCACCATTCCCGTCATGCTGCTTGTCGGCATCGGCCTGGAACGCGGCATCATCAAGCACTTCTACAAGCGCCCCCATGCCGAACAGATCCTGGTGACCTTCGGCCTCGCCATCGTGGCGCAGGAAGTGATCAAGTCGATCTTTGGACCGAACCCCATTCCCCAGCCCATGCCGACCGATCTGCGCGGTGCCGCCGATATCGGTGCATGGCTTGGTATGCAGGCAAACATCATCACCTACCCGATCTGGCGTCTGGTCTATTTCCTCTTCGCCGCAGTCGTGATTGGTGGCGTCTTTGCCTTCCTCCAGTTCACCACCTTCGGCATGGTCGTCCGTGCCGGCATGGCTGACCGAGAAACCGTGGGCCTTCTGGGCATCAATATCGACCGGCGCTTCACCATCATGTTCGGTCTGGCCGCCGTGGTCGCGGGCATAGCGGGTGTCATGTATACCCCGCTCCTTCCACCCAACTACCATATCGGCATGGACTTCCTGGTCCTCTCCTTCGTGGTGGTCGTGGTGGGCGGCATGGGCTCATTGCCCGGCGCCGTCGCCGCAGGGTTCCTGCTCGGTATTCTCCAGAGCTTCGCCTCCATGAACCAGGTGAAGGCCATTTTCCCCGGTATCGACCAGATCATCATCTATCTCGTCGCCGTCGTTATTCTACTCGTTCGTCCCCGCGGGCTGTTTGGCCGGCGCGGCGTGATGGAGGCCTGACATGAACCCCAATCTCATGTCCCGCAACGACCTCTTCCTGCTGCTTGGCTTCACCGTCGTGGTGCTCGCCATGCCGATCTGGTTGGCGCCCTTTGGCGCCGGTTATCCGGACCTGCTGCAGCGTTTCATGATCTACGGCATCTTCGCCGTGGGCTTTAATATCCTCTTCGGCCTCACCGGCTATCTCAGCTTCGGCCATGCCGCCTTCTTCGGCGTCGGCTCCTATACCGCCGTCTGGTCGCTGAAGCTGCTGACGCTGGATGCTATCCCGGCCATGTTCTTCGCCGTTATCGTCTCGGGCCTCTTTGCCCTGATCATCGGCTTCCTCTGTCTGCGCCGCTCCGGCATTTACTTCTCCATCCTGACGCTCGCCTTCGCGCAGATGAGCTACAACCTCGCCTATTCAGTGCTCACCCCGATCACCAATGGCGAAACCGGCCTGCAGCTCACCCTCAACGATCCGCGCGTTCTCGACGCGGCTGTTGGCCACGGCTTTGTCGGCCAACCGATCCCGACCCTCTTGGGCACGCCGATCGGCGGCTATGCAGGCTTCTACTTTTGCGCCGGCTTCCTGATCATCACCTTCTTCCTGGCCCAGCGCATTGCCGGTTCACCCTTCGGCATGATGCTCAAGGCCATCAAGTCCAATCAGACCCGGATGCAGTTTACCGGCTTCAACACCCGCCCCTATGCCCTCTCGGCATTTGTGATTTCGGGCATGTATGCCGGTCTCGCTGGTGCGCTGCTCGCCGTCACCGACCCGCTGGCCGGTGCCGAGCGTATGCAGTGGACGGCCTCGGGCGAAGTGGTGCTCATGACCATCCTTGGCGGCGTCGGCACCCTGGTGGGGCCCGTCATCGGTGCCTGGGTCATCAAGTACTTCGAAAACATCCTGTCCGCGCTCAACGACAACATCCTTGCCCGGTTCTGGGCCTTCCTGCCCGAAGGCGTCAGTGACGTCGTGGTCAAGGTCACCGGCAAGTTTGTCGGCGATGGCTGGTTCCTCACGCTGGGCCTGGTCTTCGTGATCGTCGTTATCTTCCTGCCAGGCGGCATCATGGAAGGCGTCCGTCGCATCGCCGCCATGTTCAAACGCTCGGGCGGCAAGACCTCCTCCCGTACGCAAGCAGCAGAATAGGACCGGGACCATGCCAGATAACAATGTTGTCCTGCACGTCGCGGACGTCCACAAGCGCTTCGGGGGTCTTCACGCCCTGGCCGACATCGACCTCCAGGTCGAAGAAGGCAAAACCCACGCGATCATCGGCCCCAACGGGGCCGGTAAATCGACCCTTCTCAATGTCATCATCGGCAAGCTGGCCCCGACCAGTGGCCAGGTGGTGTTTGACGGCACGATCCTGACGGGCCGCAAGCCCTTCCAGATCAACCAGCTCGGCATTGCCCGCGTGTTCCAGACCCCCGAGATCTTCGCCGATCTCTCGGTTCTGCATAATGTGATGATCCCGGCTCTCGCCAAGCGCGACGGCATGTTCAAGCTGAACATGCTGCGCACACTCGACAGCGAAACCGGCATCCGCGCCGAAGCCGAACACATGCTGGAAGATGTCGGCCTCATCAACCGCCGCGACACCCATGCCGGTTCGCTCAGCCGTGGTGACAAGCGCCGCATGGAACTGGCTATGTGCCTGATCCAGCATCCGCGCCTCTTGCTGCTCGATGAGCCCACCGCCGGAATGAGCCGCCACGACACCAACACCACCATCGAGCTGCTCAAGAAGATCAAGAGCCGCGGCATGACCAAGGTGATCATCGAGCACGACATGCATGTCGTGTTCTCGCTGGCCGACAAGATTTCGGTTCTGGCGCAGGGTCGTATTATCGCCGACGGAACGCCCGATCAGGTTCGCGGCAATCCCAAGGTTCAGGAAGCCTATCTCGGAGGGGCACACGAATGAGTGCCGTAGCCATGCAGAGCGACATCTCCACCACCGCCAGCCAGTCGGCCGTGTCCGACGCCCCGGCAGCCTTCTTCGCCATCCGCGATGTCCACGCCTATTACGGTGAAAGCTACATCGTTCAGGGCGTGTCGCTTGAGGTCAAAAAGGGCGAGATTCTCGCCCTGCTCGGCCGCAATGGCGCGGGCAAGACATCCACCTTGCGCACAATTGCCCGCACCGACGATCCGCAATTGCGTCAGGGCGAAATCTGGCTCGATGGCCAGCCGGTCCACAAGATGAAGAGCTTTGAGGCCGCACGCGCCGGCATCCAGCTCGTGCCGGAAGACCGGCGCATCATCCAGGGCCTTACCGTCGAGGAAAACCTCGCTTTGGCCAAGGTCGCGCCTGGCAATGGCTGGAGCCTTGAGCAGATCTACGAGAGCTTTCCGCGCCTGGCCGAACGCCGCACGCAGGATGGCGTCACCCTTTCGGGCGGCGAGCAGCAGATGCTGGCCATTGCCCGCGCCTTGGCCCGCGACCTGAAGCTCCTGCTGCTGGACGAGCCCTATGAAGGCCTTGCCCCGGTTATCGTGCATGAAATCGAGCGCATTCTGCATTCGATCAAGCCGCTGGGCATCACCACCATCATCGTCGAGCAGAATGCCGTGGCCGCGCTGAAGCTGGCCGACCGCGCCGTCATTCTCGACACAGGTGAAGTCGCCTTCTCCGGCACGGCCAAGGAAGTGCTCGACAATGCCGAACTCCGGCACGAGTACCTCGCCATCTGATTTTTAAAGCTTGGCCTTTCCGGGCCGCGGGCGCTTAGCGCTTCCGGGCAGGTCCTTTTCGTTCAGCTCATCAGAGCTGCACCAGCTACTCTGGGTCCTTCGCACCCAAGGCATTGTGCCTGTATCTCACCCTCTCCCCACGAGGGGCCCAGAGTAATCAACCTCAGCTGACCGGCTCGACCGGCGCTATCGTGATCCCCTCGCCTTCCAGCGCATCGCGGATATCCCGCGCCAGCTCGACAGCGCCCGGCGTGTCGCCATGCAGGCAAATCGAGCGCGCCTCCGATTTCAGCACCGTGCCGTGGATGGCGACAATCTCCCCATGCTGCGCCAGCCGAAGGCACCGCGCGATAACGGCTTCGGCATCATGGATCACCGCCCCCTCCTCGCTGCGCGGCACCAGCATTCCCTCAGCCGTATAGGCGCGGTCCGCATAGGCCTCGCGAATGAATTTGAGCCCGACAGCCTTGGCCGCCGCCACCTGCTGGCTGTTATCGAGCGCCAGCACCGCCATCCTTGTATCCATGGCCTCGATATTGGCGAACACCGCCATGGCGAAGTCAAAATCCTCGGCCGCCTGATTGGCCAGTGCGCCATGCAGTTTTACATAGGCCAGCGGCACGCCCACCTCGTCGGCAATGTAATGCACCAGAAACATCTGGTCCCTGATCTGCTCGGCCAGTTTCTCTGGCGGCAGTGCCAGCCGGAACCGTCCGAAGCGGATGGGGTCGGCATAGCCTGGATGCGCGCCGGCCCGCACGCCGCGCGCCTTGCACACCTTCAGCACGTGCCGAATAGTCGCCGCATCCCCCGCATGGCCGCCACAGGCAATCGAAGCGCTGGAGACGATTTCCAGCAGTTCGTCGTCACTGCCCATGCCTTCACCGAGATCGGCATTGAGATCGATAGAGGTCATGTTTCGCTGCTCCGCAACAGACGATGGGCATGTTCGACACTGACGGGTTCGAAGGCAAGAGCGGTTCCGGGCCGCATCTGGGCAACCCGGTCGAGATCGGCACTGATCACCGTGCCGATACGCGGATAGCCGCCTGTCGACTGGTGATCACGCATCAGCACCACCGGCGTGCCATCGCCCTGGATCTGGATATCGCCCGGCACAACGGGCTCCGACACCAGCGAGAGAATGCTCGCCCCGGAAAAGACTCCCGCCCGATCCTCCAGCCGCACCCCCATGCGATCCAGCGTCCGCGTCACCACAAATTCCGCCCCCGGAAACCGCTGCGTCACCGCGTCAGAAAACTGGTCCGCGTGCAGTCCCCACATAAAGCGGATCGGCCCCGCCTCATCTGCTACTGTGGGCACATCCTGGCCCGCCTGTCCCTCGCCAATCAGCGTCAGCTCGTCGCCAGGGCGCAGGGCCCGCCCATCCAACCCGCCAATCCGCGCCCGCGTATTGGTCGCAAAACTCCCCAGCACTCTTGGAAGCTCGATGCTCGCGCCAAACTGCAGATAGCCATAATTGCCGCCCTCTCCCGGCGTAATCGCCAGGACATCACCCGCCACCAGTTCGCCGCGCCCCGGCCAGTCCTGCGCCGTGCCATTGATGGTCAGGGCAAAATGCCCGCCATCCCAGCCGGCAGCGAGTCGTCCCTCGGTCACCACCAGTTCCAGCCCGGCCATGGTGAACTCGATCCCCGCCTCGCCACTCGCACCGGCCCATCGTCCGGCCCGGCCAAATGCACCGCGGTCCATGGGGCCGGACGCCGTAATGCCATGCACCAGCATCCCTGTCCGACCGCTATCCTGGATCGTCGTCAGCGGCCCAGCCCGCACTATTCTTATGCGCGCGCTCACAGCATCGCCTCGAACCGGACCATGTCTGCTGCCGCAAGCCGGGTCGGCGGCATATGCGCGGGATCAAAATTGGCAAAGTCAGTCCAGCCGATCACATGCCAGCCGGTCGGAATATCCGTCGCGGCAATCGCCGTCTGCCCCGCCGCAAACAGCACGCTGCCCGCCGGCACCATGAGCCGCACCGCAGTCCGCCTTGGGAGCACCAGTTCATCTGCGTGAAATCCGCAATAGACGAAACCCGGCGCAAAGCCGGTTGTCAGCACCCGCAAGGGCTTCGCATTGTGCTGCGCGACAAATTCTGCCGCACTCATTCCAAGCGCGCTGGCGACCTCGGAAAGGTCCGGTCCCTTCTCGCCACCAAAGCGCACTGCAATTCTGTGCTCTCGCGCTGGCGCATCGGCAACAGGCGCAGAGAGCCGCAGCGCAATCTCCCCCGCCAGCCGCAGAGGGTCAGCGGCGCGTGGATCATAGCGCAGTAGAACCGACACAAGGCTCGGCACGACTTCCACCACGCCCGCAATCGGGTCGGCGGCCAGAGCAGCGGCAAAGGCAAGCGCCTGCCGGTTGGCGGCGTCGTCCAGTCTGGCGCCAAAGCGGACCAGCAGCGCACTGTCACCCAGCGGCACTATATGGGGCCGTTCGGGCACAATGCCACCTGCTCCGCTCACCTTGCCATCCCTTTGCTGCCGTGTCGGAACGCAGTCCTCCAGAAGGCGCCGCGTTCCGTCAAGGCTTCATTGGTCCGGCAGATGCCGCGTCAGTGACCGGCAAGCCGGTCAGGGCGATATTTGGGCGAAAAAACCTGGGCTTTAATTGGGATCACGACCCTCCTGTTCCACAACCGCCTCAAACAGCGTCCTTGCCTGGCCCGAGCCGATGGCTTCGATAGCCACCGCCGCTATGGCAGCAAACAATTCCGCTATTTCCTGGGGATCGGTGATTTCGGCGTCGTCTTCGTCGGCGTCGGCGTTGATCAGAGTGAACATGAGAAACGCGCCTCCACACTAGAGCGGGATTTGCGAAAAAGGGGTGCTTTTCCGAAGAAATCCCGCGACCACAAATGTTCGGAGCGGGTCACGCTCCAAACAAGCCTAACGCCTTCAGTGTGCGGCGATTCCTGTTACGGTTTAAATAATATATTGCGGCCAGGCGGCTTTTCCTGCCGCTTGCAGGACAGGTCAGCAGGAGTTATTCTTCGCCCGCTTCGAGTTTGCCGATATAGGCCTCGATATCCTCAAGCGTTGCCGAGAATGGCTTGGGCACATCCCCGAAAACCACCTTGAAGCTTTCGTCGTGGCGAAGCGCGTGCCCGCCCGGCTGGCCGAGAACCTTCATCTTTTCAGACGTCAGAACGGTCAGCCCATAGCGCGCCGCAATCCGCTTCACGCGGCGCATACGCGATGCTTCAAATTCCTTGCGGCTCATCGACAAAACCCCGGTGAAGCTGGAAATGATCGCGCCTGGCGGGAAGCCTTGCGCAGTGCGGCGAACCTATCGCACAGCCTTGGCTGAATCAAAACGGGTTTTCGCCGCAACGCGCTTGCGGAGCTGGCTTTTCACGATTTCAGAGAAATTTCAGGCCCGCGCGTCGGGAAACCATCGGCGCGCAAGGGTCTCGCGAAACCCCTTTCGCCGCAGCTTTTCGGCCATCAGATTTTTGACGACGTCAGACGCCGGAACCGGCCCCAAAGGCAGCAGATAGATCTTGTTATCGAGGCTGGCGTGAATGGTGCCGTTCTCAATAAAATAAGTGGCCGTATGGGTTTGGCCATCCAGATTGATTTCGACGTCCTGTACCAGACCTTCTCGTTCCATCAATGCCTCCCGCCGCACGCGTACTTTGGCCCGTGCAGCGGGGTGGCGTCAAGAATCGACACGCAACCAACCGCGCGACACACATATCCGACAACAGACAGGAGAAATCGTCGCCCTGAGGCGGGCACTGAGTGGGCCATAGCGGTGGGATTGCAATGGCGGGCAGGGAGGGATTCGAACCCCCGGAAGGCTTGCACCTTCGCCGGTTTTCAAGACCGGAGCAATCAACCGCTCTGCCACCTGCCCGTTGCATGAGCGTTTAGCGGGGGCGGGCCGGGCTGTCCAGTAGGAACGGGAAGGCAGGTCGGTCAACGCGAACCCTGCCTTCCCTTTATTGCATCACGGCAGCAATACGACCGAACCCGTCGTCTCCCGGGCCTCCAGCGCCCGATGGGCCTCGGCGACTTCATCCAGTGCGAATGTAGCGCCGATCTCGACCTTGATCGACCCGGCCTTCACCGCATCAAACAATGCCGTCGCCGATTCGAGCCGTTCTTCGCGTGTGGGGAAATAGTGCGCGCCGGTCGGCCGCGTCACATAGAGTGAGCCCTTGCGCGCCAATATGCCCAAGTCAGGCACGCTGACCGGGCCAGAAGCATTGCCAAAGCTGGCCAGCAGGCCGCGCGGCCGCAGGCAATCGAGCGAACCTTCAAAGGTCGCCTTGCCCACGCCGTCATAGACGACATCGACACCCCTGCCCCCGGTGATGTCCTTCACCCGCGCGGCAAAGTCCTCTTCGCGATAATTGATCACGTAATCGCAGCCATGCGCCTTGGCCAGCGCCAGCTTGTCCGCGCTGCCCGCCGTACCGATCACCGTCGCACCAAGCGCCTTGGCCCATTGGGTGGCGATAAGGCCCGTGCCGCCCGCCGCCGCGTGCCACAAAATGGTTTCGCCAGCCTGCAGCGGCCAGGTCTTGAACAGCAGGTAGAACGCCGTCTGCCCCTTGAGCAGAATGGCGGCCGCCGTCTGGTCATCTATCCCGTCAGGAATGGGAATGACGCGATCTGCGGCCAGCAGGCGCTCTTCGGCATAGGCCCCCACCACGCCCTGATAGCAGACGCGGTCGCCGACGCGGACATAGTCCACGCCTTCGCCCACTTCGGTCACCACGCCGGCAGCTTCATTGCCGCCCACAAAGGGCATGGTCATGGGATAGAGACCTGAGCGCTGATAGGTATCGATGAAATTGAGGCCGATAGCCGTGTGGCGAATGCGCACTTCGCCCGGGCCCGGCGAGCCAATGGTTTGATCCTCCACCAAGAGGACTTCCGGCCCCCCGGTGGAATCGATGACGACAACTTTGGTCATTTCGGTGCCTTGGGCTTGCGTGGAGCCGATTTGGGTCTCGACTGCGCGCGCGATGCGGTTCGGGCGGCTGGCTTTGCCGGCGCCTTGGCGGCCGGCGCAGGGCTGGCCTTGGCCGCCGGTTTTGCGGCAGCATTACTGCCACGACCCAGCGCGGCCATTGCCAGTTCAGGCGAGACCGAACCGGTATCGCCAGTAAAAGGCGAAAAGCCGGGCTTGGCGGCAAGCCCGCCCTTTTTGCGCGCCTTGCGGCGCTTGGCGAGCACATTGATGACCTCGACCAGCACCGAGAAGGCCATGGCCGAATAGATATAACCCTTGGGGATGTGGAAGCCGAGGCCATCGGCCACCAGCGTCACGCCGATCAGCAGCAGGAAGGCCAGTGCCAGCATCTTGGTGGTCGGGTGGTCAGCAACAAATTTGGCGATAGGGCCCGAAGCCACGAACATGACGCCGACAGCCACCAGAACGGCGGCGACCATGACGAACACCTGATCTGCCGGCACCATGCCCACGGCGGTGATGATGGAGTCGATCGAGAACACCATGTCGATAACGACGATCTGCAGCAGGATGGCCTGCAGGGTCGCCTTTGCTGCGTCCGCGACGCCGACCTCATGGTCATCTTCGATGGCGGCGTGCATTTCATGCGTGGCCTTGTAGATGAGGAACGCGCCGCCCGAGATCAGGATAATATCCTTCCAGGAGAAGCCATGCCCGAAGGCTTCGAAGACCGGGTCCTGCAATTGCACGATCCAGCTGATCAGGAACAGCAGCATGATGCGGAACACCAGCGCCAGTCCAATGCCCAACTTGCGGGCAAACTCGGCCTGTTCGCGCGGCAGGCGGGACACCAGCACCGAGATGAACACGATGTTGTCGATGCCCAGCACGATCTCCATGATCGTCAGGGTGCCGAAGGCAATCCACACATTGGGATCGGCCAGCAGTTCAAGCATTTAGGGCTCCAGTTCCGAGTCTCTGTTGGGGGCAAACTTAGGCGGACGGCACGGCGGCGAGAAGAGTATATTTTGCTGCGTCAATCCCGGCAGCGCGGAAAAGCCGCATCGTTGCCACGCTGGCAAACCGGCAATGCCGGGTGATAGGTTTGAGTTCCAGTCCCCGACACGTGGATCGCACTGCCATGGAATCCTTCACGCCCCTTTCTGCGGCCCTCGGCGGCGCCCTGATCGGCCTTGCCTGCGCCGTGCTGTGGCTCGGCAATGGCCGCATAGCCGGCATATCCGGCATTTTCGGCCATCTGCTGCCGCCCGGCCGCACCATTGCCTGGCGTGTCATCTTTCTCATCGCGCTTGTTGCCGCCACCTGGGCGAGCGCCAAACTCTTTCCCCAGCTGGGCGTCGGCGGCGTCGAGCCTGCCGTGCTTGCCGCCCCGCCCGCGGGCTGGTCGCTGCCCATGCCGGTCTGGCTGATCGTCGCGGGCCTCCTTACCGGCATCGGCACGCGGATCGGCAATGGCTGCACGTCGGGCCATGGCGTCTGCGGCCTTGCTCGGCTCTCGCCGCGCTCGCTGGTGGCCGTCGCCGTCTTCTTCGGCGTCGCCATTCTCACTGTTACCGTCACGGGGATTGTCTGATGAGCGCCCGCCTGCCCTATCTCGCCACTGCGGCGCTGAGCGGCGCCCTGTTCGGCGCCGGCCTCTATGTTTCGCAGATGGTCGATCCGCTCAAGGTCCTGCGCTTTCTCGATTTCACCGCCATTCCCACTGGCGGCTGGGACCCGAGCCTCGCTTTCGTCATCGTCCCGGCAATCGTCGTCATGTTCATCGCGGTGCGCCTTGGTCGCCGCCGTGCCGCCCCACTGTTCGACACCAGCTTCCATGAGCCGGAATATAAAGGCATCGACGCACGGCTGATCGGTGGCGCGGTCCTCTTCGGACTGGGCTGGGGCATGTCGGGAATTTGCCCTGGCCCCGCCATCTCGCTCATCGCCTTCCAGCCCGATGGTCTGTGGCTCTTCCTTGTCGCCATGTTCGCCGGCTCCTTTGCCGGTGGCCTCTTCATGCGCCGCAATACCGGAATGGGAGCAAGCTGATGCAGGCCGATGCGGATATCATCATTGTCGGCGGTGGCCTCGTTGGCGTCGCCGCCGCCGTCACCCTGGCCCGTGCCGGTTTCGATACGCTGCATCTGGCGCCCAGCGCCCCGCCCGACCGGCGCACTTCGGCGCTGATGATGCCCAGCGTCGAGTTCCTCCTCTCCTCCGGCCTCATCGACGATCCCGCCGCCATCGGCCACGCCCTCACCGCCATTCGCATCATCGACGCCACCCCGCGCCTCATCCGTGCGCCCGAGACTTTGTTCGACGCCAGCGAATCCGGCCTTGCGGCTTTCGGCTGGAATTTTGGCAATGCGCGGCTCCTCGAGCAATTCACCGCCGCCGCGCCGGCCTCCGGCCTCTCCACCCGCAATGAGGCGGTTACCCAATATCGCCGCGACGGCGCGCTTGGCGTCGTCACCCTTGCCAGTGGCGCCGAGCTGCGGGCGCCGCTCATCGTGGGCGCCGATGGCAAGAAGTCACTCATCCGCACAGCCGCCGGTATTGCGACCGCGGAACGCAATTTCGCCGAATCTGCGCTGGTCTGCGATCTGGAACTGTCCCGCCCACTGGGCGGCGCTTCGGTAGAGTTCCACTACCCCCACGGCCCCTTCACCCTCGTGCCGGCCGGCGGCAATCGCGCCAATCTCGTTTGGATCGACGAGGAGCCAGTGCTTCGCGCCGCGCAGGCCGGTGGCCCCGAAAGTCTCCTCAAGGCCTTCCATGAGCGCTCCCAGCGCCTCTTCGGCGCTATCACGCTCGTTTCGCCCAGCTTCATCTTTCCGCTCAGCACGCTGAGCGTTGCGACAGCCAGCGCCGATGGCGTGGCCCTGGTGGGCGAGGCAGCCCACGCCTTCCCGCCCATCGGGGCGCAGGGCCTCAATCTGGGCCTCCGCGATGTCGCCGATCTTCTGGCCGCCCTCTCGCGCGTCGATAAGACCCGCGCTGACTGGGCCGAAATCGCCACGCGCGACTATGCCGAGCGCCGCAGCGGCGATCTTGCCCGCACAGGCGGCATGGTCGACACCCTCTTCCGCTCGCTCCTTGCCGATATGTTGCCCAGCCAGGCCATGCGCGCCTCTGGCCTCTGGGCCCTGCGGCTGTTGCCGCCGCTCCGGCGCCAGGCCTTCCGCATCGGAATGGGCCAGCGCTAGGCCTGAAATCGGGGCAATAAAAAAGGCGCGGTCTCCCGCGCCTTTTTCAATTCTTATCCGAAACTTACTGCGCGGCTGGCGCGGCTTCTTCGGCAGGCGCTGCTGCCCCGTCGGCAGGGGCGCCGGTGCTGAGCTGCTGGCGCAGTTCTTCGGCGCGGTCCTGCAGGACCTGCTCGAGAGCGTTTTCGCCGGTCGTTTCCCTGCGGAATTCGTCGAAGGTCAGGGCGGCTTCGCCATCATAGGTGGCGGTGAAACCGGCCAGCGAGATGTCGATGGTCATGTCCTGGTTCTGGCGGTTTTTGGCCGTCAGCTTCAGAACGCTGCCGCGCTTGAGCGAGTTGATATACTGCTCGTTGATCACCAGCTGGGCCGCGCAGCTCATCGGGTCACAGAGCATATATGGGACGCGGGCGGGCTTGGAGCCGTCGATCTGCCAGGTCAGGCCGAAAGGCAGCAGCACGCCGAGCGGCACAGCGGCAACAGCCAGCAGCCGGCTTTCCTGGCCCGGATCGTCGCGCAGCAGGAACGAACCGACAAACTGGCCATTGGCCAGAACGACCTGGCGCATGATGCAGGCCTGCTGGCCATCGGGCAGCGGGTCACACACTTTCAGCCAGTTCTGGGACGGATCCTGGGGAACAAGGCCCGTGGGGGAGACGGTGTTTGCTGCGGCTGCGTCACCTGCAGGCGCGTCTGCCGCAGGGGCTTCGGCTGCCGGTGCAGCGGCTCCCGCGTCCTGTGCAAACGCAGACATGGGGGACAGCAAGAGCGCGGCCACCGCAATTCCGGTGACGAGAGGTTTTCTGAAGTTCATAAAATGTCCTTGCCTTCCTTGGCGGTCCCGGCGGCTTGCGGCCACCGCAAATACTGAACTGCCCTTCAAGGGCTGAAATCGGGCAATAACATGACCGATGCTCCTTGCCAAAAGATTATCCTCTCCGAGGTTAAGCCCGGCGCGTCATGCGGCGTTTTCTGCCAGTTTTGCTAGGCGCGACAGGATTGCCGCCGCCCCCTTGAGCCGTGCATCAGGCGTCGGCCAATTGCGGGCGAACACGAGTTTCTGATCGGGCTTGAGTCGGACCTGGTTGCCCGGATCGCTTACCAGCTTCACCAGCGCCACCGGATTGGGAAATTCGTTGTTGCGCAGCGTCACCACCGCGCCCTTGGGGCCCGCATCCACCTTTTCGACATTGGCGACGCGGCACAGTGCCTTGACCAGAATCACCTTGAGCAGGGATTCCACCTCTTCGGGCAATGGTCCGAACCGGTCGATCAGTTCGGCGCCGGCGGCGTCGATGTCGCGAATATCGGTCAAGTCGCCCAGCTTGCGATAAAGCTGCATTCGCACCTGCAGGTCGGGCACGTAATGCTCGGGGATCATCACCGGCATTCCGAGCGAAATCTGCGGGCTCCACTCGTTGCGATCTTCATAGTCCTCATCGCCGGACTTGAGGTTAGCGACCGCCTCCTCCAGCATGGCCTGGTAGAGTTCGTAACCGACTTCGCGGATATGGCCCGATTGCTCGTCGCCGAGCAGGTTCCCTGCCCCGCGAATATCAAGGTCATGACTGGCCAGCTGAAAACCGGCACCCAGACTTTCGAGCGATTGCAGCACGCCCAGGCGCCGCTCCGCCGTGTCAGTCAGCTTCTTGTCCGGCGGCACGGTGAACAGCGCATAGGCGCGCGCCTTGGCCCGCCCGATGCGCCCGCGGATCTGATAGAGCTGCGCCAGCCCAAAATTGTCGGCACGGTGCACGATCAGCGTATTGGCATTGGGAATGTCGAGCCCCGACTCCACAATGGTTGTCGCCACCAGTACATCGAATTTGTTGTCGTAGAAGGCGTTCATGATGTCGTCGAGTTCGCCTGGCGCCATCTGCCCATTGGCCACGACGAATGACACTTCGGGCACCTGCTGGCGCAGGAAATCGGCAATTTCCGCCTGATCCTTGATGCGCGGCACAACATAAAAGCTCTGCCCGCCCCGATATTTTTCGCGCAGCAGCGCCTCGCGGATCGAGAGCGCATCAAAGGGCGAAATGAAGGTACGGATGGCGAGGCGATCCACCGGCGGCGTCGCCAGGAGGCTCAGGTCGCGCACCCCGGTCAGCGCCAGTTGCAGCGTGCGCGGAATCGGCGTCGCCGTCAGCGTCAGCACATGCACATTGGCCTTGAGCTCCTTCAGCCGCTCCTTGTGCCCGACGCCAAAGTGCTGCTCTTCGTCGATGATCAGCAGGCCCAGATCGCGGAACTTGATTGTCTTGGACAAGAGCGCGTGCGTGCCGACGACAATATCCACTTGCCCGTCCGCGAGCCCTTCCTTGGTCGCCTTCAGCTCGGCAGCGCTCACCATGCGCGACGCATGGCGCACCCGCACCGGCAGGCCCTGGAAACGCTCGGCAAAGGTCTTGAAATGCTGCCGCGCCAGCAGCGTCGTCGGCACCACCACGGCAACCTGCTTGCCGCTCAGCGCCACGGCAAAGGCCGCACGCAGCGCCACCTCGGTCTTGCCGAAGCCCACATCGCCACAGACCAGCCGGTCCATCACCCGCCCGGTGGTGATGTCATCAAACACCGCCTCGATGGCGTTCATCTGATCCTCGGTTTCCTCATAGGGGAAGCGCGCCGCAAATTCGTCATAGGCGCCCGGATTGATCTCGACCACATCGGCCTTGGTCAGCAGGCGCGCGGCGGCAATCTTGATCAGCTGCTCCGCCATTTCGCGGATGCGCTTCTTGAGCTTGCCCTTCTTGGCCTGCCAGGCCACGCCACCCAGCTTGTCCAGCGTGACATTGCCGTCATCGCTGCCATAGCGGGTCAGCAGCTCGATATTTTCCACCGGCAGGTAGAGTTTTGTCTCGCCGCCATATTCGAGCTCGACGCATTCATGCGGCGCGCCACCGGCCTCGATAACCTTGAGCCCTAGGAAGCGCCCGATACCATGGTCGACATGGACGACGAGGTCGCCGGCATTGAGGCTGGCCGCCTCGGTCAGCGCGTCAGAGGCCTTCTTCTTGCGCTGGGGCCGCAATATGCGTTCGCCCAGAATGTCCTGTTCGCTCAGAACCAGCAGGTCCTTGGTCTCAAAACCCGTTTCGAGCGGCAGCACCACCAGCGAAGTCGTCGCCGCGCTTGTTGTCTCGGCGTCGCGCCAGTTTTCTGCCAGCCTCGGATTGGTCAGCCCATGGTCCTTCAGAACCTGCGCCATGCGGTCGCGCGTGCCCGTGCTCCAGCACGCGACGATGGCACGACGCCCCTTGCGCCGCTCCTCCAGCAACCGCTCGACCACGGCCTGGAAAAGATTGGTGTCCGTCGCCTGCCGTTCCGCGGCAAAGCTTGGCGCAATATGCCCGCCGGCATCGTCCGAGGCCCGCGCATTGGGCGCAAGGAAGGGCGAAAGCTGGATCACCGAGGCCCCGGCCAGCGCCTGCGGGCGAACATCGATATTATAGAGCAGCTCGGGCTTGATCGGCTTATAGGGCGCGCCCGAACCCGCCACCTGCGGCGTCAATCGTGCCGTCTCGCGCGCCTCATAATAATCCGCAATCTGTGTGGCGCGCTCCGCAAACGCCTCCGACGCCTGATCGTCAAACACGAATGGCGCGTCGCCAACATAGTCGGCCAACTGGTCCATATGGTCGTAGAAAAACGGCAGCCAGTGTTCCGTGCCCGAATAGCGCGCGCCGCCGCTCACCGATGCGTAGAGCGTGTCGTCGA
The DNA here is from genome assembly GCA_023433775.1 of Pseudomonadota bacterium. Taxonomy (GTDB): domain Bacteria; phylum Pseudomonadota; class Alphaproteobacteria; order Rhizobiales; family Devosiaceae; genus Devosia. The sequence continues at coordinate 5,120 of JAEYTY010000115.1, read as the reverse complement.
CCGTATTGCCGCCAAAGGCCGCGGTATAATTCTGCCGGAAACGCCGGATGGTTTCCTCATTGAGCACCAGTTCGCTCATTGGCGTCAGGTCGATCTTTTTCAGCGTACCCGTCGTGCGCTGGCTGTCGGGATCGAAGGTGCGGATCGTTTCGAGCTGGCTGCCAAAAAAGTCAAAGCGCAGCGGCGCCTCAGCACCAGCGGGAAACAGATCCACCAAGCCGCCACGCACGGCATATTCGCCGCTTTCGCGCACCGTCGGGACCCGCAAATAGCCATTGTTGGCGGCCCAGCTGATCAGCTTTTCGCTGTCCACCACCCGGCCCACAGCCGCCGAAAACGACATGGTCTCGACCACGTCGCGCGGCGGCAGTTTCTGGATCAGCGCATTGACGGCAGTCAATACGATGGCACCCTTGGCGCCGCTCACCAGCGCCGCCAGCGTATTCATGCGCGCGGCAATCGTCACATTGTTGGGTGAAACTCGGTCATAAGGCAGGCTGTCCCAGGCTGGCAGCGTCAGGATCGTGTGCCCGGGCACCATAGCGCCCAGCACGTCGGCCATGCGCTGCATCCGCCGTCCGTCACGCGCGACGAAGACGAGGCTTGCCGCATCCTCCGGGGCCTCGCGCAAGCGCTGCTCGACCAGCCGCGCCAGCGCCATGGCCTGCATACCGTCCGGCACATTGGACAGCGTCCGCACATTGGGCCCGACGCCACTCATTTCATTCATTGCCGCACCCGCGCCGTATGATCGGCAATCACCTCGGCCAGAAACACCTGATCCACATGGGCCGGAGGCTCCTCCTGTCCCATCACCCATTTGAGCAGCGGTGGATCTTCCTCGTTCATCAGCGCCTCAAGCCGGTCCAGCTCGGCTGGACCGTAGCTTTCCACATGCGCGTCCGCAAACGGCCCCAAAATCAGGTCCATTTCCTTGGTGCCCCGATGCCAGGCGCGATAACGCAGCCGCTTGCGGCGAATAGCAATGTCCTCACCGGCCGTCATTTGACACCCATGATCCAGTTTGTTCCCGATTTGGACGTGTTGTTTACGCGGGTTCTTGTTCCCTGTCAGCCCTTCTGTTCCGATCCACCTCCACACCATCACTGATGAGGGTTCTTGCGGTACGGCTCTTGTGGCACTTTCCCCAACGAGGAGAATCGTCGCCGTGTCCCGCCCCGAAAGCCTGCAGCCCCTGTTCGCCTCGCTCCACGCCATCAAGGGCGTGGGCGACAAGCTGGCTGCGCTGCTGACACGCTATTTCGGCGCGCCCGAGGGGCAGGAAGCCATCGTGCTCGACGTGCTGATGCACATGCCCTCTGGCGTGGTGGATCGGCGAAAGCAGGTCGGCATTGCGGAGGCCTATCTCAACGAGGTCGTGACCCTTCGCCTCCATATCGACCGGCACCAGCCGCCGCCGCGCGGCAAGCCGCACATCCCGCATCGTGTCTTCGCCCATGACGATAGCGGCGACATCAGCCTGGTCTTTTTCCGCGCCCAGGGCGGTTGGGTCGAAAAAGCACTGCCGGTGGGCGAGGAGCGCTTCGTCTCGGGCAAGATCGACTTCTTCAATGGCGAAAAGCAGATCACGCATCCCGACTATATCGTCGAGGCCGATCGGTTCGCGACGCTGCCGCTGGTCGAGCCGGTCTATCCGCTTACCAATGGCCTTTCGTCCAAGGCGCTGATCAAGCTGACGCGCCAGGCGCTCAACGCTGTCCCCGTCCTGCCCGAGTGGATCGACACCGACACCATCTCCACCCGAAGCTGGCCCACTTTCGCCCAGGCCATGCGCATGGTTCACGCGCCGGAAAATCCCGACGACGGTGTCTTGTGGGGACCCGCGCGGATGCGCCTCGCCTATGATGAATATCTCGCCGGTCAGATCACATTGCAGCTTGTCCGCTCGACCATGGTGACCGTTCGCGGCACGGCGCGCGTTTTTAGCGGCGAGCTCCCGGCAAAGGTTAGCAGTCTGCTACCCTTTTCGCTTACAGGGGGACAAAAACAGGCGCTGGATGAGATTTTTGGCGACCTCAGAGCACCAGAACGCATGTCCCGGTTACTCCAGGGCGATGTCGGCTCGGGCAAGACCGTCGTCGCCCTCATAGCCATGGCGGCGATAGCCGAAAGCGGCGCGCAATCTGCCCTCATGGCGCCGACGGAATTGCTCGCCTCACAACACTTTAAGACCATAAAACCGCTCTGCGACGCCGCCGGTCTTGGCTGCGCCCTGCTCACTGGAAAGATGCCCGCCGCCGAACGCCGCGCCATTCTCGCGGGTCTTGCCGATGGCTCGACCGCCATTGCCGTCGGCACCCACGCGCTGTTCCAATCCGGCATTGAATTCAAGGACTTGGGCCTCACCGTCGTCGACGAACAACACCGCTTCGGCGTCCATCAACGCCTCGCCCTCTCTGAGAAAGGCCGCCACACCGACCTGCTGGTGATGACCGCCACCCCCATCCCCCGCACCCTGGTCCTCACCCACTTTGGCGATATGGCCGTCAGCGTACTGCGCGAAAAGCCATCCGGACGCCAACCTATTGATAGTGCTGTTCTTTCCATCGATGACTATGACCGCGTCATCGCCCGTTTGCAGGCCCGCATCGCCGAAGGCGCGCAGGCCTACTGGGTGTGCCCGCTGGTCGAGGAAAGCGAGACGCTAGAGGTGGTTAGCGCCGAGGATCGCTTTGCCGAGCTGCAAAAAGTCTTCGGCAATTCCGTCGCCCTCATCCATGGCCGCATATCCGCCGCTGCCAAACAGGATGTAATGACACGGTTTTCCGCAAATGAAATCAAGCTTTTGGTCGCAACGACTGTAATTGAAGTCGGTGTCGATGTGCCCAATGCCTCGATCATGATCATCGAACATGCCGAGCGTTTTGGCCTCGCACAGCTTCACCAATTGCGCGGTCGAGTCGGCCGCGGCAGCCAGCGTTCAGCCTGCCTTTTGCTCTACAAGGATCCGCTCAGCGAAACCGCAAAGGCCCGTCTGGAAACGATAAAATCGACGGAGGATGGCTTTGTCATCGCCGAGCGCGACCTTGAACTGCGCGGTCAGGGCGACGTATTGGGCACGCGCCAGTCCGGTATGCCCGGCTATCGCCTCGCCGTGCCGGATGTGCACCGCCACCTGCTCGAATTCGCCCATGACGACGCGAAAGCGCTGCTGGCCCGCAATCCCGGCCTCAGCGGTCCCGAGGGCGAAGCCGCCCGTACCCTGTTGTATTTGTTCAGGAAAGACCTGGCCATCCCGTTGATACGGGCGGGATAAGGCCGCCTCCGCATCGCAATGCGAAGGCGCAATTATCCCCGGGCGGTGTCCGGCGTGTTATTCCACCGTCACCGATTTCGCCAGATTGCGCGGCTGGTCCACATCCGTGCCCATGAAAACAGCGGTGTGATAGGCAAGCAATTGCACCGGAATTGTCGCCAGAATGGGCGCCACAAAACTTGAAACCGAGGGGATTTCGATAATATCGGCCGCGCCATGGCCAACGGTTTTTGCACCTTCGGCGTCGGTAATGAGGATGATATTGCCGCCACGCGCCGCCACTTCCTGCATGTTCGATAGCGTCTTGTCGACCAGCTCATCCGAGGGAGCAACGACGATGACCGGCATGGCTTCGTCCACCAGCGCAATGGGACCGTGCTTCAGTTCACCCGCTGCATAACCTTCTGCGTGTATGTAGCTGATTTCCTTAAGCTTTAACGCGCCTTCCATGGCAATCGGGAACATTGGGCCACGCCCGAGATAGAGCACGTCCTTGGCCTTGGACAGGCGCTTGGAAATCTCGATGATCTGTTCTTCAGCGCTCAGGGCCGTGGCAATGGCGGATGGCAAGGCCGTCAGCGCCCGCACCATCTCCACTTCCTGCTCGGCACTCAGCGTACCCCGCGCCCGGCCAGCGGCGACCGCGAGGCTGGCCAAAGCCGTCAGCTGAGCCGTCAGCGCCTTGGTCGAAGCAACGCCGATTTCCGGACCACAGAGGATCGGGAAAACCACGCCGGATTCACGGGCGATGGTCGATTCCACCGTATTGACCAGGCTCGCCACATGCTGGCCCTGAGCGGCGCAATAGCGCAAAGCCGCCAGCGTGTCGGCGGTCTCGCCCGATTGTGAAATGAACAGCGACAGCCCACCCTTTTCCATAGGCGGTTCGCGGTAACGGAATTCGGACGCCACATCGATATCGACGGGCAGGCGCGCATAGCGCTCAAACCAGTATTTTGCCACCGCGCCGGCATAATAGGCCGTGCCGCAGGCGCTCATGGTCAGGCGCGAAAGATCAGCAAAATCAAAGGGAAGCGTCTCGCGCAGGGCAACGCGTTCGGCGCCCATATCCACATAATGGCTCAGCGTATGCGAGACCGTTTCCGGCTGCTCGTAGATTTCTTTGGCCATGAAGTGGCGGTGGTTGCCCTTGTCCACCATCAGCGCCGAGGTCTGCGACAGCATCTGTTCGCGCTCTACCAGCGCGTCCTTGTCGTCGCGGATGGTCACACCATGCGGGGTGATCACAGCCCAGTCGCCGTCCTCGAGATAGGTCAGGCGCGAGGTAAAAGGCGAGAGCGCCATGGCGTCGGAGCCAAGATACATTTCGGTGTCGCCATAGCCCACGGCCAGAGGCGCGCCATGGCGTGCGGCGATCAGCAAACCATTCTCGCCCTTGAACATAAAGGCCAGCGCAAAGGCGCCGCGCAGCTTCTTCAGCGTCCGCGCAACCGCGAGTTCCGGCTCTGCACCATTGGCCAGTTCACGCGTCACCCAAAGCGCCACGGCCTCGGTATCGGTCTGGGTCTGGGGCACATAGCCGTCCTTGGCCAGATCGGTCAGCAGCTCGCGGAAATTCTCGATAATACCATTGTGGACCACCGCCACGCGGTCTGTCGCGTGGGGATGGGCATTGAGCTCGGTCGGGGCGCCATGGGTGGCCCAGCGCGTATGGCCGATGCCGATATGGCCGTCCAGCGGCTCCATGCCGAGCTTGGTCGCCAGATTGCCCAGCTTGCCCTCGGCGCGGCGGCGCATGATGGCGCCGCTTTCCAGCGTGGCCACGCCGGCGCGGTCACGATCTTGAAGTTGGTGGCGCCATCGGCGTTGGTGCGGATCACCC
>JAEYTY010000114.1 GCA_023433775.1 Pseudomonadota bacterium | reverse complement strand
TGCTCGAAGTCACCTGCGGCAAGGGCACCTATGTGCGCGCATTGGCCCGAGACATTGCCGAAGCTCTGGGCACCAGGGGCCATGTCACCCGGCTTCATCGCGCTGCCGTCGGCGCCTTCACCGATGCCCGCGCCATCACCATTGCCGAGCTGGAAGCTGCTGCCGAGGGCGAAGAGCGCGATGCGCTGCTCGCCCCGGTGTCGGATGGCTTTGCCGATCTGCCGGAAATCCGGCTCGATGCCGGCCAGGCCACAGCCATCAGCCATGGCAATGCGGTTCTCCTCACCGGCGCCTCCGCGCCCGCCAATCTCGACGAATGCTGGGTCAGCTTCCGCGGCCAGGTTCTTGCCACCGGCCATGTCGAATTCGGCCAGTTCAAACCCCGCCGGGTTTTTAATCTGTAGTTCGAGCCTGTCCCACCGGAGCCAACGCTCCTGCCCTCCCTCCCCCTTGAGGGGAGGGTAGCGTCGCTCGGCCCATTGGGCCGTAGCAGAGCTGGGGTGGGGGTGGTCTTGTTATCAATGTTGGGACCCCCATCCTCAATCCCTCCCCTCAAGGGAGGGAGGCGAAGGAACGGCAGCATCCAGAAGCCCGAAAACTCCTGCCCCTTTGTAGCCGTGAGGGAATTCGACGTTACGCATAGAAAAAAGGCGGGGCACTTGCCCCGCCTTTTTGTTTCCGGTCAGAAGACCAGGAAGAGGATGATGATCAGCCAGATTGGCACGCCGAGAAGCCACAGGCCCAAAGCACGAAACATTGTTTTTCTCCTTTTGCCTGTCGATCAGAAGCGGCGGAACACGTCAGCAAAGACGGTGTTCTCATCGCGGTGATTGCCACCCTTCTGGGCTGCCCAGTATGCGCCGATGGCCGAAACCAGCAGAGCTGCAGCAAGAAGGAAAGCGCCGATAATCGTGGTATTGCGGGCAATGCGCGCCGCTTCCACAGCTTCAACGCGGGCAGCTTCGACCTGGGCCAGCACGCTATCGACCTGCGCATTGGCAGCGTCGGGAGCAAGGCCGGTATTGGCCGAAACCAGAGCCACGAGATAATCGCGGTCGGCAGCGGGCACAGTGCCGTCATTGAGCGCGGCCTGGGTCAGAATGCGGCCAGCTTCATCACGGGCAGCAATTGCTTCCACCGGCTGGCCACCACGGAAGAGACCATCGACGAAATAGGCCTGCAGATCATCCGCATCTTCATCGGCCAGGGCAGCCGCAGTCAGCGCAGTATTGCTGGCCGTGGTTGCCGCAGCACCGATCCCGCCAAGGGCGATCACCGTGCCGAGCACGGCTGCACCGGCCCAGACGAGAAGGCCATGGGCGCCATCGCGCATATCGCTTTCATCGGCCGTGGCATCGAAATGCCGGCGACGCAGGCGGCCAGCGAGATAACCGCCAGCCATGAAGCTCGAAATCTGCACCCACAGCATCCAGCTGGCAGCAGCAACCGCGACCAGAATGGCCGAAGCGCCTTCACGGGAATCGAAATCGAGGAAATTGAGACCAATCGCCGAGCCGAAGGTGATCAGGACGACCGAAATGGCCGTGGCGAAAATGATGCCGGCGATAATGGCCGGCCAATCAACATAGCTGCCATTGTCGCGGCCAGCAGCGCCGGTCTCGACGACAGCAATGTCTTCTACAACTGTATGGGGTGCCATTCTTCTGTCTCCCCCGCGCTTACGCGAGACCGATGAAAGACAGGATTGCCATGACGACGACGACGAGGCCGACGAGATAAATGATGCTGTTCATGGAACGAGCCCTCTTCTTGTGTTGACGCAGTGGTCAAACAACTGTGAGCGAGAGGATTCGTTCCCCGAGGGCTTTGCGTCCTGCCGAAACCGCCAAAAATGAAACGGGCGAGGATTGCTCCTCGCCCGCTGCAAGTCATTGAAATTTATGACGATTAAAGCCCGTCAGTTACCACCGAAGAGGTCGCCCCTTCCGGTTCCTTGGTGATGGCCGGGTTTTCCGGCGACACGGCTGAGAGCAGCGTGTCGACCGTCTGGCGATAGTCGGCCGGGTCGAGCGCGCCGGTCGAGCCTTCGGTCAGCTTGTTGACCTCGGTCATCTGGTAGAGCTGGTCTTCGAGCGTCATGGCGCCGGTCATGTCATTGTCGACCACGATCTGCGCAGCTTCCTCGGGGTTGGAGCGGGCATATTCCCAGCCCTTCATCGAAGCGCGAACAAACTTGGTCATCTTCTCGACAAAGATCGGGTCTTCGAGGCTGTCTTCGAGCACATAGAGCCCGTCTTCCAGCATCCCGACGCCTTCATCGCGATAGTTGAACACGGTCAGCTCGTCGGGCGTGATACCGGCCTTCAGCACCTGGCCATATTCATTATAGGTCATGGTCGAGATACAGGCGGCCTGCTTCTGCAGCAGCGGATCGACATTGAAGGCCTGCTTCAGGACTTCAACACCCTCGGCGCCGCCTTCGGTCGAGAGACCCAGCTTGGCCATCCAGGCATAGAACGGATATTCATTGCCGAAGAACCAGACGCCTAGCGTCTTGCCAGCAAAGTCGTCGGTGCTGTTGACGCCGGCTTCCTTCGAACAGGTCAGCAACAGGCCCGAGCTCTTGAAGGGCTGGGCGATATTGACCAGCGGCACGCCGCGTTCGCGCGCAGCCAGGCCCGCCGCCATCCAGGTGGTGATGACATCAGCGCCGCCGCCGGCAATCACCTGCTCGGGCGCAATGTCCGGGCCACCGGGCTTGATTTCGACATCAAGGCCTTCTTCCTCATAAAATCCCTTGGCCTGGGCGACGTAATAGCCTGCAAACTGCGCCTGCGTGACCCATTTGAGCTGCAGCGTCACCGAATTGTCCTGCGCCATCGGCGCAGCAATGGCCGCCAGCGTCATGGCCCCTGCCAGGGCCCCCGTCAGAAATGTCTTCATGTTCCCGTTTCCCTGTTTAAGCCCCGTCTTCATGCACCACGCACCGACGGATGCCAGAAAGTGACGCGCCGCTCGACCAGCGTGATCACCCCATAAAAGACCGAGCCCGCGACAGCCGCCACCGCGATTTCGGCCCACACCATGTCGACATTCATCCGGCCGACTTCGGTAGAGATCCGGAAGCCCATTCCCACAATGGGCGTCCCGAAGAATTCCGCTACGATTGCGCCAATCAGGGCCAATGTCGAGTTGATCTTGAGGGCGTTGAAAATGAAGGGCCCCGCAGCGGGAAGGCGCAGCTTCAAGAGGGTCTGCCAATAGGGGGCAGCATAGGTTCGCATCAGGTCGCGCTCGATGGACGAGGCCGCGTTGAGTCCGGCGATTGTGTTCACCAGCATGGGGAAGAAGGTCATGATGACGACGACCGCTGCCTTGCTCGGCCAGTCAAAGCCAAACCACATGACCATGATGGGCGCGACGCCCACGATAGGCAGCGCCGAAACGAAATTGCCCAGCGGCAAAAGCCCGGATTTGAGGAAGGGCGAGCGGTCGATCAGCACCGCCACCACAAAGCCCAGCCCGCAGCCCAGCGCATAGCCGATCAGCACGGCCTTCAAAAATGTCTGCTGGAAATCGGCCCACAAAATTCCCGCCGAAGAGGCAATCCGCGCCCCGATCATCGAGGGCGGCGGCAGGATCACCTGGGGCACATTCGCCCCGCGCGTCACCACTTCCCAGATGACGAGAATCGACATCCCGAACACCATCGGAATGATCAGCTCCATGCCCGCGTCATCGCGCCCCTTCAAGGCCCGCGACAGCCGCTCGATAAAGAGCCAGGCAAAAAGCCATGCCGCCACCAGCGCCAGCCAGAAAAACGCCGGCTGCGGACTGAACACGCCAAGCCCGGTGATCACCGCCACCGCCCCCAGACAGGCCATGGCGCCATCGATCCACAAACCCAGCGGCACCACAAAGCGCAGCAACGACAGCGCCCCGAGCCCCAGAAAAATCTTGACCAGCAGCGCCTGCTCAAGTGGCCCCGAGGCCAGCCCAAAACCCAGCCCGGCAAGACTCACGCCACCGGCCACCAGCGCGAGATAATATTGCAGCTGGCTCATGCCGCCCGCGCCCCCATTGCCCGGTTGACCAGCTTTTCAACCAGCCCCACTGCCAGCACCAGCAGCGCCGCCAAAATCGAGGCGGCCACCAGCGCCGACCAGATCTGGATGGTCTGGCTGTAATAGGACCCGGCCAAGAGTCGCGCCCCCAGCCCCGCCACCGCCCCGGTCGGCAATTCGCCGACGATTGCGCCGACCAGCGATGCAGCCACGCCCACCTTGAGCGAGGCGAAGAGGAACGGCACCGAGGCCGGCCAGCGCAGCTTCCAGAAAGTCTGCGCCGGGCTGGCATTATAGGTGTGCATCAGGTCGAGCTGGATCGCCTCGGGGCTGCGCAGCCCCTTCACCATGCCCACCGCCACCGGGAAAAAGCTGAGATAAGCCGAAATGATCGCCTTGGAAATGAGCCGCGCCGGATCGGTCGGCATTCCCAGCGTGCCGGTAAAAAGATTGAACCCGATCACCACGATCAGCGGCGCCAGCGCCAATATGGGAATGGTTTGGCTCGCCACGATCCAGGGCATCAGCGAGCGGTTCATCGCCTCATTATGGACGATGAGAACCGCCAGCCCGATCCCCAGAACCGACCCCATGGCAAAGCCCAAAGCGGTCGCCGAAAAGGTCACCCAGGCATGGAAAATGAGGCTGCGCGGCTTGTTGGGCGCAATCAGAACGGTCGAATTCCACAGCTCCCCAAACACCTGATGCGCCGTCGGCAAAACAGGCTTTTCCTGGTTCCAGGCGTCGGCGACAAACTGGGTAAAGGGCACATTGGCCACGTCCCCGCGCCGATAGACATCATTCTGCCACGGCGCATTGAGCCCGATGGCGGCCGCATACCACACCAGCACAATGGCAATGAGCACAGTGATGATGGGGAGGGCGCGGGTCATGGCCGTCACACCCCCTCCTCATAGCTATGCCCGGCCCGCAGCCCGTCGCGCACCCGCGCGGCAATGGCCAGAAATTCCGGGCTTTCCCGAATATCCAATGGCCTCTCGCGCGGCAGCGTGCTTTCGATCACATCGGTCACCCGCCCCGGCCGCGGCGACATCACCACGATTTTGGTCGAGAGATAAACCGCCTCGGGAATGGAATGGGTGACAAAGCAGATGGTCTTGCCAGTCGCCGCCCAGAGTTTCAAAAGCTCGGAATTGAGATGGTCGCGCACGATTTCGTCCAGCGCGCCAAAGGGCTCGTCCATCAGCAAAAGGTCGGCGTCAAAAGCCAGTGCTCGCGCAATCGAGGCCCGCTGCTGCATTCCGCCCGATAGCTGCCAGGGAAATTTCTTCTCAAAGCCCGAGAGGTTCACCAGCGCCAGCGTTCGCGCAATGCGCTCGGCCCGCTCGGTTGCGCCAAAACCCATGATTTCGAGCGGCAGCGCGACATTGTCGGCAATATTGCGCCAAGGATAGAGCGCCGGCGCCTGGAACACATAGCCATAGGCCCGGTCCTTGCGCGCATTTTCCGGGCTTTGCCCATTAATGGTCAGCGTGCCCGATGTCGGCTGCTCAAGGTCCGCCACCGTCCGCAAAAACGTCGTCTTGCCGCAACCCGAAGGCCCGATAAAGGAAACGAACTCGCCCTTTTCGATAGTGAGGTTCACATCGCTCAGCGCAATGACATCGCCGTCATTGGTGCGAAAGGTCAGCCCGAGATTTTGGGCGGAAACGACAGAGCTCACGAACAGGCCTCCAGATCGCCCCAGAGTTCGCCATCGCGGGTGAAAACCGACATGCCCACCATGCTGGGCGCGATGATGAAGTCTTCGGCGCTCATCATCTCCTCGCCCTCATGGCTGCAAATGGCGTCGGCCCGCTGGACGCCGTTGTCGTCGGCGTTGACGTCCACAAAGGTGCAGCTCATGCCATAGGAGCCGAGATGGCCGCGCGTCAGCACCTGGTGCATGTCGTCGTTGAACGCGCCGGTGCGCAGGAAATCGCAGCCTTCTGTATTGCCGAAATAACCCGGCAGCACGAGATTGGCCGCCGAAGCCGCCACCATGCCGGCCAGCAGCCATCCCGCTGCCAGCCCAATGCGTTTTGTCTGTGCCATCAAACCCCCGTCGCCGGAATGCCGGTTCGCTCCACCTTGCGCGGCGCGACAATTTCCTTCCACTGGCTCAGCGCCCGGTTCACAGGGTTTTTCGCTTCGCGGGCAACAAACTTGCCATGGCCCGGCTCGGCCTTGATTTCGTTTTCAATAATCGACACCTTGCCGCGGCTGAGGACAAAGCGCGGCAGCCCGGTCACCTCAAAGCCCTCGAACACATTATAGTCGATCACCGATTGCTGGTTCTTGGCCGAAATGGTCTTCGTCCGCTTGGGGTCCCACACCACCAGGTCCGCATCGGCGCCAACCATCACCGCGCCCTTTTTGGGGTACATGTTGAGGATTTTGGCGATATTGGTCGAGGTTACGGCGACAAACTCATTGGGCGTCAGCCGGCCGGTATTCACCCCCGCCGTCCATAGCACCGGCAGCCGGTCTTCCAACCCGCCCGTACCATTGGGAATCTTGGCAAAATTGCCTACGCCGAACCGCTTCTGCTCGGTGGTGAAGGCACAATGGTCCGTCGCCACACAGGACAGCGAGCCCGCTTGCAGCCCGGCCCAGAGCGAATCCTGATGCTGCTTGTTGCGGAAGGGCGGCGACATCACCCGTCGCGCCGCATGGTCCCAATCGGGATTGGCATATTCGCTCTCGTCCAGCGTCAGATGCTGCACCAGCGGCTCGCCATAAACGCGCATTCCCTTCTGCCGCGCCCGGCGGATGGCTTCATGCGCCTGCTCGCAGCTCACATGCACCACATAAAGCGGCACGCCCGCCATATCGGCCAGCATGATGGCGCGGTTGGTGGCTTCGCCCTCCACTTCCGGCGGGCGCGAATAGGCGTGCGCCTCCGGCCCATTATTGCCCTCGGCCAATAGCTTGGCCGTCATCGCCGCAACCACATCGCCATTTTCGGCATGAACCAGCGGCAGTGCGCCAAGGTCAGCGCAGCGCGAAAACGACGAGAACATCTCGTCGTCATTGACCATCAGCGCGCCCTTATAGGCCATGAAATGTTTGAAGCTGGTAATGCCCCGGTCTACCACTTCGGCCATTTCATTGAACACCTGTTCACCCCACCAGGTGATCGCCATGTGGAACGAATAATCGGTACTCGCCTTGCCGGTCTTGTTGTCCCACATCTTGAGCGCCTCGAGCAGGCTCTGGTCGGGATTGGGCAGGCAGAAATCCACCACCGTCGTCGTCCCGCCCGAAAGCGCCGCCCGCGTGCCGCTCTCAAAATCATCAGCCGAATAGGTGCCCATGAACGGCATTTCGAGATGGGTATGCGGATCAATCCCGCCCGGCATGATGTAGCATCCCGTCGCGTCGAGGGTCTCGTCACCGGACAGGTTCGGGCCAATCTCGACGATGACATCACCCTCGATTTTCACATCGGCCTGATAGGAAAGGTCGGCGGTAACAACAGTGCCGTTCTTGATGACTTTGCTCATGCTCATTTCCTTTCGTCACCTCTCATCGAGGAAGAGTTCGCTGCCGGGCAGCAGGTGATGGGTTAGGCGGCTATTCCACGATCTCCGCCGTTTCCACCACCGCGTGAAACAGCACGTCGGCGCCTGCCGTGGCCCATTCCTGCGAAATTTCTTCTGCCTCATTGTGGCTGAGCCCGCCCACGCAGGGGCACATGATCATCACCGACGGCGCGACCCTGTTGGTCCAGCAGGCGTCATGCCCGGCGCCCGAAATGATGTTCATGTGAGAATAGCCCAGCTTTTCCGCCGCCGAACGCACCCGGCTCACCAGCGTCGGGTCAAAGGTCACGGGATCAAAATGGCCCACCGCCTCCATGGCGTAACCAACGCCCAGTTCCGCACAGATCGCCTGCGCCTTTTCCTCAATCTGGCCACGCATGGAATTGAGTTTTTCGAGCTCGGGCGAGCGGATATCGACCGTAAACACCACTGTGCCAGGCAGCACATTGCGCGAATTGGGCGCGAACTTCATCTGCCCCACGCCGCCCACCGCGCCCGGCTGGTGGTCCATCGCCACCGCCTGCACCATTTCCAAAATCCGCGCCATGGCGAGGCCGGCATTGACCCGCATATTCATCGGCGTCGAGCCCGTATGGGCCTCCTTGCCGGTCAGCGTGAATTCAAGCCACCACAGACCCTGGCCATGCGTCACGACGCCAATTTGCTTGCCCTCGGCTTCAAGGATCGGCCCCTGCTCGATGTGATATTCGAGATAGGCGTGCATCTTGCGCGCGCCCACCTCTTCCGCGCCGCGCCAGCCAATCCGCTCCAGCTCGTCGCCAAAGCTTTTCCCCTCCGGGTCCTTGCGCTCATAGGCCCAGTCGAGCTCATGCACGCCCGCAAATACGCCCGAGGCCAGCATGGCCGGCGCAAAGCGCGCGCCTTCCTCATTGGTCCAGTTTGTGACGACAATGGGGTGCTTGGTTTTGATCCCGAGATCATTGAGCGAGCGCACGACTTCGAGCCCTGCGAGAACCCCCAGCACGCCATCATATTTCCCGCCCGTCGGCTGGGTATCGAGATGGCTCCCCACATAAACCGGCAGCGCAGCGGGGTCGGTGCCCGCCCGCGTCATGAACATCGTACCCATCTGGTCGACGCCCATGGTCAGGCCCGCATCCTGGCACCAGCGCTGGAACAGCTCCCGGCCTTCTTTGTCCGCATCGGTCAGCGTTTGCCGATTATTGCCCCCGGCAATGCCGGGGCCAATCTGGGCCATTTCCATCAGGCTCTCCCAGAGTCGGTCACCATTGATACGAAGGTTTTCACCGGGAGAGGTCATGGGTCTGCCTATTTCACGCTGGGAAAGCTGAATTCCGCCCCACCCTTGATGCCGGCGGGCCAGCGGGTGGTGACGGTTTTGAGCCGTGTATAAAAATGGATGCCTTCGGGCCCATAGATCGAATGATCCCCGAACAGCGAGCGCTTCCACCCGCCAAAGGAATGGTAGGCCACCGGCACCGGAATAGGCACATTGACGCCCACCATGCCGACCTCGATCTTGTCGGCAAATTCGCGCGCCGCGTCGCCGTCGCGGGTGAAGATCGCCGTGCCATTGGCATATTCATGCCCATGGATCAGGTCGACCGCATCCTGGAAACTCTCCCGCCGCACCACGCTCAGCACCGGCCCGAAAATCTCCTCGCGATAGATTTTCATCTCCGGGGTCACATGGTCGAACAGCGTGCCGCCGACATAATAGCCGTTCTCATAGCCCTGCAGCGAAAACCCGCGCCCGTCGACCACCAGCTCCGCGCCCGCCTCGACCCCGGCGTCGATATAGCCAAGGATCTTGTCACGGTGCATCTTGGTCACCACCGGACCCATCTCGGCGTCTTTGTCGGTCGCCGGCCCGATCTTCAGCGCCTCGACACGCGGCTTGAGCTTGGCCACCAGCGCATCCGCCGTGTCCTTGCCCACCGGCACCGCCACCGAAATCGCCATGCAGCGCTCGCCGGCCGAACCATAGCCCGCGCCCATCAGCGCATCCGCCGCCTGGTCGAGATCGGCATCGGGCAGGATCACCATATGGTTCTTGGCCCCGCCCAGCGCCTGCACGCGTTTCCCGGCTTTGGTCCCGCGCTGATAGACATATTCGGCAATCGGCGTGGAGCCGACAAAGCTCACCGCCTTGATGTCGGGATGGTCCAAAATCCCGTCGACCATCTCCTTGTCGCCATGGACGATATTGAGCACGCCCTCGGGCAGCCCCGCCTCCATGAAGAGGTTCCACGCCAACATCGGCGCACTCGGATCGCGCTCGGATGGCTTCAGGATGAACGTATTCCCGCAGGCAATTGCCGCCGGATACATCCACATCGGCACCATGGCCGGAAAGTTGAACGGCGTTATCCCCGCCACCACGCCCAGCGGCTGCCTATCCGAATAGGAATCGATCCCCGGCCCCACATTGCGCGAAAATTCGCCTTTCAGCAGGTGCGGAATGCCACAAGCAAAATCCACGCAGTCAATGCCGCGCGCCACTTCGCCCAGCGCATCGTCATGCACCTTGCCATGTTCTTTCGAAATCTCGCGCGCCAGGTCACCCGCATATTGGTCGAGCAGCGCCTTGAACTTGAACATGACGCGCGCCCGCTTCATCGGCGGCGTATTGCCCCATTCCACCTGCGCCTTCTTCGCGCTGGCCACCGCCGCATTCAGCTCGTCCATCGTGGAAAGTGGCAGTTCGGCGGAAACCTCCCCCGTCGCCGGATTGAACACCGGCACACGCCGCGTGGAGCTCGACACATAGCGCTTGCCGCCCACGGCATTTTCGATCACCGCAACCATCACTCGATACCCCGCAGCGCCGCGCGCACCCCGTCGATCAATTCGCCAATCTGGCTTTCCGAAATGATCAGCGGCGGGCTCATGGCGATGATGTCGCCCGTGGTGCGAATGAGGAAGCCGTTTTCGAACGCATGAAGAAACGCCGAGAACGCCCGCTTGGTCGGCTGCCCGGCAATCGGCTCGAGCTCGATTGCCCCCACCATGCCGATATTGCGGATATCGATCACATGCGGCTCGCCCTTCAATGAATGCAGCGCATCCTCCCACACCGGCGCCAGCGCCGCGCCGCGCTCGAACAGCCCCTCTTCCTTATAGGTTTCCAGCGTCGCCAGCCCCGCCGCCGAAGCCACCGGATTGCCCGAATAGGTATAGCCGTGGAAAAATTCGATCACATGCTCGGGCCCGTTCATGAAGGCATCGTGGATTTCCGCCGAAACCATCACGGCCCCCATGGGGATAATGCCATTGGTCAGCCCCTTGGCCGTCACCATGATGTCGGGTGTGACGTCGAAATAATCCGCTCCAAACGCCGTCCCGAGCCGCCCATAGCCGGTGATCACCTCGTCAAAGATCAGCAATATGCCGTGCTTCTTGGTGATTTCGCGCAGCCGCTTGAGATAGCCCGGCGGCGGAATGAGCACGCCGGTCGAGCCCGCCACCGGCTCAACAATCACCGCGGCAATGGTCGAGGCATCATGCAGCCCGATAATCCGCTCCAGCTCGTCGGCCAGCTCCACCCCATGGGGCGGCAATCCGCGCGAAAATGCGTTTTTGGCAAGGTTATGCGTATGGGGCAGGTGGTCCACCCCGGTCAGCAGCGTGCCGAACATCTTGCGGTTGGGCACGATCCCGCCCACCGAAATGCCGCCGAAATTCACCCCGTGATAGCCGCGCTCCCGCCCGATCAGCCGCGTGCGCGAGCCTTCCCCGCGCACCTTCTGCCAGGCCAGCGCCACCTTCAGCGCTGTCTCCACCGATTCCGAACCGGAATTGGTGAACAGCACATGGTCGAGCCCCTTGGGCGCAATATCGACAATGCGGTTGGCCAGCTCGAACGCCTTGGGGTGCCCCATCTGGAAGGCCGGCGCATAGTCGAGTTCCGCGGCCTGCCTGCCAATCGCCTCGACGATTTTTGGCCGCGCATGGCCGGCATTGACGCACCAGAGCCCGGCCGTGCCATCCAGCACCTGCCGCCCGTCCGATGTGGTGTAATGCATGTCTTTTGCCGCCACGAACATGCGCGGGCTTTTCTTGAACTGCCGATTTGCCGTAAAGGGCATCCAGAACGCGGAAAGATCGTTCGGCACGACTTGGTTGGAACTGGACACGACAGCTTCGCTCCCGATTGTACTTGAATTTCTCGGTCATATTTACTGGCGCTTGACGCAGGCGCGTGTTAGCTGGATTTTTGACCAATTGGAAAAATGTTAGCACGGACACAACTTCCCGCAAGGCGAAAATGACCTCGAGAAAGCCGAATTCCGCCGCGCCCGCGTCGGCGCCGTCCAGCCAGCCCAAACAAGTCGAGACTCCGCCGCGCGCGCGCCCGCAGACGCGGATCCAGCGCGAAAAGCAGGACCAGATTCTCGAAGCGGCGCTGGATGTGTTTTCGCTCCATGGTTTTCGCGGGTCCACTATCGACCAGATCGCCGAAGTGGCGGGCATGAGCAAACCCAACCTGCTCTATTATTTCCCCAAAAAGGAAGAGATCCACCGCCGCCTGATCTCGGCCCTGCTCGATACCTGGCTGGCGCCGCTGCGCGATTTCGATGCCGATGGCGACCCCTTCACCGAAATCCGCTCCTATATCCGCCGCAAGCTGGAAATGGCGCGCGACTACCCGCGCGAAAGCCGTCTCTTTGCCAATGAAATGCTGCGCGGCGCCGAGCATGTCATCGACATGATCGAGGTCGATCTCAAAAATCTGGTCGATGAAAAGGCCAAGGTCATGTTGACCTGGATGGATCAGGGCAAGATTGCCCGCGCCGATCCCTATCACCTGATTTTTTCCATCTGGGCGACCACCCAGCACTATGCCGATTTCGACGTGCAGGTGCGCGCGGTTCTGGGCAAGGGACGCAATGGCGAAGGGCGTTTTGAAGATGCCGCCCGCTATCTTGAGCGCCTCTTCATGTTCGGTCTGACGCCGCGCTGACGCGCCCTATCCCTGCACGGCGAAAGGCGCGGTGCGGTCCTGTTGGTCCACCGTGGCCGAAACGCCGTTTTCCTGTCCCGGCGCCGCCGCAAAACAAAAGGCATTGCCCTTGAGCCGCTTGGCGTCATAAAGCGCCCTGTCGGCCAGCTTCAGCGGGTTTTCCTCGGCCCGCGCTCTGCCGTCTTCGACAATCCCGAGGCTCACGCCCACATTGGCCAACGGGTGCACTTCGGCAATGGGTTTACCCACGGTCGCGATGCAGTCCCGTGCCAGCGCCGCCAGTCGCGCCCTGTTGCCGTCGCGCATGACGATGGCGACAAATTCGTCACCGCCAACACGGGCCAGCATTTCATTGTCATGCAGCACCTGCCGAAGCCGCCCGGCGACAATTTTGAGGGCCAGGTCACCTGCGGCATGGCCATAATCGTCATTGATCGATTTGAAGCGGTCGAGGTCGATGGCCAGAACTGAATAGTCCAGCGGCCCGCGCGCCAGGCGCTGCAATTCATCGTCTAGCGCCAGCCGGTTGGGCAATCCGGTCAGCGGATCGCGCATGGCCTGCGATTGAGCGTCGCGTCGTCGCTGTTCGATCCGCGATACGCGCGCCAGCAGCAGCATCAGGAAAATTATCACCAGCCCGATCATCGAGCCGATCATCGGTATGCGCACCGGCGCGAAGCGCTCGAAGAGGGCCCGCCCGGGCTGCCTCGGCTCCCATGCCAGAAATTGTCCGCGCCGCGGTCCATTGAGCAGCGGAATGAACTCGCCTTCGCTGGGCATGACGCTGGCAAAATGCAGTCCCCTTAACCCCGCCAATTGGCCATAGCGCTCCAGCGAGCGCTGCTGGTCGGCGGCGTCGTCTAGCACCAGCATGTCGGCAACCGTGGCAACCCGCTGCCGCTCGGTCACCAGCCAAGTCTGGTCGATCCCCTGGGAAATCATCAATGCTGTGGACAGCAGCAGCACGCCCGCCATCAGTGCCGCAATGATCGCTCCGGCAATAAGCCAGCGAATTGGCCGCATCGCGCCATCGCCGTGGCGCTGCGCATCGGAATTTTTATCGGTGTGCTCAGTCAAAAGGTGTCCTGCCTTCACCCCCGATAGTCATCGACAATCGTTGGGATTGCGTTAGCAGTCCGATCTTTTGTGCAGAATAAACCTCGGCTTAATCAAGCGTGCCCACAATCATCAAAAGCCCGCCGAGCAGCGTGCAATTGACGAGGAAGAGATAGAGGTGCAGGCCCCTGTCGGCCTTGGCAAACATCAGCGGATTGTGAAACAGCGCCGTCGCTACAACCAGAAGGGCCATAAGCGCTCCCGCTGACCACAGCGCATAAAATTCCAGCACCAGGCCAAGCCCGGCCACCAGCTGCAGGATAAACCCGAGCACCACCACGGGCACGGGCAGCACGAAGCCATAATTGGTCACATCGGGCTTCCGCCCATTGACGCCCGCCAGATTGCGCAGCCCGGCAATCACAAAAAACAGCCCGAATGTGATGCGGCCAACGGCAATAAGAATGTCAGGCGTCATGGCAAATCCCCCAATCGCCCATCACTGCCAGCCGCTACGCCATCCCGCAAGCATATGCGCTTTGTCACCCACAGCATATGTGTCGGCTTTTCGGACAATCAGAGCGGACCGAGGTGCAGGAAAAAAGCATTTAAGCCATTGATAATGAATTAAAAATGCAACTTATTGAATGTTAGAGGAATTCGCATATATTCAGTTGATGGCTATAAGATTTAAGTTTGCAGCACAGAAAGCATATGTTGCGGTCCACTGGATGGTATCGCAGCATCACGACATTGATCTGCACGCCACTTTGAAGGCCTGCTATTTCGCTGATAAGTCACATTTGAACGCCTGCGGGCGCCCGATTTTTGGCGCGAGCTACAGGGCCATGAAGTTTGGGCCTGTCCCGGTCGAGATTTATGAGATGCTCAAAGGCGAAGCTATTTGGAAGGCGGAGCTTCGCGTTGAGCAGTTTCCGTGGGAACTTAATGGATTTCGCCTCACGTCCAAATTGAACTCCCTACCCGATCTCGATGTCCTGTCCGAGTCGGATATTGAGCATCTGAATGCGGGAATTAAGCAGTCGCTGGACCTGGATTTCAACGAGCGTACTGCCGTAACCCATGGCCCAGACTGGCAGCGCGCTGAGCTTGGTTGGATGCGATACGAAGATATGATCGATGATGGTCCGAACAAGGCCGGTTTGATTGCTGACCTTGAGGCAAATTCTCAATATATGCGGCTCTAATGCGGGCGCTCGATGTCATTTGGATACCGGATGACCAAATTAAGCCGCCGGGCCCCAAAATGGTCGTTTGTGTTGAACCATTTTTGGGCTTCTATTTTCGCATAAATTCTCACCGCGACTGGGAGCCGTGTGTTCCGATCCTAAAAGAGCCGGACCACCCTTTCCTGAAATGGGATAGTTTCATCGAGTGCAGAATACTTGACCCCGATGACTACATCATAAGTCAGTCCTTGCGGCAGAATGGCCCAATTGGTCGGGTATCTCCCCTTCTGTGCGAAGCGATCTTGCAGGCTGTTGGCGGCAGCAGTCATTCGAGAATGGACCGGAACGCTATCCGGGCAGTGCTGGAACCACTTGTGCCCCGTTAGCACGACACTTCCATCCACACGTCCTTAACCCGCAATAGCCCAATCTGTGCGTCCACCCACGGAACGCCGCCTTGACCAATCCCGCCTCAACCCGTCCCGATCTGCGCTGGGTCTTCGCCATCTGGACTCTTGCGGCAGCGACGCTGCTCTGGCGCAGCTTTGGTCCCCATGCCAGCGGACCCTTCTTTGCCGACACCGATGACGCCATGCGCATGGTTGTGGTGCGCGATTTTCTGGCGGGGCAGAACTGGTTTGATCTGGTCCAGCATCGGCTCAACACGCCTTTCGGTGCCGAAATCCATTGGTCGCGGCTGATCGATCTGCCGCTGGCGGCACTGCTTGCAATCCTTACGCCGGTCATGGGGCAGGGCGCCGCCCTTGTCGCCGCCGGCACCATCTGGCCGCTTTTCCTGCTTCTGGTTCTGCTCTGGCTCAGTGCCAAACTGACGCTCGAACTGGTCGGGCCCGAGGGCCTGCTGCCGGCTTTGGCCCTGCCCATGCTGAGCCCTGCCATCATGACCGAGTTCACCCCCGGTCGGGTCGATCATCATGGCGTCATTATCGTCCTGACACTCGCCATGCTCTGGGCCTCGGTCGCCGCCCTCCGTCGCCCGGCGCTGGCCTGGCTTGCCGGTGCCTTGACTGCAACCTCGCTCGCCATTGCCATCGAAGCCCTGCCGCTCGCCATCGCCGCGATCCTGGCCTTTGGCCTCGCCTATATTGTCGCTCCGGCCCGGGCTCGCGCCATGCGCGCCTTCGGCCTCGCCTTTGGCGGCGGTGCAGCGCTCCATCTGGCGCTGATCCGTCCGCCGTCTCGTTGGCTCGAGACCGCCTGCGACATGCTTTCGCCTGTCTATGTCCTGGCCGCACTTTGCGTGGGCGCAGCCTTCCTGCTCGTCTCGCTCCTGCCGCCCCCGCGCCGGGCAATTCTGCGTCTCGCGCTTCTCGCCGTCGCCGGGCTCGTCGCCACTTCTATTGTTGCCTTCACCTATCCTCAATGCCTCGGCGGCCCCTATGCCGCGCTCGACCCATGGCTGCAGGACAACTGGATCGCCCAGATCGTCGAGGCCAAGCCATGGTTCGCCGCGCTAGCCGATCTGCCGGGCTATGTCATTGCCGTCGGCACGCCGGCCCTGCTGGGCACGCTGCTCTTGCTGCTGATTCTGCGCCGGCCCAGCGAAGATCGCCTCGCCTGGCTGGTGCTGCTGGTGTTTCTGGTTCTCGCCACACTGGTCATGCTCTTTCAGGTGCGTGGCGCGCGGCTGGCTGTCATGCCCGCCATCCCGGCCGCCGCCTGGCTGATCGTCCGTGCTCGCGCTGCCTATCTCGCCCGCCCGCGCCTTATCCCGGCGTTGGGGCTGGTGGCCTCATGGCTGGCCTTTTCCGGCATAGCCCTCTTGCTGATCGTGACGCTGGTGTTCACCACCTTCTTCCCGCATCCTGAAAACATCCAGAACGCGCAGGCCGCCCGCGCCAGCTCCGCGCTGTGCCTCACCGCCGATGCCTTTGCCGATCTCGCGCCCCTGCCACCCGAGCGCATCATGACGCCGATTGATCTGGGCGCACACATGTTGCTCGAAACCCCGCACGAAGTGGTCGCCGCGCCCTATCACCGCAATCAGCGTGGCATCCACGATGCCTTCGACTTCTTCAACGGTCCGCTCGACGCTGCCCGTGAGATCGCGAGGACCCGCAGTCTTGGTCTGCTGGTAACCTGCCCGGCCATGGCCGAAATGCGTGGCCTCGCGACGCGCGATCCGACCGCTCTGGTCGACCGTCTTGCTGCCGACGATCTGCCCGATTGGCTGGTCGATCTGTCGCTGCCCGGCACGCCTCTCAGGGTCTATGCCATTCTCCCCTGAGCGCAACGCTCAAGGCTAACAGTCTGCTAACGAAGAGGCGCTCCAGGTGACCATGAAGCGCCTCTTTGTTGCGTTCTGCCGAAAAACGGCGCTGGAATTGCTACTGCGCCGCGACGACGCCCAGCCCAACCGGACAACTGACGCCGGTGCCGCTTAACCCGCAATAACCATTGGGGTTTTTCGCCAGATATTGCTGGTGATAGGTCTCGGCATAATAAAATGGCCCGGCCTCAGCGATTTCCGTCGTGATGGCGCCCAGCCCGCGCTCACGCAGCGCCTTGCCATAAGCCTCGCGACTTTTCTCAACAATTTCAGCCTGTTGCGGCGTCGTCGTATAGATGGCCGAGCGATATTGCGTACCCACATCATTGCCCTGCCGCATCCCCTGGGTCGGATTATGCTCCTCCCAGAAAGTTTTTAGTAAAGCACTGAGGCTAATCAATTTTGGGTCATAGACCACCTTCACTGCCTCGGTATGCCCTGTCTGGCCCGAGCATACTTCTTCATAGCTCGGATTGGGCGTATGCCCGCCCTGATAGCCTACTGCAGTGACGATGACGCCCGGCAATTGCCAGAACAGGCGCTCGGCGCCCCAGAAGCAGCCAAGGCCGAAATAGATGGTTTCGGCTCCTTCGGGATAGGGGCCTTTCAGCGCTTCGCCATTGACGAAGTGATTGGCAGCAATAGACATTTCAGCCGTCCGGCCCGGCAGGGCCTCGGCGGCAGAAGGAATGCTTGTCGGCTTGGATCGAAAGAACATGGCTTTCTCCTTTCAGTCTCAATTCGTCAGGTCTGCCCGCAAGGTTACAGAGCTAGATTTGCTCCTGCCGCAAAAACCGCTCCCGTCGTGGACGTCGCCCCATCAACGCCAGCACCACGCCCGGCACGCCCAAGACCGCAAAGGCCGGGTAGCTCAGCAAGGCCTTCATCGCGCTATCAAGCAATTGCGCAAAATAGCGGCTGGCAAAAAAGCCCTCGACTGCCTCAAGGCTCGGCGCGTGAATTTGAGTCCAGGCCTGCGCCAGACTCGCAAAGATAATCTCGTTGGCCGCCAATGACTTGGTGCCGTCGATAACAAGTAAAACCAGCGCCAGGCCGATGAGCCAGGTCCCGGCAATTCTGAAGACAAGCCGCATTTGAAATTCCCGTGCTCGCCGAAGGTCAATCGAACCGCCGCTGGTTCGTTCCCTTCATTGCACTGCGGGGCTCTTTTGCCATGCCTGCCATTCGCTTCACAAGATGGGTTGCCGGCCCGCGCAAAACAATCGTGCTATCGCCGAAGTGATCCCTTGCGCCGCGAACGCTGATGAGTATATTGCGCCTCGCTCGCAACGGCCTTTCCAGGGCCGGATGCATTACGGCCCCCGGGCCCGAAATGGGCAATGCGGAGAGGTGGCCGAGTGGTCGAAGGCGCACGCCTGGAAAGTGTGTAGGCGGGGAACCGTCTCAAGGGTTCGAATCCCTTTCTCTCCGCCACAAACCTAAGCCCTTGAATTTCCTAAATCCTGTTAAGCACGCACACTCGGTTGTACACCCGAAAGTACACCCAGATGCCAACGCCTTACCTTGTTCGCAAAGGCCCCGCCTGGTCTTTTAAGATTCGGATTCCCAAGAACCTTGATCCGGACTCGACTTTTTCCCCATTGCGTATTCCACTAGGTGCAATGTCCGCCCGGCAAGCGCGTCGTCATGCGGCGCTAATGACTGTCGCAGCGCAGATTGCGTTTGAGAGAGTGACTATGATGCAACGGGACACCTCCCTGCCTACTGAGTCAGTTTAGCCACTGTCCAAGCAGCTAATCGCATCAATCCTGCCGATGCTGCGCGGTATGAATGCCTTAGCGGTAAATCCCGAGCAGCATCGCGACTCCGAAATGGTCGATCAGATTTTCGACGTTCTGGCTGTAGTCGGTAACGACCAAGCTAACGGCACGGGACTGTTTGCCGATTCTCGGTTCCAGCCGGATGTTCCCTTTGTCGCGACGCTGATGAGCCCGCAGATTGCCAGGGCCTATGTCAGCCAGGGGAATCTAGACGGGTTGGCCGACACATCGGCCATGTTGTCCAGCATCCAGTCGCTATCTGCGAAGATCGAGGCCGATGTCACGGTGAAATCGTCTGGCGCGCTGTTCAGCCTTGTGGCCAACGGCCGGATCGCCGACATTATGGAAACTAAGGGGAGCGACCATGAACTGGTTGGTACCTACACGAAGGTTCGCGACGAGTTTATTGCGATCTGCGGCGATAAACCGGTAGGCGACTACCAGCGGGCCGACCTCCAGCACTACGTGAACGAAATCTCCTGGCTGAATCCCAATGCGTCTAGTCAGCCGGGCTTTAAGTTCATCAATGTGTGTAGCTATATCGAACGGAATCGAAAGCTTGGTGGGGTAGGCCTCGCTGCCAAGACGATCCGGCAGGGTCGGTTGAGTTACGTTAAGGCAATCATTGCCTTGGGCTGCGGCGATGCCGATATCCGCAACAGGGTGGCTAGCGCTCGGATCGATATCCCAGACCGCGCCCCACTGCCCGTCGCTCGCATGGCGCCGGACGGTAGGGCCTTCGAGAAGGTGCTGACCGCAGGTATCGCTGTCCGGCATCAGCGCCCTTGGCACAGAATTGGGTTTGATCGTTAAGGAGAGTTCTGGTCTCGTCTGAGTGACGAAAGAGCTAGAATGACGACGAAAACCACGAATACGAAGAAGCCTGCCGAACAG
>JAEYTY010000099.1 GCA_023433775.1 Pseudomonadota bacterium | reverse complement strand
CTGTAAATGCTGTGCGCTTTATAGGACCCAGCCACTCATTAGACCAATTGATTGTTCTTCAGCACTCGATAGGTTAAACTTATCGACATGACCCTGTCGCTGAAACAAATGCGCTACGCGCTGGCCGTGGCCCGCACCGGCCATTTTGGCCGCGCGGCGGATTTCTGCGCCGTGTCCCAGCCAGCCCTTTCCCAGCAGATCATGGCGCTCGAAGCCCATTGCGGCACGGCGATTTTCGACCGTCTGAAAAGCGGCGTGCGCCTCACGCCCTATGGCCGCGAATTCATCGCCCTGGCCGAAAACGCGGTGGGGGCTGCCGACGCCGTCGAAACTTTCGCTCTGGCCCACAAAGGCACGCCTGAGCGCACGCTGCGCTTCGGCCTTATCCCTACCGTTGCGCCCTATCTGCTGCCCGAAATATTCCCTGCCCTGCAACGCGACCTCAAGGACCTCCGCTTCACCATCAGCGAAAGCCGCACCGAAGCCCTGCTAGGCGGACTGGAGGATGGAAGCCTCGATCTGGCGCTGATCGCCACCGCCCTGCCCGCCAACGGGCCAAAGCTTGTTGCCGTGCCGCTGTTCAACGATCCATTCGTGCTCGCAACCGGTATTGGCGAAGAAACCGCCAGCCCTGTATCGCTGGCGACGCTGGCGCCCGAACGCATCCTGCTGCTCGATGAGGGTCATTGCTTCCGCGACCAGACCATCTCGGCCTGTCGCCTTGATGGCGAGAAAAGCGCCCGCACCTTTGCCGCGACCTCGCTCTCCACCATTGTCGAATTCGTCGCCAATGGTCAGGGCGTCACGCTCCTGCCTGAAATCGCGCTGCGCAAGGAGGCGAGCGACCCCCGCATCGCCATCCACCGCCTCACCGCCCCCGGCGCTGGCCGGATGCTGTCGCTGGTGTGGCGCGAGGCGACACCCTACACGGCCACCTTCGAGCGCATCGCCGAGGTGATCCGCGCAGTCCATAAGAACTAGCACAGATTTCACTGGCTATTCCGTCAGTGATACATCAACCCTTGCCAAGGACGGAGGCGCATGGAAAGTAAATGCACATGATTTCTATTGGGAGATTGATCATGATGTATACAAGCCGAATATTGATTTCATATGTTTTTATCATCATCTCCAGCATGACACTGGCGCTACCAGCCGCAGGTCAGGTTGCTGAGGCACAACGTCTTCTCAATTCCATGTCGCTTGATGCTGGCCCCGTCGATGGGGTGGCCGGCGCCGGTACGATGAAGGCGTGGCAAGCTTTCCTGCAGCATCGAGGCCTGCCACTGGACCTGCCGATCAACTCCGAAACGATTAAAGAACTGCGGGGCATCATGGAGCCGCAAATGCCAAAGGCCCGTGGTCTCCGTTTTGAGAACGTAGGTCGCGGCTTCGTTGGCGAGCATAGTTACACGCTGTTCCCTGAGGACCCTACCAAAGTCTGCTTTACGGTGCGCAAGGGCGACTATGACCCTGTGAATTATCAGAACAGCGGCAGCGCAAATGAGCGGCAATATGGCTTTCCCTTGCGCAAGCAACGCGCAGAAATCCAGGCAAGAGAAGAACTTAAACCCGACGCCACCTATACGGTTGATTTCGATATGATGGTCGACAGTTCAACAGCCGGCATCATATTTCAGATACATCGAGGAGGCTCCGGCGGCGGCATGAACTTGAGCACGATCGGCGAACGTATTGTGCTCACGGCCGGCGGCGAGCTTGAAATGGTGCCCGTGCTCAGCGGAGACTGGCCTGGAAAATGGCATAGTATCAGGCTGGTATTTCACCCGGCGACTGACGGTCAGAGCTGGTTCCGTATCTATATCGACGGTGAGCAGACTCTCGACACCAGTGGCAGGAATCCGAGATATCCGATGCAGGGAGCGCAACTCCACTTTGGATTGTACCGCGGCCAGATACCCACCGAAGCAAATGCCTGCTATCGCAACATCGCCTTTGCAAAAGGCGATCTTGGCGATCCGTGAACCCACCTCAAACCGGCACCCGCTGTCTCCGACGGAAACTGTCATAGCTGAACACCGCCAGCGACAGCCAGATCAGCGCGAAGCTCAGCAGCAGCGTCATGTTGAGCTGTTCGCCAAAGATGAAAATGGCGATGAGGAACTGGATGCTCGGGCCGAGATATTGCAGCATCCCGATGGTCGTCAGCCGCAGCCTGCGCACGCCATAGGCAAACAGCAGCAGCGGTACAGCCGTAGCTGGGCCCGTCAGCACCAGCAGCAGCAACAGCCCCGGATCGCCATGCACACCGATGCCCTCGGTCGCGAGGTTGAACAGCACATAGCCAAGCGCGGCGGGCGCCACCACGATTGATTCCGTGAACAGCCCTGTCGCCGGCCCCGCCTGCGCCGTCTTGCGGATAAAGCCGTAAAAGCCGAACGAAAACGCCAGCCCCAGCGCGATGAAGGGAATGCGCCCCAGCCCGATCGCCTGAATGAGGATGGCGAGGCACGCAATGGCAATGGCAATAGCCTGCCAGCGGTTCTGCCGCTCACCCAAGAACACCATGCCGATGGCGACATTGACCAGCGGATTGATGAAATAGCCGAAGCTGGCTTCCAGCACCTGGCCGGTCTCGACCGCCCACACATAGAGCAGCCAATTGCTGACCAGCAGCACCGCCGAAAAAGCGATGACCCGCATCCTGCGCCAATCCGTCAGAATGCTGCGCGCTTCCGCAAAACCACCGGTAAAGGCCAGGATCACTGCCAGCAAGACCAGTGACCACAGCGTCCGTTCGGCAACGATCAAGATGGACCCGACCGGTTCCAGCAGGCGGAACAGGATCGGCAGGAAGCCCCAGAGCAGATAGGCACCCAGCGCGGAAATCACGCCTTTGCGGGTTTCGGCAGGGTCGGGGATCAGGACCGGAGCTGCGGGAGTGGCAAGCTCGGGCGCCTGTTCAGGCAGTGTCATGGAAACGCTCCGCGCCACACGGGGCGCCTATCCTCCTTAGCAGCCTGAATTAAATCCCGCCAATCAGACTTTGTGATCGCACGCACTTGCAAAGATGATGGCTGGGGCCAACCTTTTGACTCACTTGGACGTTGGACTTGAGAGCCGCGACCAGACCGTCGCGCTCATACAAGTCCACAACGAGAGGAGCAGCAGATGAAGAAGACCGTCACCTGGATCTTGATCGCCGATGGCACGCAGGCCCGCGTGCTGGAGCACAATGGCCCCGGCAAGGGGCTGACCATGGTGAAGGGCCTCGACTGGTCCATCGAACCGCTGCAGTCTCAGGATATCAATGCCGACCGACCCGGCCGCGCCCAGCGCGGCGCCATGGAGCCGAGCACCGATCCCGTCGAACACCGGGAAGCCGAATTCGTGCGCTCGGTGGCCAGCGTCCTCGACCGCAAGGCGCTCGACGGCGCCTTTGACCGCCTCGTCATCGCTGCCGCCCCTATCGCACTGGGCAATCTGCGCAAGGTCATGTCCGACCATGTCAAAAAGGCAATTGTCGCCGAACTCGACAAGGACCTCACCAACCTGCCCACCCCGCAATTGGACAAGCATTTCGACGGCATCATCGCTGTCTGAGGCAAAAATTCCGCAATCAGCAACCCGGGGCCTTTAGGCTCCGGGGAGGCGCCGCACTCACCGGCAAAAAGCGATTCCCGATCAAAGGCTTGGAGCCAACTACGGAATCAGATTGCGACCCTTTTGATTCAGATGCTGAAGCACCTGAATCACCCTGTGAGTTTCTTGAATCAGATTGCGAACTGAACCAGAAATGCGACGAAAACTGCCGCTAATCCTCTGATTCTTCGTCGCTTTCGTCGCCAAGCAAGGCGTCGAGAAACTCGATCAGCAGCGAATTGACCAGTTCCGGCTTTTCCACGCTGGGAATATGCGCAGCCCCGTCCAGCACCACGGCAAAGGCGTTTGGCATGGTCTCGGAGAGCGTCTCGTGCCGCTCGATCAGCGCCGAAAAATCCTCGTTCCCCACCATCAGCAGTGTTGGCGTATTCACCGTCTCCATGCGGCTCCACGCATCGGGCGGACGCTCGCCATCGCGCAATTTCGGCTTGCGCAGAATGATGCTGTTCATGTCGAGAAACAGCTCGCGAGCAGCCCCACCAACACGTCCGCTTTGCGCTCGTGGCCCATCGAGCCATTCATGCGCCTGCACCTTGTTGAGCAGGTCGATATCGCCCCGCTCCCAGGCGTCCTCCTCGGCCATCTCGATGAACTGTTCTTCCGCCGTCGCCGTCCATGGCGCGCCGGTGATCGATGTGCCGATCAGCACCAGCCCGATGACCCGACCCGGATGGCGCAGCGCAAAATCCACCGCCAGCCCTCCGCCCATCGAACAGCCCACCAGCACGGCGGCATGAATGCCGCGTGCATCAAGCACCGCTTCGAGGTCATCGACATGGCTGAAATCTTCGTCGGCGCTGTCCGTCTGGCCATAGCCGCGCCGGTCATAGCCAAGCGCCTGCCAGCCGGCCTCGGCCACCTCGTCCATCTGCGCGCGCCACATGCGCGTATCGCAGACCCCGGCATGGAGGAACACCACCGGCAGGCCTTCGCCCACGGCCCAGCCCGCAAGCCGCGCGCCGCCAATCTCAATGGTGAAATGATCGTCGCTCATGTCCGAACCCGGAAAGCCGGCAGGAGCCAGTCTTGAATTACTGCGCCAGCGAAGCGCAGAACTTTACGCCGTCGCGCTCGCCCAGCCAACAGCCGGCCTCGCCTTCGACCGGACGGAACACGCCCAGTTCGGTCGGCCGCTGGCCCGGCGTTGTATCCGCCGCGATCATGTAGCCCTGGCCTTCTTCTTCGGCCACCAGCGCGAAGGCAAAAATCTGCCCATCGGGAAGGCCAAAAGTCAGCCCGCCGCCATCCATCGCCACATCGCAGTCGAAAGTATCAAAACCGGTGAGCGAACATTGTCCAGGTGCGGCCATCGCCGGAACGGCGAGGGCAAAGCCCAAGAGCACCACCCCCGTCACAATCGTCTTCATGCATTCCCCCAGAACGCGTGCAATGTCAGGCCTTCTGCCTTGGGGTTCAGCTTATTGCAAGAAAACCGCCAAAACCCAAGGCTTTTCACCAATCTGCCATGCAAAGGTAAAGAGGTTGCATTCACCGGCAAGACGCCGCTGAGATGATCTTGCGCTGCGCGACACTAAGGTGCTGGTGCCGCCGCGATAGTCTGCAATGCCCTGGCGACATCGTCGCGGCTATAGGGCTTGGCGATTACGGGGTAGAGCCGCCATTCTTCGGGCAGCCCGCTCACGCCATAGCCCGTCGCAAAGATCATCGGCACGCCGCGCCGCTGCAATATCTGGGCAATCGGAAACACCTGCTTGCCGCCGATATTGACGTCAAGAATGGCTGCGTCAGGCAAGGTTATGGTCTCTGCCAGCCGCTCACCCTCGGCCAGGCGCATCGCCTGCCCGGCAATGATGCAGCCCAGGTCGAGCAAAATGTCCTCAAGGTTCATGAGAACCAGCGTTTCGTCTTCGACGATGAATATCCGGCGCGCCTGCGAACTAGACAAATTCAGAACTCTTCTGTTCGAAAGCTTCGGATGGAATACTGAGCCGGGCCGCGAAACCGGTAGGGTGATAGCGCATATCGAGCTCTCCGCTGAGCTCGCCCGTCACCACCGTCTGTAACAGGCGCGATCCAAATCCGCGCCGCGTTGGCTCGACCACTTTCGGCCCGTCGACCTCGCGCCACTCGATTACCAGCTGGCCATCATTTTCGCGCCGCCACGACACGTTCAGCCTGCCTTCTGAAACGGAAAGCGCGCCATGCTTGGCAGCATTTGTCGCCAGCTCGTGGATGACCAATGCCAACGCCATGGTCGCCTTGGCGTTCAGCATCAGCGATGGGCCTTCGTGGTGCACGCGATCCTCGCCGAAGGCGCTCAGCTCCTTGCACAGCAGCGCTCCGATTTCGGTATCGTCCCACTGTCGGTCGCTCAACAGGCTATGGGCATTGGAGAGCGCCATGATGCGCGCTTCAAACGCCTTGCGCGCCTCTGCCGGGTCTGGCGTCAGCCTCAACGTCTGGTTGGCGATGGATTGTACTGTCGCCAGCATATTCTTGACGCGATGATTGAGCTCATCAATCAGCAGACGCTGCCGCCGCGCTGCACGGACGGCCTCGGTCCGGTCCATGCCCTGCACGAAGACGCCGATGATCTTGCCTTCCGCGTCGCGAATGGGATTGTAGGAAAAGTCGAGAAAGGTTTCTTCCGGGGGTTGATCCGGCTTCCGCTGCAGCATGAGCATGGCGCTTTCTGCCTGATGCACATGGCCCTCGCGATAAACACGATCCAGCAGTTCCACGAAACCCTGGTCCAACACTTCAGGCAGGGCTGCGCTGACGGTCATCCCCACAACATTGCGGCCACCGATCAGCCGAATATAGGAATCCGAGGCGAAGGTGAAAACATGTTCGGGCCCGGACAGAACCGCGAAAAAGGCTGGGGCCTGCTGGAATAGCCGGCGAAAATTGGCACTGGCTGATTCAGCCTCGCGCGCCCGCTCAATCAGTCGCGTTTCCGCCGAAAGCGACGTGAAGGGCAGCGACGCCGCTTCCCGAATGCGCGCGAACTCTGTGACATCCACCGTATTCTGCATGACGAATTGCACACGCCCATCCGCATCGAACAGCGGCACATGCACTGCCGTCCAGTACCGATTTCTGGTCACGCCTTCCTTGTCGGTAATGGGATAGGCCAGATAGGCCAGCGTATCTGTCTCGCCGCGCGCCACCACGCGCTCAAGCGACTCCCGCAGCCGCTGGCCGCTCTCGCCGGGATTGGGAAAAACATCGAAGAGAAATTGCCCCCGTAGTTCCTCAATTCCGCGCCCTACGGTCGCGAGATAGGCGTGGTTGGCCGCGACATAACGCAGGTCTCTGTCCAGAAGCATGAAGGGACTGGGCAGCGCCTCGAAGATCGCTGCATAGTCGACGCCAACCATATACCATATGCCCCTGAAGACGCGCCCAAGGCACGTTACGTACTTTCGCTAGAGGCCTTGAACGTCGCGAGAGAAGAAAGGTTCCCCTGAGTGCGCGGAATCTTGCCTTGGCGAGAAATGCCATGCCACCTATCGGTAAATCGCGCCCGCCAAATACCGCAAAAAGCGAACGCGATCTTGCCCGGAAAGCTTCTGCAGGTCCTTTTCCGCACGCGGCTCGAAGACGAGGGACCAGGCGATCATTTTTCCTTTGTGCCAAGATCATCCGCATAGCGGCTCATCAGCACTTCAAGCGGAATACGCTCACCTGAATCCGTCCGGTGCCGTTCTTCCGCGAGGAACGCATCCTCAAGGTCGTCGATGTGTTCGACGATAGCTTCTCGGGCGTAAAAGCTCTTGCTTCGGCCGGTACGCTTTGCCAGCGCATCCAATCGGCGCTCGAGATCTGGCGGCAGTCTCAAGGCAAGCATGGCAACCTCAGTGAATTAGGTGCAGTACATGTGTAGCAAATGCACCACCTTTCAAAGGGCAGACGCACTGAGGTCGCCTCGCCCCACAGCGTGACACGGAACAAAAAACCGGCCCCGACACTGTCGGGACCGGCCAAAGTGCTTGTCGCTAAGAAGACTTAGCGCGTCAGCGGCTTATACGTCGCGCGCTTGGGATTGACCGCATCGGCGCCCAGGCGGCGGACCTTGTCGGCCTCATAATCCTGGAAATTGCCCTCGAACCATTCGACATGGCTATTGCCTTCGAAGGCCAGCATGTGGGTCGCCAGACGATCGAGGAACATGCGATCGTGGCTGATGATCACGGCGCAACCGGCGAATTCCTCCAGCGCCTCTTCGAGCGCGGCGAGGGTTTCGGTGTCGAGGTCGTTGGTCGGCTCGTCAAGCAGCAACACATTGGCGCCGCTCTTGAGCATCTTGGCCAGGTGTACGCGGTTGCGCTGCCCGCCGGAAAGATTGCCTACCTTCTGCTGCTGGTCGCCACCCTTGAAATTGAACGAAGACGTATAGGCGCGCGAATTGACCTCGCGCTTGCCCAGCATCAGCACTTCGTCGCCTTCCGAAATCTCTTCCCAGACGGTCTTGTTTGGGTTGAGCGTATCGCGGCTCTGGTCGACATAACCAAGATGGACGCTGTCGGCGATGGTCACCGAGCCGCTGTCCGGCTTCTCCTGCCCGCTCAGCATCTTGAAGAGCGTGGTCTTGCCCGCACCGTTCGGCCCGATAATGCCCACAATACCGCCCGGGGGCAGCTTGAAGCTGAGATTGTCGATCAGGAGGCGGTCGCCGAACGACTTCGACAGGTTTTCGACGTCGATCACATTGTGGCCGAGCCGCTCGCCCGGCGGGATGATGATCTGCGCCGTATGCGACTGGGTGCGGGCCTCGTTGATCTTGACCAGTTCGTCATAGGCCTTGATACGCGCCTTGGACTTGGACTGCCGCGCCTGCGGGCTCTGGCCCATCCATTCGCGTTCGCGTTCCAGCACCTTGGCACGGGCCGCGTCTTCGCTCTTTTCCTGCGCAAAGCGCTTGGCCTTGGCGTCGAGATAGGCCGAGTAATTGCCCTCGTAAGGCACGCCGCGGCCGCGGTCGAGTTCCAGAATCCAGCCTGTGACATTGTCGAGGAAGTAGCGGTCGTGAGTGATGATCAGCACCGCGCCTTCGAATTCGCGCAGATGGCGCTCGAGCCATGCCGTGGTCTCGGCGTCGAGATGGTTGGTCGGTTCGTCGAGCAGCAGCAGGTCGGGCTTGCTCAGCAGCAGCGCGCAGAGCGCCACGCGGCGCTTCTCACCGCCCGAAAGCTTGGTGACATCGGCATCGCCCGGCGGGCAGCCAAGCGCTTCCATGGCCACTTCCACCTGGCTCTCCAGATCCCACAGATTCTGGCTGTCGATGATGTCCTGCAGCTTGGTGGCTTCGTCGGCCGTCTCGTCGGAATAGTTCATCATCAACTCATTATAGCGGTCGACGATGTCCTTCTTCTCCTTCACGCCCATCATGACGTTGCCGAGCACGTTCAGCGCCGGATCAAGCTGCGGTTCCTGCGCCAGATAGCCAACGCGGGCGCCCTGCGCGGCCCACGCCTCGCCAGTGAATTCCGTATCGATGCCGGCCATGATCTTGAGCAGCGTCGATTTACCCGAGCCGTTCGGCCCCAGCACGCCGATCTTGGCGTCGGGATAAAACGAGAGATTGATGCCGTCGAGCACCTTCTTGCCACCGGCATAGGCCTTGGACATTCCGTGCATGTGATAGATGAACTGCCGCGCCATAGGCTGCTGACCTCTTCGAAGGTTCGGATGAGTTGGCGCCTATGTAGGACAAGCGATGCAGCGGGGCAACGGGTGCCGCCGGTTTCGTTGACGAGACGATGCTGCCTAAAAGCCCAGCGCCTTGCGGATGCCTTCGTCGTCATCGGCCCGCTGTACAATAGCGCCCCACCAGCCGAGCCCGTCATATTCCTCGTAGCCCAGCGTCTGCGCAAAGGCGACGATATTGCCATTGTTGTCGAGATAGCTGCCGCGCGCCTGCCCGTCATGCTGCAGGTTGAACTGTGTAAAGCGCCGCGCCGCATTGGTGGTGGCGATGATCCAGCCCGATGCATCGAGCAGCATCACCTCGGTGCGCTCTGCCACTTGCGGCGGCAGCGCAGCCTCGGTCTCAACAATCGAGCGCCCCTGCCCCTGCCAGTCGAAATAGACGCCCAGCGCACCGAGCACCTTGCCCTCAGCCCGGCCCCCAGCCCTCACCGCCGTGGAATAGACCAGCACTTCGCGACCATCATGATGCGCGCTTTCGGCCACGTCGCCGACGCGATATTCATTGCCCGATTTCGTCGCCACCGCATCGCGGAACCAGCTCTCGCGCGACAGGTCTGCCCCCATCAGGCCACGTGCAAAGGCAGGGTTTGCGCTGGCAATAACCTTGCCCCTGGCGTCGGTCAGCACCAGGTCCGAATAGACCGTATAGAAGCGGTTGATCGTCGCCAGCCGGTCGGCGGCAAAGGCGCTCGCCTGCGCATCGCCGCTCTCCAGCGCCTGCCAGAAAGCAGTGTCGGTGGCCCACCACCGCACGTCGGCGGTGCGCTCATAGAGATTGCGCACGATCAATTGCACCAGCGTCTGCGCCAGATCGGTCAGGCGCAGACCTTCCATCTCCTCGACCAGATTGTCGGACATGGCGCGGCCGAGATCGATCCGGCCCATCAGCACATCCTGAAACCGCGCCGCAATCTCGCTGGCCCGGTCCGCCAGATGCTGGACCTCATTGGCCACCACGGCAAAACCCTTGCCGGCATCGCCCGCCCGCGCCGCCTCGATAATGGCATTGATGGCCAGCAGCTTGGTCTGCTTGACGATTTGCTGATTGCCGCTCGAATAGGTGTGAAGCTCGCGGCCAATGCCGTCCATCACCACGCGCATGGCTCGTGGCGAAGCGCCGACGGAAGGAGTCTCAACTGCATTCATCGCCGCGCCCCAAGTTCAACTTCGGCCACGCTGACAGGATCGTGCCGCTGACACGCGGACTTTCTTGAGAACGATCCCCAGTTCGTTCGCAGAAAGTGTGCGCCGAACATGGTAAGCAAGAGGTAAACAAGTGAAAAACCACTCGTATTTCAATCGCTTGGACACAGAAGCCCAGAGCGAAATGACTCCCGTTTATGCAGCCTGCCAAAAAATTACGCGGACCTGAACAGTATTTCCCGGCGCAACGCCCTCAATTGCCTTACAATTGAGCGCCGCTGCCATGCTTGCCTCAAGACAGGAAATAAATAAGATATCGGCCACTTGGGGAAAACAATCATATGCACCTATCAGCACGCATTTTTTCTGCACTCTCGTGGCTGATAGTTGGAGTGATTCCCGCCTTCGCGGGCAATTTTGAATTCGTGGTGCCCGGCGAGGCCGGGCTGACACTGTCAATCGCCGGATATTCCAGCGACGGCAGCGAGATGTTTGCGGCGATATCAAACAACGCCGAAACCCGCGACGGAAATTCGGTCTATATCGTCCGCATCGACGAAAATATCCTCAAAAGCACGCGGCTGGCGAAATGGTGCGTGACCGAAGCGACAGGCAAATGGTCGACCGCCGCGGGCAGCACGCAGCAGATCTGTGACGAAGCGCCAAGCGAGATGCGCGGCAGCTATCTGTTCGTCGCGCCAAAGGTAACGGCCAGCGCCGCCGCAGCGCCAGATGCCGCGCCCGCACTGGCCATGACCGACAAGGACGCTACCGCCTGCGTGCAGTCCGGCCTTAACAGCATCGGCTATGCCGCCGGACCTTCCGACGGCCTTCTGGGCCGTGGCACCGCGGCCGCATCGGCAGCCTTCGCCGCCAACCAGTCCGAAGGCACCTGGCCCGACTTGACCAAGGACAGTGCCACCACCTGGTGCACGCAGCTCACCACCGCTCTTGAGCAGGGCAAAGCCGTCGGGCCGATAGACGACATCGCGCTCCTGCGCTTCGGTCCCGATGTCGATGCCGGGACCATCGAACACACGATAGCGGGCATGAAGGACATTCACGCCTATTACAGCGAAAGTCTCGGCGGTGCACTGAAGACGCCCGGCACCATCTACATCTCGTCTGACGCACAATGGCTCACCGATCACTATGTCGATCACCTGCAAATGGGCGAAGGCATCCGCTCCGGCAAGCTGGCCAATTTCCTGGGCTGTCACGGCGGCGAAGCCGGCCCCGGCTTCATGTTCTTCTGCGCCAAATCCGATGTCTTCTCGGGCGACTGGTTCGGCTCTGGCCTCGCCGCGCAACGCACCTTTGGCCTCGCGCATGAATATTTCCACATGCTGCAATATGAGCGCGCCTATGGCCGCCTCGAAGGCTGCTGCGATGGCCGCAACACGGTCGAAAAGGTCGGCCCGCAATGGCTTGTCGAAGGCGCTGCCGAATATGTTGCCTTCAAAATCCTCGGCGATAGCGGGCGCATGAATTTTGCCCGCGAAATCGACTGGCACACCCAGAAGGCCGCAGAGGTGGACGTACCGCTCAGCAAGATGCAGACGCGCGAAGGTTATTACGCCGAGCCACTCGCCTCATCTGCCGGCATGATCGCGGCGCATATGCTGGCCGAAACATCAGGCTTCCCGGCGCTGGCCGAATTCTACAACCATATGGGCGCAGGCCAATCGTGGGACACGGCCTTCGAAACCGCCTTCGGCATGACGCCGGAAGCCTTTTACGAAAGCTACGAGGCCGAGATCCGCTGACCCCTTTTACGCCGCAACAACCTCGACCGGCACCGATTTGAACGCCGGTGTCTTGCTGCGTGGATCAACCGCCGTGCCAACCAGCACATTGGCCTCAGGGTAGTATGCCAGCACAGAACCGCGCGGCAGGTCATAGCTCGTCGCCACGCCCTCCATCACTCCCGCGTCTGAGGTCACCCGCACCTTCTGGCCCTCGCTCAGTTGACGCGCCGCCATGTCCTTGGCGTTGAGGAACACCGCCAGCCGCCCGGCCTTGCCACGGTAGCTGTCGGTCTCTTCATAGATGATGGAATTGAACTGGCCCTCGCTGCGCACAGAGGCCAGCATCAGCCGCCCATCATCGGCAGCAGGAATAGGCGTCGTCACGAAATGCGCCCGGCCATCCGGCGTGCCGAAACTAGGCACATGCATAACCCGATTGCGAATGTCGAATTCGCGCTTGGCCACATCAATATCGGCCAGTTCCTCAAGGCCCGGCACAATGGCGGCAATCGCGTCGCGCAGCCGGGCATGACCCGAAAACGCCGTGAAGTCGATGGGCGAATTGGGCAGCACGCGCTTGCCAATCTGTCCCAGGATCCAGCTTTCAGGGCGGACATTCTCCAGTCGGCGAATGCCGCCATCAGACAGACGCACATAGTTGAACATGGATTCCTGCGTCGTCGGCTCCCATTCCTCGTCGCGCGCCGTGACGGGAAGGATCATCACCTCGCCTGACCCCAGCCCATGCACATGGCCCTGGTTGAGCGTCGTTGTTAGAAACAGCTTGAACCCGATGGCGCCCATGGCGCGGCTGGCAAAGGCCGTGTCGGGCGTCGCCGCCCAGAGATTGCCGCCCATCACCATGGCGGCATCGATCTCGCCCGCTTCGGCCCGCTTCAGGCAGGCCATGGTATCGAGGCCCTGCTCCTTGGGGAAAGTTACCCCGAATTCGCGCTCCATCTTGGCCAGCACATCACCGGCCAGCACCGGCTTGACGCCAATGGTGCCGATACCCTGAACATTGGAGTGGCCGCGCAGCGGCAATAGCCCCGCGAACCTCTTGCCGATCATCCCGCGCAACAGCGCCAGATTGGCGATAGCCTCGACATTGGCCACGCCATGCACATGGTGGGTCATGCCCATGCCCCAGGCGAAAACAGCATTCTTCGACCGCCCATAGGCCGCCGCAACCCGGGAAATCTCGTCGCGCGACAAGCCGCAGGCGGCGCTGACCTCGTCCCACGAAAGCGCATCAATATCCGCCCGGAAGGCTTCGAACTCGGCCCCATGCGCCGCGATGAAGGCGCTGTCTTCCGTCCCCTGCTCCAGCACAGCCTTGGCGAGGCCCTTGAACAGCGCAATGTCAGAACCGATGCGTGGCTGCAGATAGTCCGAGGCGATATCGCTGCCGCCCTTCAGCATCGAGCTGGGCGATTTCGGCACGGCAAACTTGACCAGCCCCGGCTCTTTGGCCGGATTGATGACGATCACCTGCCCGCCCCGCTCGCGGCAATTCTTCAGCATATGGATGAAGCGGGGATGGTTGGACGACGGATTGGCGCCGATGACAAAGATCAGGTCGGCGCCCGTCAGGTCTTCCAATTCCACCGTGGCCGTTCCCGTGCCGATCGTGGTCTTGAGACCTTCGCTCGTCGCCTGGTGGCAATAATAGGAGCAATTGTTGACATTGTTGGTGCCATAGGCCCGAGCCAGCAGTTGGAACAGAAACCCGGCCTCGTTCGATGAGCGCCCCGACGAATAGAAAAAGCTCCGACGCGGATTAGTGTCGGCAAAGCGCTTGGCGGCATGGTCCAGCGCAAATTCCCACTCCACCGGCTCAAACCGGTCCGACCCGGCGCGGCGGAACAGCGGCGTGCCGAGACGCCCCAGATGCTCCATCTCCTTGGCGCTCAATTCCTGTAGGTCAGAAATCGTGTGCTCGAAGATCGGATTGGGGATTGCGGGCTGCACGTCGCTCGACTGCGCCTGCACGCTCTTGTTGCAGACCGAGGGAAACTCATCGAGTTCATTGGTCATGCCGCCGCGCTGTCCGCCCATGCCATAGGCACAGGCCTTGCAGGTGTTCTTGGCGGTCAAAGCCTTGGCGGCCTTGCCCACCCCCATCTTGCCGATGGTCGCAAGCGTATAGAGCACCTTCTTGGGGCCGCCCCCGACAATTCCGCTGGTCTCGGCCACGAACATCCTCCTCATGCAGTGATGCTATTGTCACCGCACAAGGATTTTAGGGCAAGCCGCATTCCCCGCCTAGTTTGGAAGGAAACGCTTGCAGCTCAATTCGACATGGTCGAGCGATGCGCCCATCCGGTCATGCGCTTTTCCACCCAGGCCATCAGCGCATACATGGCGATGCCTTCGACCGCGAGCATGAGCAGCCCGGCGAACACCAGCGGCACATTGAAGTTGGACTGCGCAGACGCCATCATGTTTCCGAGCCCCGAATTGGACGCCACCGTCTCGCTGACCACCGAGCCGACAAAGGCCAGTGTGATGGCCACTTTCAGCGATCCGAAGAAATAAGGCATCGAGCGGGGAATGCCGACCTTGAGCATAATGTCCATCTTCTTGGCCCCCAGCGCGCGCAGCACATCCTCGGTCTCCGGCTCGATTGTCGCGAGGCCTGTCGCCACATTGACCACGATGGGGAAGAAGGAAATGAGGAAGGCCGTCAGCACAGCCGGCACTGTGCCGATGCCAAACCAGATGACGAGGATCGGCACCAGCGCCACCTTGGGGATGGCATTGAAACCGATCATGATCGGATAAAGCCCGGCATAAATGGTCTTTGACCAGCCGATGAAGAGGCCAATGCCCAGCCCCGCGACCACGGCGATGAGGAAGCCGAGCACGGTCGTATAAAGCGTCTGCACCGAGTTCTTCCAGATCGGCGACCAATACTGGACAATAGCCTCGAAAATGCGCGACGGCGTCGGAAAGATCGTATGCGGCAGGCCGGAAATCCGAACGCCGATCTCCCAGATGACAAAGAGGCCAATCGTGTAAAGCCAGGGCGCCAGCCGCACCCAGTTGATTTTGAAGGCGGGACGCGGCGCGGCGGCGACAGGGGTAACGCGATCAAGTGTCGTCATGCTGCGGCCCTCGCAGTGGCAATCTCGCCATGCAGTTTCTGCACCATCTCGTTAAAGGCCGGCTCATAAAGCAGGTCGAGCTGGCGCGGACGCTCGAAGGGAACGACATGCTCGGAGATTACCCTGCCCGGTCGCGCGGACATGACCACCACCTTGTCGGCGAGAAACACACTTTCGCGCAGGTCATGGGTGACCAGCACAATCGTCACGTCCTGGCTCGCATGAAGGTCGCGGATGACGCACCACAGCTCTTCGCGGGTGAAGGCGTCGAGCGCACCAAACGGCTCGTCGAGCATCAGCAGCTCCGGCTCATGGATCAGCGCGCGGCAGAGATTGGCCCGCTGCTGCATTCCGCCCGAAAGTTGCCACGGAAATTTCGAACCAAAGCCCTTGAGCCCAACCGTGTCGAGCAGCTTCTCGGCCTTCTCGACATATTCGGCCTTGTGGGCCCGCAGGCGATGGCGATGTCGCTCGACAATTTCGAGCGGGAGGAGGATGTTTTCCAGCGTCGTCCGCCAGGGCAGCATGGTCGGGTTCTGGAAGGCCATGCCGACAATCGA
Source organism: Pseudomonadota bacterium (assembly GCA_023433775.1). Classification (GTDB taxonomy): domain Bacteria; phylum Pseudomonadota; class Alphaproteobacteria; order Rhizobiales; family Devosiaceae; genus Devosia. Next base: position 42,949 of record JAEYTY010000099.1, on the reverse strand, counting down.
GACAGGTTTGGTCACCTGGCTATTGGCAACAATCACCGTGCCGGACTGTGGAATATGCAGTCCCGTCGTCAGCTTCATCAGCGTGGACTTGCCGCAGCCCGATGGCCCGACCACCGCGACGAATTCGCCGCGATTGATCTTGAGATCAAGCCCGCTCACCGCCAGCGTACCATCCGGCCCGCCATAGCGCATGTCGACATTTTCGATCGATACCAGTGGCGACATCGCAACCTCCGACGCTTTATGCCGCTCCCGCCATGCGCCTCACATGGGCGGCACGGCGGGAGCGGGATCGATTGGTGGATCAGGGCAACATGCGCTCTGCCGCAGGTGGCAGATACTGGCTGTCGAAAACATCAGCCGCCGTCACTGCGCCCTTGAGACCCATGGATACTTTCAGCGTCTCAATCGACGCATCCAGACGTGCGGCGTCGATATCGCCAAAGCCATTCTCCACCACATAGGGTGTCTTGATGTTCATCTCATTGGCCATTTCGAGCCGCGAGATTTCGGTATCCAGATTGAGGGTCTCGTTGCGCGCGAGAACCGCCGCTGCGCCAGCAGCCGGGTCCGCTACGGCATCGGCAAAGCCCTTGGCCAGGGCCCGCAGGAAGCCTTTCACCGCCTCCGGATTTTCTTCGGCAAATGCCTCGTTGACCATCACCGCATTGCCGTAAAGGTTGAGCCCGTGATCGGCGAAGAGGATGGTCGAAATATCGTCCTCGGGCACGCCATTGGCGAGCAGGTTGAGGATCACCGAGAAGGCGAAGCCAAAAACGCCATCCACATCGCCTGAAGCCAGCATCGGCTCGCGCACCGGGAAGCCGATGGATTCGATGGTGATCGCCGAGGTGTCGAGATCAGCGGCTTCGATGAAAGCCGGCCATTGTGCGAAAGCACCATCCGGCGGAGGCGCACCAAGCTTGCGGCCTTCCAGCGACTTCGGATCATCGGTGATACCCAGCGACTTGCGGCCAATGACCGAGAAGACAGGCTTGTCATAGACCATCATCACCGCTTCGACAGGCTGGGTCGGATCCTCATCGAGAAATTTGATCAGCGAATTGAGATCGCCAAAGCCCATCTGGTAGGCCCCGGTGGCCACGCGCGGAATGGCTTCCACCGAACCATTGCCGGTGTCGATGGTGACGTTGAGGCCTTCCTCGGCGAAATAGCCATTGTCCTGCGCGAGAAGAAAGCCCGCAGCCGGACCCTCAAAGCGCCAGTCGAGGGTGAACTTGATGTCGGTCTGCGCAAGGGCCGGACCAGCAAGGCTGAGACCGGCAAGCAAGGCCACAGAAATTGAAAAATGTCGGCGTGAAAGCATGGTTTGACGTCCCCGATTGTTCGTTCCGGGACAAATCAAACCCAGCAATTTTACCAAGGCAAGCAGATTCTGCTTATCTGTTGACCACAAAACGTATCTGCATAAATTTTATGCATGATGCCGCCATTTTGTCGTCAACCGCCTAGATGGGCAGGCCGGTCGGCACCTTGACCGTTCGAATGCACATATTGGAATGGAGATGTGCAACACCCGGCAACCGGGCGCTGAGGCGCCGATGCAGCCGCTCAAAATCCTCGTGGTCCCGGCAAAGCACCCGCAGGATGTAGTCCGATTGCCCCGCCATCAGATGACATTCCAACACCTCGGGAATATCCCGCACCGCCATCTCGAACGCCTCCAGCGCCGCCTCGCTCTGGCTGGTCAGCCCCACCTCGATGAAAAACTGCATCGAAAAGCCGAGATGCGCTGCACTGAGCACACCTCTATACGCCTCAATCAGGCCTGCATCTTCCAGCGCCTTGATCCGCCTGTGACAGGCCGAAGCCGATAGCCCAACCGCCTCGCCTAGCGCCTGCACGCTGCGTCGGCTGTCCTGCTGAATCTCGCGCAGAAGCTTCCGATCAACGCTGTCGATCTGCAAGAACATTGCGCCATTTCCAACATTCGTTGAACTTCATTCGAAGTTGAACGTCGAATAGGCATTGTTTGCAAGCACTTTGTCCCGAAACTGCGGCATTCTGTCTGCCATCAAATTGCAAGGGAGAAGGGTCATGCTGATTGGCGTGCCGAAAGAAATCAAAAACCATGAATATCGGGTTGGCCTCACGCCGGAGAGCGTTGCAGAGCTGACCCACCAGGGACACCGGGTTCTCGTCGAAACCCAGGCTGGCGCCGGCATTGGCGACAGCGACGACGATTATCGTGCCGCGGGCGCCGAAATCGCCAATGACGCAAAAGTGGTGTTTGACGCCGCCGACATGATCATCAAGGTCAAGGAACCACAGGCCGTCGAGCGCGCCATGCTCCGCCCCGAACAGGTTCTCTTCACCTATCTCCATCTTGCGCCCGACCCGGACCAGACGCGCGATCTGCTCGCCTCAGGCGCGACCTGCATCGCCTATGAAACCGTGACCGACGCAAACGGCGCCCTGCCCCTGCTCAAGCCCATGAGCCAGGTGGCCGGCCGCATGTCGATCCAGGCCGGCGCCACCGCGCTCGAAAAAGCCCATGGCGGCCGCGGCGTCCTGCTGGGCGGGGTGCCCGGCGTCACGCCGGCCAAGGTTGTCGTCCTCGGTGGCGGCGTCGTGGGTTACCACGCTGCCGAAAACGCCGTCGGCCTCTCCGCCGATGTCACCATTCTCGACAAATCCCCGGCGGCGCTGGAGCGCCTCTCCGGCCATTTCGGCGCCAAGGCCCGCGTGCTCTATTCGAACACCGCCGTTATCGCCGAACAGATCGCCACGGCTGATCTGGTGATCGGTGCCGTGCTTGTCCCCGGCGCCTCGGCGCCACGTCTCGTCACCCGCGCCATGTTCTCCACCATGAAGCCCGGTGCCGTCCTCGTCGACGTCGCCATCGATCAGGGCGGATGTTTCGAAACCTCCCGTCCCACCACCCATGCCGAGCCGACCTTCATCGTCGACGGCATGGTGCATTATTGCGTGGCCAATATGCCCGGCGGCGTCGCCCGCACCTCGACCTATGCGCTCAACAACGCCACCCTGCCGCACGTTGTCCGGCTGGCCAATCTCGGCTGGAAGGAAGCATTGCGCGCCGATCCGCACCTGCGCGCCGGCCTCAATGTGTGGAATGGCAAACTGACCTGCGCGCCTGTCGCCGAAGCTCAGGGGCTCGACTTCGTTTCCCCCGACACAGCACTGGCGGCATAAAAAGAAGGGCGCGAAACCGGAGTTTCGCGCCCCACCGGGGAAGCAGCAAAGGAGCGTCAGCCTCTGCCGCCGTCCACCGACCGGATGGCGGAGGCTCTGTTGGCGATCCGCCAGAACTGGCGCTGGCCGCGTTGCATGACCAGCTTGCCTCCTCAACGGAACAATGCCGCAGGGGTTCCCCCACGCTGCGAATGTGATGGTGATTTTTCTCTCTCGCCGCGGCAGGCTTACAGCGAACCCTTGAATGTGGCAGCAAGGCTCGTGCTGTCATAAGCCCCGGTTGGCTCCTCCACCCAGGCCGCTTTCGCCAATAGTCCCAGCTCCGTATTCGCGCTCGGCGCAAAGCTGACCCCCGCGCTGACCTGCCGCTTGGTCTGGCTGGCATTGGGATCGTAAAGCCCCACTTCCCGCCGCACCCCCACCGATCCCGAAAGCGCCACCGCTTCGGCGACAGACAGCCGCGCGCCCAATTCCGCCTCGGTCACCGCGCTGGCAACGCCATCGATGGGCGCGACCAATTCCACCTCACGCAGCGCGCGCGCCGTGACGCTCAGCCTCTCCGAAGCAGCCAGCATCGCCGACACATCCGTGTAAGGCACGAACTGCCACAGGCGCGGCGCATTCTCCGGCCACACCACGTCAAAGCCGGCCCTGCCTTCAAAGGTGATCGCGCCCTGCTCCACGAGAATACCGCCCGCCACCTGCGCTCCATCCGCCGGTTCACGCCCGAACTCCTCCTGATCCGCAACCGGCACCGACGTGAAGAACCCACGCGCGCGCGCAAGAGCGGCCACCTGCGGCGACAGCGCCAGCTGCCCGTCTGCCCGAACCGTCACCAGACTGACCTCGGATTCCAGCCGCAATGGATCGATCTCCAAGCCGTCGAACATGCTCTCGCCCGGGAAGCGCACCAGCGCGTCAACGCCCAGAGTAACCTGCCTGCCCTCACCCGCGAGCATCACCTCGGCAAGCGCTTCATGCTCCCAGGCGGGGCTCAGGACCCCGATCCGCAACGCTCCCAGATCAACCGCCTCCCCGGTCCAGGATCGCGTAACCTCATAGCCCGTGCGCAGACCGATGCCCTCCCGCAAGGCGTAGCCAAGCTCCACGCCCCCGCCGATGGAGAGATCATTTTCCTGTGTGACCTGAATAAAACTGGTCTGCTCCAGCGTCAGTCCGGCCCTGAGGGTCATCGGTCCCCAGGCGCCCGAGACGGATGCTTCGCTATCGTGGCGGACATAGACATCGGCCACGCCGCCAAAACTGTCCTGGGCGTTAGAGGTCCACCCCGTTTCCACCGAGGTGGAGGCCGCAATAGGCGATTGAGCGACCGCGTCGCCCAAGCCTGCCAATGTCGCCGCGAAAACAAGCAAACAACGCATCACCACCCCCGAACGCACTCGTTCGGACAGGATCAAACAATGCGGTAACCAATATTCCACGTAGACCGATCAGCACATTCCCGTAGAAATTCTGGTTGAAATTCATGGTGAACGAACGAAGTTGCGCCCGTAAGTATTTGATTAACTATGTTCTTCAGCGCTCATGCCAAATCCTTTCGGCAACGGAAGGACACCTGCCATGTCTCTACAACCCCATGATCTTTGCCTTGCCCTGCGCAATTGGCGCATTCGCGCCCGCCTGCAACAGGCCGCCATCGCTCAATGCCTCGGCGTCACGCAAAGCCAGGTCAGCCGCTGGGAAAGCGGTCGCGACGTGCCCCGCCCCCATAATATCGAAGCCATCCGCCGCCTGATCTGGGGGCAGGATGCCGAACCGCTCCAGGCGCTCCGGCTGTTCGTCGAAGAGTCGAACCAGCACCTGCTGCTGATTGATGCCAGCCACGCGATCATCGCCAAAAGCCGCCCGCTCAGCCAGACACCCAACGCGCTTGACCGCTTTGGCTGGGTGATCAATCCCGAGGCCAATCCCGCCTTCGCCCCCGTCTGGCGGCGCTTCGTCGAAATTCTGGAACAGCCCAGCGGCGTCGTCGGGCTGACGATCACCCTTCCCTTCCGTCATGAAGGTCAGGCCTGGTGCGCCCATATTCACAAAACCATTTATTCGGTGGCCGGTCTCCGGGTCTGCCTCACTGAGCCGCGCTTTTCTCCTGCCACGCCAAACGATGGCACGGACATTCGTTTCGAGGAAGTGCGCCTTTCCGGCGATGATGCAGCCCGCCACGCGCTGACCCTGTGGCGCCAGCCCGAAATGCGGGCCTGATCCTTCTGCCTGCCTTTTAACTCCCTGACCCACAGGCTTCCGGTACCCCCCAAAAAGGGAGACCCGCACCGGGGGCACGGTGCGGGTCGGTGGGGGAGTGGAGGCGCTCCCTCACGGGGGCAGAAGGCGTGAAGCGGGGTTACCAGCGCTTCTTGCCGCCCTTGTTGAAGCTGTGGACGTTGTGCGTGGTCTGGTTGTTGCTGTTCACATTCGTCGTGGTGGTGGTGTTCTGGCCACCAATGCCGAGAATGCCGTTGCCGCTGCCGATATTCGACAGGATCGAGCTGTTATTGCCGACGGCGACCGTGGTGCCGTTGAGCACATTCACGCCGGCAATGCCGGTGATGTTGGACAGGATGTTTCCGCCACCGGACTTGCCGAGGAAGCCGCCAGCCTGTGCTGCAGGGGCCATGGCCAGGGCGGCGACGACGGAAAGGGCAATAATGGTTTTCATGTCTGATACTCCTCACTGGTGTCCAAACGACACGCCATCAGGAAGCACCGGCCCGTTCAGTCGAGCAATTCAGAGGCCCAATTATATGCGTTATATGCGCAAAATGCGCGAATATACGGGATTACTCAAAGCTCGAATGGCGCCTGCAGCGACTGTATTGCCTTGATTGCCGCCGACGCGCGGTTCTCGACACCCAGCTTGGTGTAAACCTGCTCAAGGTGCTTGTTCACTGTTCGCGGACTAAGGCCGAGTATTTCGCCGATGTCGCGATTGGACTTGCCACGGCCGATCCACAACAACACCTCGCTCTCGCGATGGGTCAGGCCAAAGTGCTGCCGCAGCACGTCCTCCTGCCCTTCCTGCTGCGCGCCGGCGAGGCGGAACAGATATTCGTCGCCGCCGACAATGCCGAGAAACGAAAACTGCAGCAGCGGCACGCCCTGCATGGTGAGGTCAAACCCGCCCCCCGATGCGGAGCTCTGACCAGCCGACAAGCGCCACTGGGCAAAGCGGCGGGTCATCTCAGCCTGCCCTTCGGCATCGAGGCCCGAGCGTTCAAGCAGCCGGGTCGCCTGGGGGGTTGACCACAGCACCCCGCCCTCAATGCCGAAGGCCACCAGATGGCGTCCGGCAGCATCAAGTGCAATCCGCGCACTCTGCGCCCGGCGTGCATTGGCCAGATGAACCCGGATGCGCGCCCGCAATTCATCGACATTGATCGGCTTGGCGAGATAGTCGACGCCACCGCTTTCGAGCGCATGAACAATATGTTCAGTCTCGGTCAGTCCGGTCAGGAAGATCACCGGCACATGCGCGAGGGGAGCCATGGCCTTGAGCCTGCGGCAGGTTTCAAACCCATCGAGCCCCGGCATCACGGCGTCCATAAGCACCACATCGGGCGTCACCCGCTGCGCTATGCCAAGCGCCGCCTCGCCGCTTCTGGCGACCAGCACCGTGACCCCGGCCTGCTCAAGTGCCGTAGTGAGAAAGCCGAGCGACTCCGGGGAGTCGTCGACCAGCAGTACAATGTCCTGCTCTTTCTCAATCCGGCTCATGGTTCATCCGCTCCAGTACTTCCGCGTATCCGTCAAAATCGAAAGCGTCCATATGCCCGCGCAGCGCCTCGACTAGCGGCAGATTGGCGGGGTCCGCGGCAAGCTCAGTCAGCTTGGCATCAATGCCCCGCACATGCCCGATCTGCCCAAGGCTCGCCAGCTCCCGCAAATGTTCCACACCGGGCGACACCAGCTTTTTCGGTTTCGTCGCGCGCGCTGCTACCGGTTCCGCATAATCCCACTCCAGCGCCAGATGCGTACCGAGTTTGTCCAGCAACTGCGTCAGGTCAAAAGGCTTGGCCAGCGTGTCGGAATGCCCCGCATCACTATTGGTGGGACCCGCGCCATCGCCGATATTGGCCGACAGCATCACGACAGGCGCGCCGACTCCCCTGTTGCGCAAGATCTCCACCAGCTCCCAGCCGCTCATCCCGGGCATCCGAATATCGATGAAATAGAAGTCGGGCCGGGCTGCCTCGAGCGATGCCAGGCAATCCGCTCCGTCCACCGCCGTCAGCACATTGAACCCCAGCGGCGAAAGCATCTCGCGCATCAGCGTGCGGTGATCGTGATTATCGTCGACCACCATCACCGTCAGGGGCGCGCCGCGATAGCCCACGACCTTGCGCTTATCGAGCGTCCTGCGGGAAGGCCGTTCCACCTTGGCCAGCATTAACCGGGCCTGAAACCGCGTACCGACCCCCACCTCGCTGGAAACGGTAATCTCGCCGCCCAGCGTTTCAGTCAGCAGCTTGGTGATGGTGAGACCCAGACCGAGGCCCGGCGTAAAGCGGTTCTTCTCCGCTTCGCCGCGCACAAAGGGCTCATAGATGTGCTCAAGATCATCCGGCGCGATGCCGCTGCCCGTGTCTGACACTGTGAAGGTCGCGACCTGCATTCGATAACCGACTTCAAAGCTGACATGGCCTGCGCTGGTGAACTTGATGGCGTTGGAGAGCAGGTTGACCAGAATCTGGCGAAGCCGCTTCTCGTCTGTCCGCACATGGACAGGCAATGCCTGGGCGCGGACATGGCGGAACTCCAGCCCCTTGGCATCGGCCTGCAGGCGGAACATGTCGACGATCTGGTCGAGAAAATCCTGGATATTGATTTCGTTGGAATAGACCTGCAGCCGCCCTGCCTCGATCTTGGAAATATCCAGCAAGCCATCGATCAGACCCGACAAATGCTCGGCGCTGCGGCGAATGATCTGCACCGAACCCCTGCGATTTTCCGGCACCGCCGCATCGCGCTCAAGAATTTGCGCATAGCCCATCACGGCATTGAGCGGCGTCCGCAGTTCATGGCTGAGGCCCACGACATAGCGCGATTTGGCAAGATTGGCCGCCTCTGCCTTTTCCTTGGCCCGCTGCAATTCGGCGTCGGTGCGCGAATGTGCGTCGATTTCCTTGAGCAGCAGCGTATTCTGGCGCGTGCTTTCCTCTTCGGCCACCAGCCGGCTGTCATGCGCCAGCACCAGAAACCACGTCAGGATTCCCGCTGTAACCGCGAAGACGAAAAACACCACCGCCAGCGTGCCACCCACCACCTCGGCCGTGTTCGGTGCTGCGCCAATGGCAAAATAATAGATCAGGCCCAGCACCGAGCCGAGCATGGTGACGGCGATGCCCATCGACACGCCATAACGTGCCAACCGTGTCTGCAGTTTTTCGATCGCCCATTGCGGCAGAATGCTCGCTGCAACCGCGTGGGTCTGGGCACGAAAGCTGGCGTGCGGCTTGCACATGTCGTGACAGCGCGCATCGAGCGAACAGCAGAGCGAACAGATCGGCGCCGCATAGGCCGGGCACCACGCCATATCTTCGGGCTCAAAAGGATGCTCGCAGATCGAGCAGGTCACCGACTTCCGCTCTTGCCACTCCTTGCGCGGCTTTCGCGCCAGATAATACTTGCCCTTGGTCGCCCAGGCGATGGTGGGCGAGACAATCAAGGCCACGACAAGCGCAATATAGGGGGGCAGTGCCGCAGCCATTTCGCCGAACGCGCCGAAATGCGCCACCAGCGCAATCACCGTGGCCAGCACCATTGAACCGACGCCAACGGGATTGATGTCATAAAGATGCGCCCGCTTGAACTCGATGCCGGGCGGCGCCAAGCTCAGCGGCTTGTTGATGAACAGATCCGCCGAGATCGAGCAGAGCCACGCCATGGCGACGATGGAGAAAATGCCCAATGTCTCCTCGAGCAGGTCGTAAATGCCCAGCTCCATCAGCAGCAGCGCAATGGCGACATTGAACAGCAGCCACACGACGCGGCCCGGATGGCTATGGGTCAGGCGCGAAAAGAAGTTCGACCACGCCAGCGAGCCTGCATAGGCGTTCATGACATTGATCTTGAGCTGGCTGATGACCACAAACACCGCCATCAGCATCAGCGCCAAAAATTCATTGGGGATCATGTAGCCAAAGGCGACCGCATACATGTGCCCCGGCTCGGCGGCATGGTCGGGCGCAACACCCACCGACAAAGCCAGCACCGCCAGAAATGACCCCGCAATAAGCTTGGGCGCGCCCACCACCACCCAGCCCGCGCCGGCCAGAAAAATGCCGAGCTTGTGCCGCCATTTCGGCGCCCCCTCGGCCGGCAGAAAACGCAGAAAGTCCACCTGCTCCCCGATCTGCGTCATCAGCGCCAGAATAACGGCCGAAGCGGCGCCGAACTTGGCCACCTCGAAAGCCGCGACGCTGCCCGGACCACCGGACGGCACGCCAAGCCCTTCGAAGGCCCGCCACAGATCAAACTTCTCCCAATCCATGAAGGCGATGAAAAAGAACGGCAGGATGTTGAGCACGATCCAGATCGGCTGCGTGATCAACTGGAACCGGCTGATCATCTGAATGCCATGCGTCACCAGCGGAATGACCACCAGCGCCGAGATGATGTAGCCGATCCAGAGCGGTATCCCGAAGGCCAACTCCAGGGCGCTCGACATGATCGAGGCTTCGATGGCGAAGAGAATGAAGGTGAAGCTCGCATAGATCAGCGACGTCACCGTCGAGCCGATATAACCAAAACTCGCGCCGCGGGTGAGCAGGTCGATGTCGACCCCATGCCGGGTCGCGTAGCGCGAAATGGGAACACCGACGAGCAGGATGGCGATCGAAGCCACGACAATGGCGATCAGCGCGTTGGTCGTTCCATATGATAGCGTTATGCTAGCACCAATGGCCTCAAGTGCGAGGAATGAGATAGCGCCAATGGCGGTTTGCGAAATTTTGTCGTTGGAAAAGCGACGCGCTGACTTGGCCGTAAAGCGCAGCGCATAGTCTTCCAGAGTCTGGTTTGCGACCCAGCGATTATATTCGCGCCGGATCGGAATGATGCGTTGTCGCGCCATGAATCGTCTAGTTCTTAACCAGTTTTGGCTGCTGCCCAAAAAATCGCCACACCCTCCATACCACGAATTTTCCCGGAATCACGCGGTTTTTGGGGCGATTTTGACGCGTGTCCTCCGTGCTCGCGTCGGGGTTACGTCAATCGACGTATAGGGCTCCATTAAGGAACCATCCCAATGTCCCCCCGTAACAGGCGCCTCCCTTGGTGTCTTAGGGGCTCAAACAGTCTTAGAGGGACATTTCTCATGAACAAATTCAGCGCAAAGAGCGCTTTGCTCGCTGCGGCTCTTGCCGGCAGCGTTTCCCTGTCCATGACCCCGGTCATGGCGCAGGACGACACCATCAAGGTCGGTATTCTGCATTCGCTGTCGGGCACGATGGCGATTTCGGAAACCACCCTGAAGGACACAATGCTTTTCCTGATCGAACAGCAGAACGCCAAGGGCGGCGTCCTCGGCAAGCAGCTCGAACCCGTCGTGGTCGACATTGCCTCCGACTGGCCGCTGGCCGCTGAACTGGCCCGCCAGCTGATCGAAGTCGATGATGTCGATGCCGTTTTCGGCTGCTGGACCTCGGTCTGCCGCAAGTCGGTCCTGCCGGTCTTTGAAGAACTGAACTCGCTGCTCTTCTACCCGGTTCAGTACGAAGGCGAAGAATCCCAGCGCAACGTGTTCTACACCGGCGCTTCCCCGAACCAGCAGGCCATCCCGGCTGTCGACTACCTCGCCGAAGAAGAAGGCGTGGAACGCTGGGTTCTGGCCGGCACCGACTATGTCTATCCCCAGACCACCAACAAGATTCTCGAGCAGTACCTGCTCGACAAGGGCGTGGCCAAAGAAGACATCATGATCAACTACACGCCCTTCGGTCATTCCGATTGGCAGACCATCGTGTCCGACATCAAGGCCTTCGGCTCGACCGGCAAGAAGACCGCCGTGGTTTCGACCATCAATGGCGACGCCAACGTGCCGTTCTACCGTGAGCTGGGCAACCAGGGCATCAAGGCCGAAGACATACCGGTCGTGGCCTTCTCGGTCGGCGAAGAAGAACTCTCCGGCTTCGACACCACCCCGCTGGTCGGTCACCTGGCTGCCCGGAACTACTTCATGTCGGTCGACACTCCCGAAAACGCTGCCTTCATCGCCGACTGGCAGAAGTTCATCGGCTCGGAAGACCGCGTGACCAACGACCCGATGGAAGCCCACCTCATCGGCTTCAACGTCTGGGTCAAGGCCGTGGAAACCGCTGGCACCACTGACGCTGACGCTGTGATCGACTCCATCGTTGGCCTCGAAACCCCGAACCTGACCGGCGGCATCGCCAAGATGCTCCCGAACCATCACATCACGAAGCCCGTGCTGATCGGTGAAATCCAGGACGATGGCCAGTTCTTCGTGGTCTGGGAAACCGAAGATCTCGTCCCCGGCGACGCATGGTCCGACTTCCTGCCCGAAAGCAAGATGCTCGAGGCCGATTGGACCGCCCCGATCAACTGCGGCAACTACAACACCGAAACCAAGACCTGCGGCGGCGCCGCACAGTAAGGCCCAGGCCTGAATTCGGCAGGGGCGGCCACCGCCCCTGCCTCCCGATTTCAAGTTACGACAAGGACGCCAAAGCCATGACCACCCTCCGCGCTCTCCGCCTGGTGCTTATGGCCCTGCCGTTCCTGCTCCTGCCCGGCGCCAGCCATGCGCAGGACACTCCCACCGACATTGCTGCCGCCGTGCAGTCCATGGGCGAAGCCAGCCTCAAGGAACTTGGCCAGATTGTCACCGACCTGGCGGCGACCGGCGACAACAGCGTCGTGCCTGCCCTGCAGGCGCTTGCCGACGGCAATCTCTATGCCGACAAAACCTCCGGCCTCGTCGTCATCCAGCGGGGCTCGACCTCTCTCGACCCCGCTACCGGCGAAACGCTCGAGCCTCCCGCAGGCGCTGATTTTGCCCGCATCCGCGTCAACAACAGCCTCCGTCGTGACATCGCCGCCGCCCTGTCGGGCATGACGCTGATGAACGACAACCCAGCCACGCGCCTCGCTGCGGCCAATGGCTTCCTCTCCAACCCCGACCCGGCTGGCCTGCCGCTCCTCGACGAAGCCATCGCGCAGGAAACCGACGCCAATGTGTTGCGCGCCATGCAGGCCGCACGCGCCGTGACCATCCTCAACAGCGACGAAGCCAGCATTGAGGACAAGCGCGCTGCGATCCCTCTGATCGCCGCAACCACGGGCCGCTCGGCCATCACCATTCTGACAAGCGTACAAAGCGCTGCACCCGAAGAACTGAAGCCCGTCATCCAGTCCGCGCTGGCGGGTCTCGAACAGGAACGCGCCGTCTGGGGTGCCCTGCAGAATGTCTGGTTCGGCGTCTCGCTCGGCTCGGTGCTGCTGCTGGCGGCCATCGGCCTGGCCATCACCTTCGGCGTCATGGGCGTCATCAACATGGCCCATGGCGAAATGGTCATGCTGGGCGCCTATTCCACCTTCATCGTCCAGCTCATCATCCGCCAGAACTTTCCGGGTCTGCTCGACTATTCCCTGCTGATCGCCCTGCCCATCGCCTTCCTCGTCACCGGGGCCATCGGCGTCGGTATCGAGCGCGGCGTCATCCGCTGGCTCTATGGCCGTCCGCTCGAAACCCTGCTGGCCACCTGGGGCATTTCCCTGGTCCTCCAGCAAAGCGTGCGCTCCACCTTCGGTCCGACCAACCAGATGGTCATCGCCCCGACCTGGATGTCCGGCTCGTTCGAATTTTATGGCCTTTCAATTACTTATGGGCGTTTCTGGATCGTTATCTTCGCCATGATCGTCTTCCTGGCCCTGCTGCTCGTGCTCAATCGCACCGCGCTGGGCCTCCAGATGCGCGCCGTCACCCAGAACCGCCGCATGGCCTCGGCCATGGGCATCCGCACGCCCTTCGTCGATGCCATGACCTTCGGTCTCGGCTCCGGCATTGCCGGCCTGGCGGGTGTGGCGCTGACCCAGATCGACAATATCTCGCCCAATCTCGGCCAGAACTACATTATCGACAGCTTCATGGTCGTGGTCTTTGGCGGCGTGGGCAATCTTTGGGGCACCCTTGTCGGCGCCCTTACGCTCGGCATCGCCAACAAGTTCCTCGAACCCTATGCCGGCGCGGTCCTGGGCAAGATCCTGATCCTCGTCCTCATCATCCTCTTTATCCAGCGACGTCCGCGGGGCCTCTTTGCCCTCAAGGGAAGGGCGGTCGAACAATGATCGTCGCCCTGCCCCAACCCGAGACCAGCGGAGAATTTTCATGCTGACCCAAGCCCTGTTCCGCGCACTCGACAAGAAGGCCGTCTGGGTCATCGGCATCTTCCTCGCCGTAGCCATTCTCGTGCCCATGGCAAACCTGCTGATTCCGCCGGGTCAGTTCGGGCATATCCCGACCTATATGGTCTCGCTGATGGGCAAGTATCTCAGCTACGCGATCCTGGCTTTGGCGCTCGATCTCGTCTGGGGCTATTGCGGTATTCTCTCGCTGGGACACGGCGCATTCTTCGCGCTCGGCGGCTATGCCATGGGCATGTATCTCATGCGCCAGATCGGCACCCGCGGCGTCTATGGCAACCCGACATTGCCAGACTTCATGGTGTTCCTGAACTGGAAGGAACTGCCCTGGTATTGGCAGGGCTTCGACAATTTCTGGTTCGCCATGGCCATGGTGGTTTTCGTCCCCGGTCTGCTCGCCTTCATCTTCGGCTTCTTCGCCTTCCGCAGCCGCGTCACCGGCGTCTATCTCTCGATCATCACCCAGGCGATGACATTCGCCCTGCTGCTCGCCTTTTTCCGCAACGATATGGGCTTTGGCGGCAATAATGGCCTGACCGACTTCAAGGACATTCTGGGCGCACCTGTTCAGGCACAGACCACACGAGCAACACTCTTCGCCGCGACTGCCATTACGCTGGCCATCTCGGTGCTGATCTGCTCGATGGTGGTCAATTCCAAACTCGGCAAAGTCATGGTGGCCGTCCGCGACGCCGAAAGCCGCACTCGCTTCATTGGCTACCGGGTTGAATATGTGAAACTCTTCGCCTTCACCGTTTCCGCCATTATGGCCGGTGTCGCCGGTGCCCTCTATGTGCCGCAGGTCGGCATCATCAACCCGGGCGAGTTCGAGCCGGGCAATTCCATCGAAGTGGTGATCTGGACCGCCGTGGGTGGTCGCGGCACCCTGATCGGTCCGATTATCGGCGCCATCGTGGTCAACCTCGGCAAATCCTGGTTCACCACCACCCTGCCTGAGCTATGGCTCTTTGCCCTGGGCGCACTCTTCGTGGTCTCCACCCTCTTCCTGCCCAAAGGTATTGTCGGTCTCTGGAGCCAGTTGTTAGGCAATCGGCGCCCTGCGCCGGAACCCCCGCCCTCAACGCCGCAGCAGTCCATCGCCGCCGAGGAAGGCGAAGACCCCGCCACATTCAGCGACAATCCCCAGCCAAAGCCGACGGAGTAGGACCCATGATGAGCAAGGCTCCGGATACAATACTCTATCTCGATGGTGTTTCAGTCGCGTTCGACGGCTTCAAGGCCATCAACAACCTGTCGATCATCGTCCGTCCAGCGGAGATGCTGGCCATCATCGGCCCCAATGGCGCGGGCAAGACCACCATGATGGACATCATCACCGGCAAGACCCGTCCGGACGCGGGCGAAGTGCTTTTCGATGGGCGCACTGACCTGACGAAGTTAGACGAAGCCGCCATCGCCAATCTCGGCATCGGCCGGAAATTTCAGAAGCCTACTGTCTTTGAAAGCCACACGGTCTGGGACAATCTCGAAATGGCGCTGAAGAAGCCACGCGGCATCTTCCCCGCCCTGTTCTACACTGCCAGCGACGAGGACATCGCCCGCATCACCGAGATCCTCGAGACCGTACGCCTTGACCATCGGAAGGACGAGCTCGCCGCCAATCTCAGCCATGGCCAAAAGCAATGGCTCGAAATCGGGATGCTGTTGGCGCAGGACCCCAAGCTGCTGCTTGTGGACGAACCAGTCGCTGGCATGACCGACAGCGAAACCGAGGAAACCGCCAAACTTCTGCGCGAAATCGCCAGGACCCGCTCTGTGGTCGTCGTCGAACATGACATGAGCTTCGTGCGCGAACTCGGCTCCCGCGTGGTTTGCCTTGCCGAAGGCGCCGTACTGGCCGAAGGGACGCTCGACCAGGTCAGCGCCAATCCCGTTGTGATCGAAAGGTATCTTGGACGATGACCGCCGCTCTTGCCGTCAATGCCATCGACCTGCACTACGGCGCCGCGCAAGCGCTCAAGGGCATTTCAATCACCTGTAAACCGGGTCGCATCACTGCTGTTCTAGGCCGCAATGGTGTCGGGAAATCCTCAACCCCGCGCGCCATCACCGGGATCAACCACATATCTTCCGGCGACATCACCTTCGGCGACGAAACGCTCAAAAAATCACCACCCTACAGGCGTGCGCGCATGGGCATTGGCTATGTGCCGCAAGGCCGGGAAATCTTTCCGTTGCTGACGGTGAAAGAGAACCTTGAAACCGGCTATGCCGGTCTGCCACGCGCTGACCGCAATGTGCCCGAATACATTTTCGAGTTGTTCCCCGTCCTCAAATCCATGCTGGGTCGCCGCGGCGGCGATCTCTCGGGTGGCCAGCAGCAGCAATTGGCCATTGGCCGCGCGCTCGTTACACGGCCAAAAGTTCTGGTCCTTGATGAACCCACCGAAGGTATCCAGCCCTCGATCATCAAGGATATTGGCCGCGCTCTGCAATTTCTGCGCGACGAAAAGGGCATGACCATCCTGCTGGTCGAACAATTCCTCGATTTCTGCCGGGAAATCTCCGACGACATCTACGTCATGGATCGCGGCGAGATCATGCATTCGGGTCCAGCAAGCGACCTCGATTTGCCTGAGGTCCGCCGGCATCTGATGGTGTAGCCTGGCGCCATGGCTTCACCGGGAATCGCGCAAATCAGCTCGCCACCAACCATGCAAAGGGCACGCGGCATCGGTCGCGTCGTCACCAAGCAGGGCGATGGGCGCACGCGCCTCCACAGCCTCTTTCAGGAGGGCTGCGGCAAGATCCGGCTGCCCAATACACATTCCTCGGCGCTGGAGGCCGTGCTCATCAATACGGCTGGGGGTCTCACTGGCGGCGATCACCTGCAATGGAGCGCCGAAGTCGCTCCCGCCGGCAGGATGGTGCTCACAACCCAGGCCTGCGAGCGCAGCTATCGCTCCACCGGAGCCGTCGCTCATGTCGATATAGAACTCAAGGTCGGCGCCAATGCCCATCTCGATTGGCTACCGCAGGAAACCATCCTCTTTGCTGCCAGCAAGCTGGAGCGGCATTTAAACGTAGACCTGGAAGACGGCGCGACATTGACAGCTATCGAAGCTGTGCTGCTGGGACGCGACGCCATGGGCGAAGAAGCGCGTGACGCGTGCCTTTCCGATAACTGGCGCATTCGCCGCAACGGCCGCCTGATCCACGCCGAGGCAACCCGGTTGACCGGCGACGACATGGAGCGCGATAGCCTTTCCCTTCTCCACGGTTGTCGTGCCTTCGCCTCCATTGTGCACATCGCCAATAGCGCCGAACGGGCTGAAAAGCTGTGTGACGCAATCCGCGCGCAACTGCCGTCCGACGGGCAGATTGCCGCCAGTGCCAATGGCGAACGTCTTGTCATACGTGCCATGGCGCGTACGGGGCTTGCTTTGCGCCGCATGATCGTTCCAACTCTGGTTGAACTCACCAGCGCGGGCAGCCTGCCGCGCCTCTGGCATCTCTAGGATCGAAGGCCGATGAACCTTACCCCTCGCGAAAAAGACAAGCTGCTGATTTCCATGGCCGCCATCGTGGCCCGCAAGCGCCTCGATCGCGGCGTTAAGCTGAACCACCCCGAAGCCATCGCGCTGATCACTGATTTCGTGGTCGAAGGCGCACGCGACGGCCGCCCGGTCGCCGAGCTGATGGAAGCGGGCGCCCATGTTGTGACGCGCGCGCAGGTCATGGAAGGCATCGCCGAAATGATCCACGACGTTCAGGTCGAAGCCACCTTTCCCGACGGAACCAAGCTGGTCACCGTCCACCAACCCATTCGATAAAAGGGACCCAACATGTTCAAACGCGCCCTTCTGACACTGGCGATCTCCATCGCCGCCACCCTGCCCGCTTTTGCCCACCTTGATCCAGTCGAGCACGGCTCTTTCGCTGCCGGTTTCAGCCATCCGCTGTTTGGGCTCGACCATATCCTCGCCATGGTTGCGGTCGGCCTCTGGGCGGCAATGCAGGGCGGCCGCGCTGTCTGGCTGGTGCCCGGCGCCTTTGTCGGCACAATGGCCATCGGCTTTGCCTTCGCCATTGCCGGCGTGCCCCTGCCCTTTGTCGAACCGGTCATCCTGGCCTCCGTCGTCTTTATCGGCGTCGCCATCGCCCTCGCCCTGCCAATCCCGACGCCCGCGGTAGCGGCGCTGGTCGGTTTCTTCGCCTTCTTCCACGGCCATGCCCATGGTGGCGAACTGGGTGAAGCCGGCGCCTGGCAATTCGCCATCGGCTTCGTACTGGCGACGTTCGTCCTGCACGCCGCCGGCGTTCTAGGCGGCCTCGCCTTCAATCGATTTGGCGGCAAGCTGCTGACGCGCCTTGCTGGTGCCGCCACCGCCCTTGGGGGTCTGTGGCTGGTTGTCGGCGGTTGATGGGAAGGAAACACAGATGATCCCCGGTCAGATCATGCCCGCCAGTGGCGAAATCGAACTCAACAAAGGTGCATCCCAGCTGGTGCTGGAGGTGGCCAATACAGGTGACCGGCCCATTCAGGTGGGCTCGCACTACCACTTCTACGAAACCAATGCCGGATTGAGTTTTGACCGCGAACAGACGCGCGGAATGCGGCTGGACATTGCCGCCGGCACCGCCGTGCGCTTCGAGCCCGGTCAGACCCGCGAAGTCCGGCTCATCCCCATAGGCGGCGAACGGCGCATCTTCGGTTTCCGTCAGCAGGTGATGGGCGATCTCTGACCTTTTCGCTTCCTACGCGATGGTGCTGCCGTTCGAAAACTGCTTTAAGGGCCGCACATTCAAATAGACGGCCGAGAATAATGACCAATCAGGACAACCCTGGCTCCAAGGAGCAGCAGTTCAAGATCCGCTTTGCAACCGTCCTTCAGGACCTGCAGCAGACTGGCTCCCGGGATGGCGAAACCATGTGGTTGATTGGCAGCCTTGCGGGCGAGCTGGCAACCAAGCTGGGTCAGAAGAGCTGGAGCGGCGCCAAATCGGTCATGACCCGCGAAATGTATGATGAACTGCTTTCGGCTTTCGACAAGCAGGGCAACGCCAAATACGCCGCCGGAGAAGTCAAACACGCCTATGCCCTGCAGGCATTGGCGGTGTCGCTGGTCTCCGGCACCCAGCGCGCCGATGCACAAATGGTCGGAGGCGAGAAACTGCTCGACGCTCTGATTGACCAGAGCGTGGCGACCTTCCTGAACATGCCGAAGTCAGTTCCGACCGCGCATTAAAAACATTGATTGAACGCTGCTTCTGGCTCTCAGCGGCGACCCTAGGCACGAAGTTCCTTTTTGCCCTCGTGAACACTTGCCAGCGCGACCGGCACAGGCCAAAGTCGCTTCCGGGAAGCCTTGGTCACCGGGCAATTACGGGACACAAATGCCAGCACGAATTTCGCGCGCAACTTATGCCGACATGTACGGCCCAACGACGGGCGACCGCGTCCGCCTCGCTGATACCGAGCTCTTCATCGAGGTCGAGAAGGATTTTACCACCTACGGCGAGGAGGTAAAATTCGGTGGTGGGAAAGTGATCCGCGACGGCATGG
The DNA here is from genome assembly GCA_023433775.1 of Pseudomonadota bacterium. GTDB lineage: Bacteria > Pseudomonadota > Alphaproteobacteria > Rhizobiales > Devosiaceae > Devosia. The sequence goes on along the minus strand of JAEYTY010000099.1, from coordinate 23,844 downwards.
GCCAGTCCCAGCGCACGCGGGCCGAAGGCGCCGTAGACACGGTCATCACCAATGCGCTGGTTGTCGACTATACCGGCATCTACAAGGCCGATATTGGCCTCAAGAACGGACGCATCGTCGGCATAGGCAAGGCCGGCAATCCCGACACACAACCGGGCGTCGATATTATTATCGGACCGTCGACCGAGGCCATTGCGGGCGAAGGCAAGATCCTCACGGCCGGCGGCATGGACGCCCATATCCACTTCATCTGCCCTCAGCAGATCGACGAAGCGCTCATGAGTGGCGTTACCACCATGCTCGGCGGCGGCTCCGGCCCGGCCCATGGCACGCTCGCCACCACCTGCACTGGCGCCTGGCATATCGAGCGGATGATCGAAAGCTTCGACGCTTTCCCCATGAACCTGGCTCTGGCCGGCAAGGGCAATGCGGCCCTGCCCGCGCCGCTGGAAGAGATGATCCTGGCCGGCGCGTCCTGCCTCAAGCTTCATGAGGACTGGGGCACAACTCCGGCGACCATCGATAATTGCCTCTCCGTAGCCGACGACTATGACGTGCAGGTGATGATTCACACCGACACGCTCAATGAATCCGGCTTTGTTGAAGACACGATCGGCGCCTTCAAGGGCCGCACGATCCACGCCTTCCACACCGAAGGCGCCGGTGGCGGCCACGCTCCGGACATTCTCAAAGTCGCGGGCCTGCCCAACGTCATCCCGTCCTCGACCAATCCGACCCGGCCCTATACGCAAAACACCATCGCGGAGCATCTCGACATGCTCATGGTGTGCCACCACCTCGATCAGTCCATCCCGGAAGACGTCGCCTTTGCCGAAAGCCGTATCCGCAAGGAAACCATCGCGGCCGAAGACATCCTGCATGACATGGGCGCGCTTTCGATCATCTCTTCCGACAGCCAGGCCATGGGTCGGGTCGGCGAAGTCCTGATCCGCACCTGGCAGACTGCCGACAAGATGAAGCGTCAGCGCGGCAGTCTCGCGCAGGAAACGGGCGACAACGACAATTTCCGGGTTCGCCGCTACATCGCCAAATACACCATCAATCCCGCTATTGCTCATGGTATGAGCCAGCACATCGGCTCGGTGGAAGTCGGCAAGCGAGCTGATCTGGTGCTGTGGAGCCCGGCATTCTTCGGCGTAAAGCCGGAAATGGTGCTGGTCGGCGGCTCCATCGCCGCTGCGCCAATGGGCGACCCCAACGCCTCCATCCCGACACCACAGCCAATGCACTACCGCCCGATGTTCGGCGCCTATGGCAAGCTGGTCAGCCGTTCGTCAGTGACCTTCATCTCCCAGGCCGCCCATGACGCGGGGCTGCGCAACCGTCTCGGCGTCGACAAGCAACTTTTGCCCGTCAGCAATACGCGCGGCGGCATCGGCAAGGCGGCCATGAAGCTCAACAACGCGACCCCCCAGATTGACGTGCACCCCGAAACCTATGAAGTGCGGGCCGATGGCGAACTGCTGACCTGCGAGCCCGCCACAGTGCTGCCCATGGCACAGCGCTATTTCCTGTTCTGATGTTGCGTCTTCGTGTAGGCGGCTATCTCTGCACTAGGAGTAACTTCGCATGAACAGGCCGACTGGACGCCTCGACCCGATAACGGCAATGCAGGTGCGCCAACTGCTGACCCAGGCTGCAGACTTGCACCAATCGGGCCAGGCGGGCCAGGCTGCGGCCCTGTGCTACCGCATCATCCAGATGGATCCGGACAACGGCCATGCCCATCACATGATGAGTCATGTCGCCCTCGAAACCGGTGCGCTCGACATCGCGCTCACGAGCCTTCGTCGCGCCCATAAATTGCAGCCGCGATCCGCGCCGGTCGCTGCAGATTTGGGTCGGGCATTGTTGGCCAATCGAGCGCCGCTCGAAGCCGTCAAGATGCTGCGCGCTGCAATAAAGCTGGATGGCTCCGAGGCAAGTTATCACATCAGCCTGGGAGAAGCGCTGCTGGATAACAAGCGCGTGGACGCCGCGCTCTTGGCGTATCGCGAAGCTTTGCGGCTGGCCCCCGGCAACAAGATCGCCCTGCACATGGTCGAGGCACTGGAAAAGCAGACGAGCGGCAAAGGCGAGAGTGACTATGTCTCAACATTGTTCGATTCCTATGCAGCCCATTTCGACCAGCATCTGAAGACGCTGCACTATGCCGTGCCGGACAAAATGGCCGAACTGCTGCGCAACCACGCTCTGCCTCCAAACGCCGCGAGCCTCGACCTGGGTTGCGGAACCGGTCTTGTCGCGGCCGCCCTGTCAGATCGGGAACGCGTCTTTGACGGGATCGACATAGCGCCCAAAATGATCGAGCAGGCGCGTGAGCGCGGCCTTTATCGAAACCTGCGCGCCGGTGATATTCTGGATGTGATCGAAACCGATCCCCAGTTTCGTGGCCCTTATGGCCTCGTCACTGCAGGCGACGTGTTCATCTATATCGGCAAGCTCGACGCGATATTTTCGACCGTTCGGGACCTCCTCGACGCCGAGGGTCTCTTTGTCTTTTCAGTTGAGCGCTCCGACGACGCCGATGTCGCCGTGCGATCAAGCGGACGCTTCGCGCAATCAGTCAGCTATATCGAAAAGCTCAGCAAAAACTTTGGCTTCGAAGAGCTTGAGCGCCATGAGCTTCCTGTCCGAACAGAAGCCGGCGCCCAGATACCAGGGCTGATCTTCGTGCTGCGAAAAACAGCTTAAGCCGGACGTAGACGTCAGATTGCGAACGGGGCAACATGGCTCCAGACATTGGCGCTTCGGCGCCCCATCAAAGGAGCGCCCGCCATGCCGATCAAGACTGTCTCCCCAGCCATCTGTCTGGTTTTGATGACGATATCCACGGCTTCGGCGCAGACTGAAACTGAGGCGACCACGCAGGCCCCCGGCCCCGTGACCGCCTCGGCGGTTCTGACGCTGGTGCTTGAAAGCGCTGGCGATATCGAGCGCAGGGCGGTGACTTACCAGTGCGACAATGAGCAGACGCTTTCAGTGCAATATATCAACGCTGCCCCCAATTTTCTTGCCATCGTCCCCATCGACGGCCAAAGCCATGTCTTCGCTACGACCCTTTCCGCCTCAGGCGCCCGATATGTGTCGGGCCCCTATGAATGGTGGTCCACCGGATCAGAGGCCACACTGCGCGATCTGATGCAGGATGAAGGCGCACCGCCTTTGACATCCTGCCTTGAGGCAGGCAACACGCCCTGATATCCGCGCCATGGAACCACACCACCCAGCAGAGATATTCCCCCATATTCGCATCGTCATGGGCACGGTCATTGGCCTCGGTATAACTAGGCTGCTCATGACCATCGCCGGCATTATTCAGCACCCGCAGCGGGCCAAGCGCTCTTCGCTGCATCTGCTCTGGCTCGGCTCCATACTGATCGAGCTGATCCTGTTCTGGTGGTGGGAATTTTCGCTGTTCCAGCTGCCCAGCTGGTCCTTCGGGATAGTGCTTTTTATCCTGTGCTACGCGATCACGCTCTTCATGCTGACAGCCCTGCTCTCGCCGGACAACATTTCGGACTATAACGGCTACGAAGACTTCTTTCTCAGGCGTCGGCATTGGTTTTTTGGGCTACTCGCCACCACCTTCGTCTTCGACGCCGTCGACACTGCCATCAAGGGCATTGATCACTGGAACAGCTATCAGGGCTCATACTTCATCCAGGTTCCTGTTGGCCTGGTGTTGGCAGCAATAGCCTGGCGCAGCACCGACAGGCGGGTACATCTCGGCATCGTGACGCTGCATATCTGCTACCAGATTTTCCTCACCATGCGCTTCTTCAATCTCACCTACTGATATCAGGGACGTCTTCATGCATCGCGCTATTGCCCACCTGCCCCCTAACCATGGCCGCGGTGCTGCATTTGACTCAATTATCCTCGCTCATAATGAGCGCCGGCTCCGCCGCAAGCTCCTCGTGGCAAAAGGCGGCACCGAAATTATGGTCGACTTTGCCAACACCTTGACCCTCGATCACATGGGGGCGCTTGAACTGGAGGATGGCAGGCTCGTTGAAGTCCAGGCCGCCGTTGAGCCACTCTATGAAATTCAGGCGCCAGATCGCGGGCACCTGTTGCGCATCGCCTGGCATATTGGCAATCGGCACACCTCTGCGCAGCTTGAGGAGGGCCGCATCCTCATCAAGCGCGACCACGTCTTGAAGACAATGCTGGAAGGGCTCGGTGCCAAAGTCCGCCTGGTCGACGAACCATTTTTCGCCGAACGCGGCGCCTATCACAGCCACGGCCACGAAGACCACGCGCTGCTCGCCAGAAGACCATGACCGCCGATCTTCAGAAACTTCTGACCTGGATGTCGCCAGCCTTCCCGGTCGGCGCCTTTGCCTGGTCAGCAGGTCTTGAAACCGCCATGGCGACGGGTCTGGTGCATGACCGTGACACGACGCAAGACTGGATAGTCGGCGCACTCAATCACGGGGGTATCCGCACGGATGCCATCCTGCTCGCACAGGCCCACACAGCACATGACGACGCGGATCGCCTCACTGAACTTGCCGACCTTTGCCTCGCCCTTACCCCGGCCAAAGAAAGACACGCAGAGACCACCATTACCGGCGATGCCTTTGTGCTCGCCAGCGCTGCATGGCCCACTTCAAAAGCTGTTACGCTGCCAAAACCTTGCCCCTATCCCATCGCCGTGGGCGCCCTGGCCGGCAGCCACGGTATTGACGCACGCGCAACCCTCGTCGCGTTCCTCACCTCAGTCCTCCACGGACAGGTTTCGGTGGCCGTTCGCCTTGTCCCCATCGGCCAATCCCATGGTCTGGAGATCATGGCCGCGCTGGAGCCCGAAGTGGCGAAACTGGCTGATCTGTGCCTTCATGCCGCACTGGGCGATATTGGCAGCGTTGCCTACGGCGCAGATATTGCGCAAATGAAGCACGAGACGCTGCGCACCAGGATTTTCCGTTCATGAACATGTTTATCTCCTCCCTGATGTTCATTGCCTTGTCGGCTGTGTCGCTCGCCCATTTTCTCTGGGCCTTCGGCCGCACCTGGCCCATTCGCAATGAGAAGCTGCTGGCCCAGACAGTGGTGGGCTTCAGGGATATCCAGAAGATGCCGCCCCGCCTGGCCTCATTGGCTGTCGCCCTGGCCACGCTTACGGCCGGCGTTTTTGGCCTCGCCCTTGCCGATCACGATAGCGGCGGTGTTTGGCTCAACCTTGCCGGCGTTGCCTTGGCGGCGGTGTTCCTTGCCCGGGGCATTATTGGCTTCACCCCATGGTGGGCCAGCATCACGCCCGAGCCCAATTTCCGTCTCAACGACCGCCGAGTCTATTCGCCTCTCTGCATCCTGCTCGGCTTGGGTTTCCTTGCCCTGCTCTATCTGCGTTTCAACTGATTTTTGGAGCCAACCATGTCGAGAAGTCTCAACGGCCCACTTCGTATCGGCATTGGTGGCCCGGTCGGCTCGGGCAAGACAACGCTGTGCGAGATGCTGCTCAAGGCCATGCGCGACCGCTATTCAATGGCCGTGGTCACCAACGACATCTACACCCAGGAAGACGCGCTGATCCTTGCCCGTGTCCAGGCCATTTCCGAGGATCGGATCGTTGGGGTCGAAACCGGTGGCTGCCCCCATACCGCCATCCGCGAAGATGCGTCGCTGAACCTCGCCGCCATCGACGACCTCAATCGCAAATTCCCTGATCTCGATATCATCCTGATCGAAAGCGGTGGCGACAATCTGGCGGCGACGTTTTCGCCGGATTTGGCCGACTTGACCATCTATGTGATTTCGGTTGCGCAGGGCGAAAAAGTGCCCCGCAAGGGTGGCCCCGCCATTTCGCGCTCTGACCTGCTTGTCATCACCCACACCGATCTGGCGCCGCATGTCGGCGCCAGCCTTGAGGTGATGGAAAGCGACACACAAAAGGTTCGCGAAGGCAGGCCCTATGTCTTCACAGACCTTTTGCGCCGCGAAAGTCTCGACGATATCATCAGCTTCATCGAAAAGCATGGTGGACTTGCCGCGATGGCGGCGGAGTAACTATCCCCGCACGAGTGCGATAACGGAACGGGGCGGCAGCATGGCTGTGCCTTCTGTCAGCGGCACCTGCGCCGTGTCATCGGATTGAATGCCGATAGCCCATGCGCCCTCAGGCAGTCGTGCCACCACGGGTTCCACACGCCGGTTGAACCAGACCACGACCTCGTCGTCTTTATGCCGGACATGCATTCCCAGCACCGAAGCGCCGGAATCATTCCAGTCGCCTTCGTTCATCTCGCGCCCATCGGGGTGCAGCCAGACGACGTCGCGCGCGCCCGTGCGATCCTGCCCGTTCAGCCAGTGATCATGGCTGACCGCCGGATGTGCCTTGCGGAACGCGTTGATGGCTGAAACGAAATCGACCAGCGCGCCATCGGCATTTTCCCAATCCAGCCAGGTAATTTCATTGTCCTGCGCATAGGCATTATTATTGCCCTGCTGGGTCCGGTACAATTCGTCGCCCTGCTGGATCAGCGGTGTACCGCGGGACAGGAACAGCGTTGCGAGCATGGCCCGCACGTCCCGCTTGCGCGCAGCGATGATGCCTTCATCCTCGGTTTCGCCCTCGACACCACAATTCCAGGACTGGTTATTGTTGTGGCCGTCCTTGTTGTTCTCGCCATTGGCGTCGTTGTGCTTGTCCTGATAGCTGACGAGATCACGTAGAGTGAAACCATCATGCACGGCCAGCATGTTTACCCCGTGATGCGGCTTGCGCCCGGCAAAATTGAAAATTTCAGCCGAGCCTGAAATCTTGCCCGCCAGGGCGCCGATCTTGGCCGACTCGCCCCGCCAGAACGCGCGGATTTCGTCACGATAGGTGTCGTTATGTTCCTGGAATTCCTGGCCAAATTTGCCGACGGCATAGCCGCCCGGACCCGGATCCCAAGGCTCAGCCACGAGGATGACCTGGCTTAGCACCGGGTCTTCCTTGATCTTCCTGAGCATCTCCGCTTCCGGATTAAACGCCGGCTCGCGCCCGAGAATAGTGGCCAGGTCAAAGCGGAAGCCGGAAACACCAAGCTCCTCGACATAATAGCGCAGGCTGTCGATCACGAGCCGCTGCACGGCCGGATGGTCACAGCGCAGCGTATTGCCGGTGCCGGTGTCATTGACGAGGTACTTCTTTCCGTCGACGTCGACCCAGCGATAATAGGTCTGCGGATCAAGGCCCATCATCGACAGGATCGGGCCCTGCTGGTCGCCCTCGCCTGTGTGGTTGTAGACAACGTCGAGGATCACATTGATCCCGGCCTTGCGATAGGCATCGGTCATAAACCGCAATTCCTGCGGACCCCGCGGCACCAGGCGCGGATCAACCGCGAAATAGGCGACGGGATTATAGCCCCAGGCATTGGTCAGCCCCAGTGCCGGCAAATGGCCCTCATCGATCCAAGCCGCAGTGGGCATCAGTTGAACCGTATCGACGCCCAGATATTTGAAATGATCAATCACCCGTTTGGTGGTCAGCGCGGCAACGGTGCCGCGCAAGGGCCCTTGCACACTCGGATGGCGCATGGTGAAGCCGCGCACATTGAGCTCATAGAACAGGCCGGGCGTTTTCTTCTTGCGTGGCTTGGCCAGCTCTTCAGCGCCACCGCGCACGATGGCCTTGGGCACCAGCGGCGCCGTATCCACCGCGTCCTCGCGCGCGAACCGCAGCCGTGGCGAGCGCACAAAGACCCGGTCGAGATGCCGTGCATAGGGGTCGACCAACAGCTTGTTGGGATCAAAGAACAGGCCTTGGTCCGGATCATATGGGCCATCGGCCCGCAGGCCATAGCGGGCTCCTGCGCTCACATTGGTGATCAGCCCGGCCCAGATATGGTCCTGATGCACATCAAGCTCAAACCGGTCGATCTCCTGATCGGCTTCGTCAAACAGGCACACCCAAATATTGGTCGCGCTTTCTGAATAGACGGCGAAATTCACGCCCTCGGGCGTCACCGTCGCGCCAAGCGTTTCGGTACGCCCGGCATTGGGCACCAGTTCTGGTTTCATCGATAAGGCCGATCTAGGTAATGACGCTGGGCTCGGTCCGTCCGGTTCTTGCCTTGATCTCTGCCAATTGCTCGACGATCCCGATAAGGGGTTCGAGGGCGAGTTGGGTGTCGAGATCATGGCGTCCATCGGCAGCCTCGTAGCGTTCAAGGTAGACACGCAACGTGGCGCCCACCGTCCCGGTTCCTGAGAGGCGGAGGACTATTCTTGATCCATCGGCAAAGCCGATGCGAACGCCCTGCCTGGCGCTGGTCGAGCCATCGACAGGGTCGTGATAGGTGAAGTCATCGGCATAGGCGACTTTCATGTCATCGGCCAAAATCTGGCCCGGCAATGAAGGAAGTTTTGCCCGCAAATCATCGACCAGCTTGTTCGCTATCGCCGCATCGACCGCTTCATAGTCGTGGCGCGTATAATAGTTGCGGCCGTAAATCGCCCAGTGCTCGCGGACGATTTCGTCGACGCCCTGTCGGCGTACCGCGAGAATGTTCAGCCAGAGCAGCACGGCCCAGAGACCGTCCTTTTCGCGCACATGGTCCGATCCGGTGCCGGCGCTTTCCTCTCCGCAAATGGTGACGCGGCCCGCATCGAGCAGATTGCCAAAAAACTTCCAGCCTGTTGGGGTCTCGTGCATCTCGATGCCGAGCCGCTCCGCCACCCGGTCTGCTGCAGCACTTGTCGGCATCGAGCGGGCAATGCCGGCAATGCCCTTGCTATAGCCCGGCGCCAGATGCGCATTTGCGGCCAACAGCGCCAGCGAGTCTGACGGCGTCACGAACCGGTTCTTGCCGATGATGAGGTTACGGTCGCCATCGCCGTCCGACGCCGCGCCGAAGTCGGGCCCGTCTGGCGTCATCAGCAGGTCATACATGTCCTTGCAATAGACGAGGTTCGGGTCCGGATGCCCGTCATTGAAGGATGGAGATGGCGTGCCATTGATTACAGTCCCCTTGGGCGCGCCCAAAATCCCTTCGATGATCGCGTGGGCATAGGGTCCGGTCACCGCGGACATCGCGTCAAACGTCATGCGGAACTCCGAACCAAAGAGGCTTCGGATCGCGTCGAAGTCAAACAGCGTCTGCATCAGCGCTGCATAGTCTTTCACGGGGTCGATGACCTCGACCACCATCGGTCCCACCTGCTGGGAGCCAATTTTATTGAGATCGATATCGGGCGTATCCAGCGTCCTGTAGCGCTCGATCACCTTCGTGCGTTCAAACACCGCGTCGGTAATCTTTTCCGGCGCCGGTCCGCCGTTACCGATATTGTATTTGATGCCGAAATCGCCTTCCGGGCCACCCGGATTATGGCTGGCCGAAAGCACGAGCCCGCCAAAAGCCTTGTAATGGCGAATGACATGGCTGGCCGCAGGCGTCGACAGCAAGCCACCCTGCCCCACCAGAACCTTGCCAAACCCATTGGCCGCCGCGATGCGGATCGCTTTCTGGATGGCGACGTCATTGTAGAAACGCCCATCGCCACCGATAACCAGCGTCTGGCCCTCAAACCCTTCGAGGCAATCAAAAATCGCCTGGATGTAATTCTCGACGTAATTGGGCTGGCTATAGACCGTCACCCGCTTGCGCAGGCCCGACGTGCCTGGCTTCTGGTCGGCATATGGACTGGTTTTAATCGTCTGCACTGTCATCTGTCGTAAGTCCGATCAATGACGCATAGAGCTGGGCATAGCGGGCGGCGCTGGATTCCCAGCTCACATCCGACTTCATGCCCCGCCGCTGCATCTTCTTCCACATCTTCTCGTCGGCATAGAGCGCCAAGGTCCGCCTGATGGCGTCGGCCAAGGCGGCCTCGCTGGGCGGTGCAAACTGCACGCCCGTTGCCACCTCGGCCTGCAGCGCCGCCACATTGGCGTCGATCACGGTGTCATTGAGCCCGCCGACGCGGCTGACCAAAGGCACGCAGCCATATCGCAACGCATAAAGCTGGGTCAGTCCGCAGGGCTCAAAGCGCGAGGGCACGACCATCACGTCGGCCCCGCCTTGCACCAGATGGCTCAGGGCCTCATTATAGCCCGTAACAAGGCCAACCTGACCCGGATGACGCATGGCGCCTCCGCGAATGGCATTTTCAAGTTCAGCATCGCCGGACCCCAGAACGGCCAATTGTCCACCGGCACTCACGATCTGGTCGATACAGGCAGCCAGGAGGTCGATGCCCTTCTGCCAGGTCAGGCGGCTGACCACGGCGAAAAGCGGACCATCCGAAGGCTCGAGGCCAAAGGCCTCTTGCACCGCCTTCTTGTTTCCCGCCCGATTCTGCAGCGTATTGACCGCATAGTTCTGCGCCAGGGCCGGGTCGACGGCGGGGTTCCAGGCTCCCATGTCGATGCCATTGAGCACGCCGAACACCGTCTCGGACCGGTTATTCAGCAGCCCTTCTAGCCCCATGCCAAAGGCCGGGGTGCGGATCTCCGCTGCATAGGTCGGGCTGACAGTGGTGACCACATCGGCGCATTCCACGCCGGCTTTCAGGTAACCAACGCCCCCATAATATTCGACGCCCTCAACCGAGAAGGCATGGCTCGGCAGTCGCAGCTGCGCAAAAATATCGGCCCCAAATGTGCCCTGAAACGCCATGTTGTGGACGGTAATGACCGTCTTCAGCTTCGATGACGGACCATATTTCACATAGGCAGGCACGAGTCCGGCCTGCCAGTCATGGGCGTGAATCACCTGCGGCCGATAGCCTTCGACAAGACCCAAACCGAGCTCCGACGCTACCCATGAGAGGGCCGCAAAGCGCTTCCAGTTATCCGGCCAGTCCCAGCCTTCCGGGCCCATATAGGGATTACCGGGCCGGTCATAGAGCGCCGGGGCGTCGAGCACGATGAGATCGAGCCCCTCGGCGCGTCCCGCAATCAGCCGCGCCTTGACCCCGAACAGGTCGGCGAAGGTCGCCACCTCGCGTCCACTAGTCATCTTCGCCATCACGGCGGGATAGCCAGGCACGAGCGTACGCATGGTCACCCCGGATTCGCCAAGCGCGCCGGGCAGAGCGCCGGCCACATCGGCCAGCCCACCGGTCTTGATCAGCGGATAGATCTCCGAGGTAACCGAAAGAACTTCGATCATCGACCCGCCAGATATTTATTGATCATGTTCTGCGTGATCAGGGTGACGCCTTCCTCGGTCCGGTAGAACCACTTGGCATCAAACTCCGGGTCTTCACCGACCACCAGACCCTCGGGGATATTGACACCTCGGTCGATGACCACCTTTTTCAGCCGCGCATTACGCCCAATGTCGCAATAGGGCAGCACCACGGCCTCTTCCAGCATGGAATAGGAATGCACCCGGCCACCGGTCGACAGCAGCGTGCGCTGCAATTGCCCACCCGAGATGATGCAGTCGCCCGAGACCAGCGAATTCACCGCCGAACCGCGGCGCCCATCAAAATCATGCACGAACTTGGCCGGCGGCGTGATCTCGGCATAAGTCCAGATCGGCCAGTCACGGTCATAGAGGTCGAGCTGCGGCGTGATATCGGTCAGGTCGATATTGGCCTTCCAATAGGCATCGACCGTACCAACGTCGCGCCAATAGGCCGTGTTTTCATTGCTGGAGCGGACGCAGGAGCGGTTGAACCGGTGCGCCCAGGCCGTACCGTTTTTGACGATATAGGGGATGATATCCTTGCCGAAGTCACGGCTCGACCCCTCGGTGGCCGCATCGCGCTTGAGCTGTTCCATCAGGAACCGCGTTTCGAACACATAAATACCCATCGAAGCCAGCGCCATGTCCGGGCGGTCGGGAATACCCGGCGGGTCCTTGGGCTTTTCGACGAAATCAACGACGCGATCGCGCCCGTCGACATGCATCACGCCGAACCCGGTCGCTTCCATGCGCGGCACTTCGAGACAGCCGATGGTTACGTCTGCGCCAGTGTCCACATGCTGGCGCAGCATGATTTCATAGTCCATCTTGTAGATATGGTCGCCCGCCAGAATGACGATGTAGCGCGCGCCATAATCCTCGATGATGTCCATGTTTTGGTACACAGCATCGGCTGTGCCAGCATACCATTTGTCTTCACCCATGCGCTGGCTGGCCGGCAGCACGTCAAAGCTTTCATTTCGCTCGGTGCGAAGGAAGTTCCAGCCGCGCGACAGGTGGCGGATCAGGCTGTGTGCCTGATATTGCGTCGCGACTGAAATGCGGCGAATGCCCGAATTGATGGCATTGCTCAGAGCGAAGTCGATAATGCGCGCTTTGCCGCCAAAATAGACGGCCGGCTTGGCGCGCCGGTCAGTCAAATCCATCAGCCGCGTGCCGCGTCCTCCCGCAAGCACATAGGCCATGGCCTCGCGGGCCAGCGGTGATGGTACCCTGTAGTCAGCCATGAATTATCCTCCACATATGCCCGGATTTATCCGGAACGTATTGCACCTCGGCCCTGATCATTCGGGCTCGAATTTCAGAAAGAGCGTCGCGAGCGGGGGCAAATAAACCTCCGCCTCCGCCGGCCAGTGCCGTCCCTCCACGGCTTTGGCAATCACGCCGCCCTGATTGCCTGTATTGCCCCCGCCATACCATCCGGCATCGGTATTGAGGCGCTCGACCCAGCGACCGGCCTGCGGCAGCGGAACGCGATAGAAGCTGCGTGGCACCGGCGTGAAGTTTGAAATCACCATCACCGGGTCAGTCCCGGGCGCCTTGCGCAGCCAGGCGAAAACCGAATTTGCGTGATCATTGCCGATAAGCCATTCAAACCCGTCCGGCTCGCAGTCGCGCTCATAAAGCGCCGGCAGGCTGCGATAGGCTGCGTTGAGGTCGGCAACCAGCCTGCGCATTCCCTCATGCGCCGGCGCATCAAGCAGCCACCAGTCGAGCGCTTTGCTCTCGGACCACTCGTCGCGCTGGGCAAATTCCTGGCCCATGAACAGCAGCTTCTTGCCCGGGTGCCCCCACATATAGCCGAGATAGGCGCGCAAATTGGCAAACTGTTGCCAGTCATCGCCCGGCATTTTCTCGAGCAACGACCCCTTGCCATGCACCACTTCGTCATGGCTCAGCGGCAGCACAAAATTCTCGCTGAACGCATACATCATACCGAAGGTCATGTCGTTGTGATGGAAGCGACGATGCACGGGCTCGCGGCTGATGAACCGCAGCGTATCGTTCATGAAGCCCATGTTCCACTTGAACCCGAAGCCAAGGCCGCCGGAATGGGTCGGCGCACTGACACCGGGCCAGGACGTGGATTCTTCGGCGATCATGAAGGCGCCGGGAAACTGCCCATAGACCTCGGCATTGACGCGCTGGAGGAACGCGACGGCTTCGAGGTTCTGGTTGCCACCATGCTGGTTGGGCACCCATTCGCCCGGTTGCCGCGAGTAATCGAGATAGAGCATCGAGGCCACCGCATCGACGCGCAGACCGTCGATATGGAATTTCTCGAACCAAAACAGCGCATTGTTGACGAGAAAGCTCGAAACTTCCTTGCGCCCGAAATTGTAGATGGCGGTGTTCCAGTCGGGGTGAAACCCTTGACGCGGATCGGCGTGCTCATAAAGCGCTGTACCGTCAAAATGCGCCAGCCCATGCGCATCCGTCGGGAAATGCGCCGGCACCCAGTCAAGGATCACGCCTAGCCCGGCTTCGTGGGCTGCGTTGACCAGCCGTGCAAATCCTGGGGGATCGCCAAAGCGCGCCGTCGGCGCAAATAGGCCCGTCGGCTGGTAGCCCCAGCTGGGGTCAAACGGATGCTCGGAAACCGGCATGAATTCGAGATGCGTATAGCCCATGTCCGCGGCATAGGGCACCAGCTGTTCGGCCAGTTGATCATAGCTCAGGAAGCTGCCATCCGGTCGTCGGCGCCATGATCCGAGATGCACCTCGTAGATCGACATGGGCGAACGCCGCCAGTCACGGGCCGCGCGCTCTTCCATATAGGCCTGGTCCGTCCAGGTGAACGGCGTCGGATCGGGGACGATGGAGGCCGTGCGCGGACGCATTTCGGCCTGGCGCGCATAAGGGTCCGCCTTGAGCGGCAGGACCACGCCATCGGCACCCACAATTTCATACTTGTAGATCGTGCCCGTGCCGAGCACTGGAATGAACACTTCCCAGATGCCATTCCGGTTGCGCATTGGATGACGCCGTCCATCCCATTCATTGAATGGCCCAACAACGGAAACCCTCAGCGCATTGGGCGCCCAGACCGCAAAATGCGTACCGTGGATGCCCTCGAATTCCATCTCATGGGCGCCGAGCTTGTCGAACAGCCGGAGGTGGCTCCCCTCGCCGATATAGAAATCATCCATCGGCCCAAGCACCGGCCCGAAGGAATATGGATCAAACACGTCCCATTCCCCGCCCGCATTTTTCGCGTGGTAACGGATCGGTTGCCGCTCGGCGATGTTGACCTTGCCCTCGAAGAACCCGCCCGGATGGCGGGGAAACAAATGCCCCAGTTCGGTCCCATCAAGCGAATATGCTGTCAGCGTTTCGGCATGGGGCACGAAGGCGCGCAGCACCCAATGGCCCGCTACATCATGCAGCCCCAGAAATGCAAAAGCATTGCTGTGGCGCCCGGCCACAATGGCTTCGACCTCCCGCCCGTCGGCCTGCCACACTTCCTTAGTCAAACCCGCACTCCCCCTCCGGCGGACAGGTATTTGGCCCGCCGCCATTTAGTAGTCTATTCGTAACTCCGCCCTGCGCGTCAGGGTTGCCCCTCAAACGCGTATAACTTACGCCGTCGGTACACCCCAGATATCCGCAGCATATTGGCGGATCGTCCGGTCCGATGAAAAGAACCCGACACTGGCCGTATTGCGAATGGCCATGGCGTTCCAGCGTGGCTGATCCTTCCACACCAGGTCCACCTTGGCCTGCGCCGCACTGTAAGCATCAAAGTCCCGCGCCACCATGAACCAGTCATGGTCATAAAGCCCGCCGATCAAGTCGCGATAGCGATGTGGATCGTCCGGAGAAAACACCCCGGTCGCAATCGAATCCAGCACTTCGCGCAGGCGCGGTGAATTGTCGATGGCTGCGCGCGGCACTTCCGAGCGGCTTCGCTTGTCCTCAACTTCATCCGTCGTCAGCCCGAAGATGAAGATGTTGTCCGCGCCAACTTCCTTATGCATCTCCACATTGGCGCCATCCATGGTGCCGATGGTGATCGCGCCATTGGCCATGAACTTCATGTTGCCCGTGCCAGAAGCTTCCATGCCTGCAGTCGAAATCTGCTCGGAAAGATCAGCGGCCGGCACGATAGTTTCAGCCAGGCTCACATTGTAATTGGGCAGGAACACAACCTTGAGCAGCCCCCGAACGGCGGGGTCATTGTTGATGACCCGCGCCACGTCGTTGATCAGCTTGATGATCAGCTTGGCGTTCCAGTAGCTCGGCGCCGCCTTGCCCGCGAAAATCTTCACCCGTGGCACCCAGTCTTTTTCGGGATGCGCGCGGATTTCATCATAGAGCGCAATGGCATGAACGATGTTCAGCAATTGCCGCTTGTATTCGTGGATACGCTTGATGTGCACATCGAAAAGCGCCTCGGGCGACACCACGATATTGGTGCGATCCTTGATCAGCTTGGCCAGCGCCTGCTTGTTGGCCAGCTTCACCCTGGCAAACTGCTGCTGGAAGCCACGATCCTCGGCATGGGCGTGCAGGCCCTGCAACTTGTCGATATCGTCCAGGAATTCAGGACCGATCCGGTCGCTGATCAGCTTTGTCAGCCCGGGATTGCACTGCATCAGCCAGCGGCGCGGCGTGATGCCATTGGTCTTGTTGTTGATACGATCGGGATAGAGCTTGTGCAGGTCAGCAAACACCGTCTGCTTCATCAACTCGGTATGCAGGCCGGAAACGCCATTGATCGAATGCGAACCCACAAAGGCCAACTGCCCCATACGCACCCGGCGCCCACCATTCTCATCAATCAGCGAGACATTGGCGACCTGCTGGTCGGTGAACTTGGCCTTGTTGCGCGCTTCGGTCAGCACTTCAGCATTGATCTGATAAACAATCTGCATATGCCGGGGCAGCAGCCGCTCCAGCAGCGCCACCGGCCAGCTTTCCAGCGCCTCGGGCAGCAAGGTGTGGTTGGTATAACCAAACGTGCCCTTGGTGATTTTCCAGGCCTGCGCCCATTTCATTCCGTGATTATCGATGAGGATGCGCATCAGTTCAGCGACCGAAATCGCCGGATGGGTATCGTTGAGCTGGATGGCCACCTTGTCCGGCAGTGACCCCAGATCGCCATATTGCTGCTGATGCCGCCGCACGATGTCCTGCAGCGAAGCCGACGAGAAGAAAAACTCCTGTCGCAGCCGCAATTCCTGCCCCGCTGCCGTCGAATCCGCCGGGTAAAGCACCCGCGTGATCGCTTCAGCGCGGGAGCTTTCCTCCAGCGCGCCGATATGGTCACCAGAGTTGAACTTGTCGAGCAGGATGGGGTCGATCGGCTGCGCGCTCCACAGCCGCAGCGTATTCACCCGCGCGCCCCGCCAGCCGACAATCGGTGTGTCATAGGCAACGGCAAGCAGATGTTCGTTCGGCTGCCATTCCTGCCTCATATCGCCATCGGGATCGGTGACCGGCTCAACCTTGCCCCCGAAGCCGACCTCATAGGCGCTTTCGCGACGCTCGAATTCCCAGGGATTGCCGTGGGCGAGCCAGTCTTCGGGCAACTCCACCTGCCAGCCTTCGCTCATTTCCTGGCGGAAAAGGCCGTGCACATAGCGGATGCCATAGCCATAGGCCGGGATTTTCACCGAAGACATAGACTCGAGAAAACAGGCAGCCAGACGGCCAAGACCGCCATTGCCCAGCGCCGCATCGGGCTCGAGATTGATCAGGTCACCCAGATCCACATTGAGATTGCTCAGCGCTTCGCGCACAGGGTCCATCAGGCCCACATTGCTCATCGCGTCTCGCATCAGCCGGCCAATGAGAAATTCGAGGCTGAGGTAATAGACGCGCTTATGCGATGTGCGCCACGTCTCGCGCGACGACTCCATCCAGCGGTCCATCACCCGGTCGCGCACCATCAGAATAGTGGCGCGCAGCCAGTCATGAGGACGGGCAACAATAGGATCCTTGCCGACCGAATAGATCAGCCGCTCAAGTATTTCAGCCTGGATGGCTTCAACAGTTGACGCGCGCGGTTCTGGCGTCGGGGCATCGTAGACGATCGGCTTTTGCGGCATATCGCAACCCAGTTTGCATGACGATGTTCCCCTCTAGAAACCACAGTCTTGCACTTAATTTGTGCATGGGAAAGCCCCCAAGCGATGCCCCCGCCTGCGCCTGGCGCAGGGCTGCGCATCGGCTTCAGGTCGGCGTTGCTGTGCTGGCCTCGGCCGTTTCTTCCGCCTCTTCTGGGTGCACGTCGAGGCCGCTTTCCCGCGCCTGATCGACGGCATTGGACAGAAGCAGTCCTCGTCCGGCCTGCGCCCCGCCCAGCACCTGCGCTTCAAATCGCATCCGGTCACGCGTGCGAACGCCTTCGATTGCCTCTTCGACTTCCACCTCATCCGCGCCCATAAGGCGGATGGCCTCGGCACCGAACGCCACCGCCGATTCGAAAGTTTCGCGCAGCTCGAATTCGACCCCGATATTGCGCAACTCGATGGCGTGGCCGCGGTCAAATGAGCGCGCCATGACCTTGGCCAGCGGGAAATCCTGGCGGATCATCTCCACAATGCGGGTCGTTGCCGCCTTGTTGTCGATACAGACGAGGATCAGGTCTGCATTACCCGCGCCTGCCGCGTGCAGAATATCGGAACGCGTGCCGTCGCCATAATAGACCTTGAACCCGAACTGCGCCGCCGCCTGGATCATTTCCACATCATTGTCGATGATGGAAATGGCGTGGCCATGGCCCAGCAAAGGCTGGCTGGCGATCTGACCAAAGCGCCCGAAGCCGATCAGCAGCACTCGCTCCTCCAGCCCATTGACCGTCTCTACGCCATCCATCAACTGCGCCTTCTTCGGGATCAGCCGCCGCATCGGAATGATGGCAAATGGCGTGATCACCATGGAAATGATGACAGTTGCTGTGAAGATCGCATTGGTCGGCCCATCGATCAGGCCCACGCCGGCAGCGGTTGTATAGAGCACAAAGGCAAATTCGCCGCCCTGCCCCATCAGCACGGCACGCTCCAGCGCTTCGCCGTGTCCAGATCGCAATGTCCGGGCGATGAAGTAGATCGCCGTTGCCTTGACCAGCATATAAGCCACAACGCTCAGCGCTATAATCTGCCAGTTTGCCGCCACCACATCGAGCTCAAGCGACATGCCGACCGCGAGGAAGAACAGGCCGAGCAGCAGACCGCGGAACGGCTCCACATCCGCCTCAAGCTGATGTTTGAATGTCGAGGTCGACAGCAGAACGCCGGCGAGAAAGGCGCCCATGGCCATAGAGAGCCCACTGACTTCGAACAGTAGCGCCGCGCCCAACACCACCAGCAGCGCCGCCGCGGTCATCACCTCGCGGACCTTGGCAGAAGCCAGCAGCGCAAAGAACGGGTTCATGATGCGGCGGCCAAGGAAGATCAGCAGCAGAATGGCGCCAATGGCGATACCGACACCGGCAAGGCGCGCAAGCAGGCTTTCGTCACCCCCCGAAGGCGCAAGCAGCGCCACAACAGCCAGCAACGGTACGATAGCAAGATCTTCCAGCAGCAGGATGGAGACCATCTTCTGCCCGCTATCAGTCGCGAGTTCCCCGCGTTCACCCAGGATCTGCATGACGATGGCGGTCGAAGTCAGCACAAAGCCTGCGCCGAACACAAATGCCACCACGGGGGCAAAACCGAGCAAGACGCCAACACCCGTTAGCAGCGCGGCGCAACCAACAACCTGAATGACACCGAGCCCAAAAATCTGCTTTCGCAGCGCCCAGAGCTTGGCTGGCTCCATTTCGAGGCCGATGATGAAGAGGAACATCACAACGCCCAGCTCGGCAGCGGCAAGGATTGCGGCCGGATCACTGATCAGGCCAATGCCCGATGGCCCCAGGATAAGGCCGGCGGCGAGATAGCCAAGGACTGAGCCTAGTCCCAGCCGCCTAAACAGCGGCACCGCCAAGACACCTGCGCCCAGAAGCGCAACGATGGGTACGAGGTCAACCCCGTGATGCGCCACCTCCGCCACGTGTCCTGCTACTTCGCCAGCCATCTGAAATACCCCAGTCTGCAATCACGACACTTGTGCGCGCGGACTGGTCCAGTCAAGCAGGAAGGCCGCATGACTGGTATGGGCGCTGAAATAGCGAACGCTGGCAATTAGCTGGTGGCAGGCTCCACACCTGTCGGCGCGGTGCCCTTTGGCGGCTCTAGGCGCTCGCTCTTTCGCGCCTCGCCCTCTTCATCCTCGCGCTGCTCGGCAATGACCTGAGCAGCGTTGGCCAGCAAAACCTCGCGATCGGTCATGGCCTTTGTCCGACGCACCGGGCGCTTCGGCTGGACGGGCCTCGAGGGCAAGGCATGACTGATGATCGACTGCGCGATGAGTAGGGACGGCACTGCGACGAGGCCGCCGACCGGGCCCCATGCCCAGATCCAGAAGGTGATGGAGAGGAAAATAATAAAGGGATTGAGGGTCAGCGTCTTGCCCATGAAATGGGGCGTAAAAATCTGTCCTTCCACAAAGTTGATGCTGAGATAGCAGGCCAACGGCAGCAAGATTTGTTCGAGATCGGTCTGTGTCCCGAGGCCGACCGAAAGCAGCACCAGCGCCATGATGGCCTGCCCGACATAGGGAATATAATTAAGCACTGCCGCCATGGCGCCCCACAGGAACGGCGAGGGCATCCCGATGACCCACATCGCCAGTGTGACCGCTGCACCGACACACAGGTTGATCATCGTCACCGAAAGCAGGAACCGGCTGACCTTTTGCTCCACATCTCTGAAAACATGCGCCGTACGCCAGCGCGTTTTCCGCGTCACGCAAAGCGACAGCACGGAAATGCGGATATGGTCGCGTGTCGCCACGAAGAAATAGAGACTGGCGAGAAATATCAGCACCTGCGCGGCAATTGCCGGTGCGAGCATGGCCACACCAGTCATGGTACTGCCGTCCTCAACCGTCACAGACATCGCCCCCTGCGTACCGAGGATTGCGCCGACCTGGGCCTGGAAATCGCTCACAGCCTGCAGCGGCTCGCGCAGATTGGCGAGCTGCGACTGCAACTTATCCCAGATGAGCGGCGCCCGCGCCACCCATTCGCTGAGCGGCACCGCAAAAAGGATCGCAAAAGTCGCGATCACGCTGAGCAGGAGCAATACTACGACGCCGGCCGAAAGCGCGGGCGGAACGCCAAAACGCTCAACCCGATCGGCCACCGGCCCAAACATCAGGCCAACGATAACAGCCAGCGTCACCGGGGCCAGAAACACCTTGCCCATCTGCAGGGCGGTGAGCGCAACCGCCAGGGCAATGGCAATGACGCCAAACCGTGCAGAATTATTCAAAACCCGCTCAAACTGGCTTTCGTTGATTATGTCCGATTTGGCCGCTGAGCGGGATGTGCGCATCTGAATGTCCGGGTTGTGCCTGAGCCATTCAAACGCCAGCCATGCCCTTTCGTTCCGGCGGTCACTTTTGTCCAGTCGACCACGCCATGGGGCTTGGGTAAGTTCGAAGAAAGCCAACAAGAATCGTCAAAGAGTTTCTATGTCCCGCAAGATCATCATCGACACCGATCCCGGCCAGGATGACGCCGTCGCCATATTGCTTGCTCTCGCCTCGCCGGAAGAGCTCGACGTGCTGGGCATCGTCGCCGTAGCCGGCAATGTCGGCCTCGCCCAAAACGCCAAGAACGCCCGCAAGGTCGTCGAGCTCTCGGGCCGCACCGACATTCCCGTCTATGCCGGTTGCTCGCGCCCCATGCGGCGCGTCCTTGTCACTGCCGAGCATGTCCATGGCGACACCGGCCTCAATGGGCCCGACCTGCCCGAGCCCACCATTCCCCTTCAAGCCCAGCATGGCGTTGATTACATCATCGAAACGCTGATGAATGCCGCGCCCAAGACCATTACCCTCTGCACGCTCGGGCCGCTGACCAATATCGGCATGGCGCTGGTCAAGGAGCCGGCCATCGCTGGGCGCATCCAGGAAATCGTCATGATGGGCGGCGCCTATTTCGAAGTGGGCAACATCACCCCGGCCGCCGAATTCAACATTTATGTCGATCCCGACGCAGCCGATGTCGTCATGCGCTGCGGTGCGCCGATCACAATTCAGTCGCTCGACGTCACGCACATGATCCAGTCCACGCCCGCTCGCCTCGACGCAATCCGCGCCTTAGGCAACAAGAGCGGCCAGGCCGTCTATGACATGCTGACCTTCTCGGAAGGCTTCGACCTCAAGAAATACGGTTGGGATGGCGCCCCGCTCCACGACCCGACGGTGATTGCCTATCTGCTCCAGCCCGCCCTCTTCGAAGGGCGCCACTGCAATGTCACCATCGAAACCGCCAGCGAGCTGACCATGGGCATGACTGTGACCGACTATTGGCACGTCTCCGGCCGCGCCTACAACGCCACCTGGATGCGCACGGGCAATGCTGATGGCTTTTACAAGCTTCTCACTGAGCGTCTCGCCCGGCTTCCGTAACCGCGCTCAGCCATTGAGAAAATAGAACGCGGTCCCGCCGACAACGATGAAGATCAGGATGGCAATACCCATCCTGATCATGCCATTGGGCCCCATATGGCCCATCACCTCGCATTGCCTCGATAGGTTGCCTCAACCCAGCCGCACCTCCCGCTGAATCCCGATGGCATCGAGAAATGCCGGATCATGGCTGATGACGAGCAGCGCGCCGTCAAACGCGCGCAACCCCGCCTCCACCACTTCGATGGCTTCGATGTCGAGATGGTTCGTGGGCTCATCCAGAACCAGCAACATGGGTGACGTTTTGCCACCCAGCACGCAGGCAAGCCCGGCGCGCAGCATCTCGCCGCCGCTCAGCGTTCCCACAATCTGCAGCGCTGCATCGTTTCGAAACTTGAAGGCAGCGAGAACCGCCCGGCAATCATTGACTGAACTTTCGGGGTTAAGCCGCTGAAAATTATCAACAATGCTCTGCTTTCGATCAAGCAGGCCTACCTGCTGGTCGAGCAGCGCCACGGGCCCACCCATTTGAACGGATCCATCTGTCGGCACGAGTGAGCCGGTCAGCAGATTGAGCAGGGTCGTCTTGCCCGCTCCATTCGGGCCAACCAAGGCCACACGCTCCGGACCGATCATGGTCAGCTCGAAATTACGCACGATAGGCCTAGCCACATCATATCCGCCTGTAAGCCCACTGGCCTTCAGCACCACCTTTCCGGCAGGCAGACCACTGGACGCGATACTGACAGAGAACGGCGCCATAACCTCAAGCCTGGCGCGTGCATCTCTCGCCTGTGCGGCAGCCGCATCGGCCTGCCTTTCGGCCAACCGATCAAGGGAACCGGATGTTTCTTCCGCGCGTCGTTTAAGGCCACCCATGAGGATTTTGGGCATGTCGCCCTTTGCGGCCTTCGTTCGCCCGCCAGCGTCTCGCCTGTCCTGTTTTTCGCGCAATTCCTGTGCCGCTCGGGCCGCATCGCGCACCTGCCGCTCCGCCACGTCGAGATCGTGTTGAACTGCAGCCAGCTCCAGTGCCTTACGCTCGCGATAATGGCTCCAGTTCCCGCCATAGCTTGTGGCGCCCAGTCCCGTCAGTTCGACAATATTGTCCATCGCCTCAAGCAACTGCCGGTCATGGCTGATGACAATCGCCGCGCCACGCCACCCAACAAGCATCATAGCGACAGCATCCCGCCCTGCAGCGTCGAGATTGTTGGTCGGCTCATCCAGCAGGATTATGTCCGGCGCTCCGAAAACCAGCGCCGCAAGCGCCGCCCGCGTTCGCTGTCCGCCAGACAGTGTTGACAACAACGTATCAGCGTTTGCCGCCAATCCCAGCCGCGCCAGCGCCTCATCGAGGCGCGCTTCCAGCGTCCAGTCCGCTTCTGCCAATTCATCGGCATCGGCCGCCCCCGCCAGCGCGCGCGCCAGCAGTTCAAGGCCGGCCCGAACACCAAACAGGTCGGCAATGGTTTCGCCGGGCCCAGGCTGCACCTGCTGGCGCAACACGCCAAGCTTGCCGGATACGCTGACTGTGCCCGACGCGGGAAGGAGTTCGCCAGAAATCAACCGCAACAGCGTGGTCTTGCCCACACCATTGCGCCCCACAAGCCCGGTTCGCCCGGGCCCGAAACTGACGTCAAGATTGGAAAAGAGCGACTGGCCGTCAGGGCCGGTATAGCTGAGACGCGAAATCGTAACGGATGCAGACATGAATCGAATTATCCCCAAGGGCAAGGCAGAGTGGCTTTGCGTTGAGAATGCGATCCATTGGGAACCGTCCGGTCGGGTTGCGATGAGACATAAATAGTCTCTCCTGTGCCTGCGTCAACCATCCACTGGCAAACCCGCAACCGCGGGAGTAGTGTCCGCTCACCTCCCAGCCGGACGACCAAAAATGGACATCTTCACCCTCGCCACGTTCACCCTTGCCTATGCAATTGCGGTATTGGTACCCGGGCCCGGGGTGGCCGCAGTTGTCGCCCGCGCCCTTGGTGGCGGCTTCAAGGGCGCCTTCCCCATGGTCATCGGCATTCTGGCGGGAGACCTCGTTTATTTCGTCTTTGCGGTATTTGGTCTTGCTGCCATTGCCACCTGGTTCGGCCCGGTTTTTATCCTCATCCGGTGGGTCGGCGCAGCTTACCTGCTCTACATCGCCTACAAATTCTGGACCGCTCGTCCAGGCGCCGAACAGATGAAGCCCAAGAAC
>JAEYTY010000169.1 GCA_023433775.1 Pseudomonadota bacterium | reverse complement strand
ATGCAAGGGCATTTGCCGGCACATCCTCCGTGATCACGCTTCCCGAGGCCGTATAGGCCCCGTCGCCAATGCTCACAGGCGCAACCAGTGACGCATTGGAGCCGATGAACACATCGTCGCCAATGATTGTCTGGTCTTTGTTTACACCATCATAATTGCAGGTGATCGTCCCCGCGCCGATATTGGTATTGCTGCCGATTACGGCATCTCCAAGGTAGCTCAAATGGCCCGCCTTGGTCCCTGCGCCAATGCGCGACTTCTTCACTTCAACGAAATTGCCCAGGTGCACATCCGGCCCCAGCTCCGCCCCGCCGCGAATGCGCGCGAAGGGACCGATACTTGCGCCGGCGCCAATCACCGCATCCTCGATATCGCAAAAGGCGCGGATTTCGACATTGTCGCCCACCCGCACCCCGGGGCCGAACACAACATTGGGGTGCACCGTCACGTCGCGGCCGAGTTCAGTATCCCAGGAAAACCAGACACTTGCCGGGTCACGTAGCGTCACGCCGGCCTCCATGGCCTCGGTCCGCTTGAATTCCTGGAACGTCGCTTCGGCCTCGGCGAGCTTCACGCGATTATCGACGCCGACCAGTTCCTTGGCGTCAGCCTCGATGAAATCCACCCGACGCTGGTCTCCAGAAGCCAGCCCGACGGCATCGGTGAGGTAAAACTCGCCCTTGGCGTTCTCATTGCCGATGCGGTCGATCACCGAGCGCAGCGTTTCTGCGCGAAAACCCATGATGCCGGAATTGCAGAGACCAATCTTGCGCTCGTCTTCGCTGGCGTCCTTATGCTCGCGAATGGCACGCACGTGGCCATTTTCTGTCAGCAGCCGCCCATAGCCAGTCGGATTGTCCGGTCGGAACCCGACGACCACGATGTCAGCGCCAGCGTCCAGCTTTTCGATGATGCTTGAGACCGTTGCCCCGGTGACCAGCGGCGTATCGGCAAAGAGCACCAGCACATGCCCGGACGCTGCTTCAAAAGCGCTGCGCGCCTGCTGCACAGCGTGTGCCGTGCCGAGGCGATCGGTCTGCCGGGCGATATGCGCGCCAGCTTCGAATCGCGCTACGGCCTGCTCCACTGCGGCATGGTCCGGCCCCACGACAACCGCCACCTGTGAACCAAGCGCCTGCACCGTGCGCAGCACATGGCTGACCACGGGCAAGCCGCCGACCGGATGCAGCACCTTCGGGAGTGCGGATTTCATCCTCGTCCCCTCGCCCGCCGCCAGGATGATCGAGAGCAGTTCAGTCATGACATATTCTCCGCCGGCATTCGTTTTCGCGGGGCATGTTCACAATTTAATGGGCCCCAAGAGTTGGCGAACTGCTAACAAAAAGCCCAATCTGTGCCTGTGATGTTTTGCGATTCGCTTGGCGTCGCGGGGAAGTGTCGTTTTGGCTAAAGCATCGGAACAATTCAAGCAATCGGATGTTGCCCTTTGGGGTGCCATAGCGCTTGTTTGCGGTGCGCTTGCGGTGTTCGGCGCCAATATTTCTGCTCTCGTCCCAAACAGCGTTCTTGCCGGTCTGCACAAGACCCGCCTGGGGGGCGGCTCGCTCGAACAATTGCGCAGCCAGGTGGCTGAATTAAGTGCCGAGGCCAGCCAGCTCCGGCGCGAAAACGAATTGCTGGTCAGCCGTTTTTCTCTCCAAGAGCAATCCGGCAATGAAATGACACGCCGCGTGGGCGCGCTTGAGGTCAGTCTGCCGCGCATCCTTGAGGCTCTGCCTGCGGGCTCGTCCATCGACCGCACCAACCTCACGGCCTCTATCGGCACCGGCAATTCTGAGACCTTCGAGGCGCAGGGCGGCACTGTGGTGGTGCGCCAGACGCCGATGGACCAATCGGTGGCGGCCCAGCCGCTGCCGGAGCCGGTCGAAAGCACGGCGCCCGCCGTCCCGCCCGATGAGGGCGCCTATGGCATCGCGATCGGTGCCGGGGTGGCGCAATCCCAGACCGCGTCGCAATGGGGTGACCTTACCACCAAGCTTGGTCCACTGCTGTTCGGGCTAACGCCGGTCTTGGTCGATGAAGCGGGCAGCGACCGCAAACGCATCGTTGTTGGCCCAATCAGCGCCCTCAGCGAGGCCACTGCCTTGTGCCAGCGGCTAGAGCGCGTTTCGATCTCCTGCGTCCCTATGCCCTATGCCGGACAAAAACTTGAGCTTTGAAGCTGGCGATTGCCGGTTGACAGGCTGACAAGTCCCGCTATTTTCCGCCGCGACGCCACAGGGCGATCAATTTGCGCCGGTAGCTCAGTGGTAGAGCATTCGACTTTTAATCGAATGGTCGTGGGTTCGAACCCCACCCGGCGTACCACTCCCCTTCCTTACCCCACCAGACCCAACTGCTGGGCCGCGTGCAGCCCCGCATAGACGCCATCGCTGGCGATCAGTTCGTCATGCGGTCCCTGCTCCACAATGCCATCCTCGGTCAGCACGGCAATGCGGTCCGCGTGGCGGATGGTTGCCAGCCTGTGGGCGATGACCAGCGTTGTCCGGCCCGATGAAAGTTCGGCCAGCGATTGCTGGATGGCCGCTTCCGTTGCCGTATCCAGCGCCGAAGTTGCCTCGTCGAGGATCAGGATGGGCGGGTTCTTGAGGAAAATGCGGGCGATGGCGACGCGCTGTTTCTGGCCGCCCGAAAGCTTGACGCCGCGTTCGCCGACCACCGTATCCAGCCCCGCGGGGAGACCCGCGATGACATCTTCCAGCCGGGCCCGCCGCGCCGCTTCCATAATGCTTTCGTCCGATGCATTGAGATCGCCATAGGCGATGTTCTCGCGCAGCGTTCCGCCGAACAGGAATACGTCCTGCTGCACAACGCCGATCTGGCGCCGCAGCGAGGCCTGCGTCATGTCGGCAATATCGTGGCCGTCAATTGTGATACGGCCCGAGGTTGGCTCATAAAAGCGCGGCAGCAATGAGCACAACGTCGTCTTGCCCGCGCCGGACGGCCCTACAATGGCGATAGTCTCGCCGGCTCCGATATCAAGTTCAATCCCGCCCAGCACCACACGGCCGGAATCATAGGCAAAGGTCACGTTTTCATAGCGGATATGGCCCTGAAACCGTTCAACGACCATCGCGCCCGCACGGTCCGCAACATCGGGCTCGGTATCGATCAGCTTGCAGAAGCGGCGGAAGCCCGCGATCCCCTTGGGGTAGCTTTCGAGCACGCTGGTGATCTTGTCGATGGGCCCGAGAAACACTTCGACCAGCAGCAGGAAACTGACAAAGCCGCCATAGGACAGCTCACCTGTGACCACCAGCCATGCGCCCGCCAGCAGCACAACCAACTGCACCAGCCGCGTCGAGAGGAAGGTGATCGCAATGCTGGCCGTCATGATGGCATAGGCCTGCAGCTTGGTGGCGCGATAGGCTCTGTGGCTATGGTCGAACAGGCGCGATTCAAATTGCTCGTTGGCGAAGGCTTTTACGACGCGAACGCCGCCAATTGCCTCTTCGACACGCACGTTGAATTCGCCGACCCGACCGAACAATTCCTGCCAATTGAGAGTCATGCGCGTGCCATAGCGGCCGATCAGCAGCGTCGCGACAGGCACTAGCACGGTGGTGATCAGGGCCAGCTTCCAGTTGGTCATGAACATCAGCGCAAAGGCGCCGATAAAGGTCATGACGGCAATAAAAACGTCCTCGGGGCCATGATGCGCGACCTCGCCCACATCCTCGAGATCCTTGGTGACATGGGTGATGAGGTGCCCGGTCTTGTTGTTGTCGAAAAAGCGGAAGCTGAGCTTTTGCAGATGGTCGAAGGCCTGGCGGCGCATGTCGGTTTCAAT
Organism: Pseudomonadota bacterium; assembly: GCA_023433775.1. GTDB lineage: Bacteria > Pseudomonadota > Alphaproteobacteria > Rhizobiales > Devosiaceae > Devosia. Next base: position 1,590 of record JAEYTY010000169.1, on the reverse strand, counting down.
GGAAACCCCCAGAACATGGCCGAAATAATTGACCACGGCTTTGAGCGCGGCGCTGGTGAGATAAACGGCCAGCAAGCCACCGCCCGCCGCGAGGATCAGGCCATAGTTCGATGTCGGCAGCAATTGGTCGATGACATAGGCCACCGCCAGCGGGAAGGCCAGTTCCAGCAAACCCGCGACGACGGCACAGACGAAATCGAGGATGAACAGTCCGGTATAGGGTCGGTAATAGCCAAAGAAACGCCGCAACATGGAACTAGCCTGCTTTAGAAAAACCAGCCTGCCAGGAAAGGCGGACTGGCTGGGCCGGAAAACCATACCCTGTTAGTCAGGATAATCCTGAAAGGCAACGCCCGCCTTGACGTTCTGCCTTCGCACAAGCATGACACGACCATTCCTCAAACCCTGACAGCATAAAAATTGCCGCAACCTGGCTGCCTTGACCCTGACCCCTATGCAGAACTCGATAACCGCGCCGATGCGGGGGAATTGAGCGAGGAATTTCGCAAACCAATACGCGTCTTTCGGCCTGCGGCACTCCCTGTGCCCGCATCAAAGCCCCAATTGCATCGGCTGCGCGGTCGCGGCCTGTGAGAATCGGGCGCGTCGCGTAATATCAGGCGACGAACAAGGCGGGGGCGCATGTCACAGGATACGACAGATCTGCTGAAAGTTTTGGCGGCAACGCTGGTGGTCTTTGCCGCCAGCACGCTGGTCATGCTCTATGTGATCCTGCTGCTGGCCCAATATGGGGCTGATCTACCAATGATCGGCTCTCTCCCGCTGAACGCCCCGCCGGAACTGGTGCCGCTGCTGGCGGAGAGCCAGGTCTTTGCCACTCTGGCAGCCGTCCATGTCACTGCCAGCGGCCTCGCCCTCATCATCGATAGCCGCATGATCGACAGCGCTCTTCTGATCACCGCCAAGGCCGTCGCCGTGGTGATCGTGGCGCTGATCGGCTTTTCGGTCGGCCACATGGTCTTTCTGCAGATCACCGAGAATGCATCCCTCTATCTGCAGCCGTTGACACCCGCCCTCATTGCGCTGGCCGGTTTCCTCCTGCTTTCGACGATATTGAGCCTCGCAAGCCTGCGCCAATTGGGTGGGCTGCGGTTCATCGCGGCGGTCGCGCTGATTGTCCTCGGACCGCTGCTTCTGATCTGGCTTTAGGCTGGAACGGTGACGACAATTGCACCGCGCGGCGTCGCCACCACGGTGTGTTCATATTGCACGCATAGCGCCGGCGGATCGCTGATCAGCGTCCATTCGTCGTCTTCCGACTTCTGCGCCGCCATGCGTCCGCCCATCGACAGGAATGGTTCGATGGTGAAAACGAGGCCATTGGTCATGCGGCGGCGCTCGGAGCGGTCGGGCCAGGTGGGGATTTCGCCCGGCTCGTCGTGCAGGCTGTCGCCGACGCCATGGCTGGCGAGATTGCGGATCAGCGTATAGCCGCCCTTCTTTGCCACTTTGCCGATAGCATCGCCGATGTCGGCCAGCGGCGCGCCAGACTTTACCGCCCGGATCCCGGCCCACATCGCCTTTTTGCCATCGCGGCAGAGTGCATCGATCTTGGGCGTGCCCTGCCCC
>JAEYTY010000108.1 GCA_023433775.1 Pseudomonadota bacterium | reverse complement strand
AACCATCCAGCATCGCCGCTTGCTGCACGCCAGCCTCGCCGCATAATATCAACCCAATGACGAGCAGGACTCTCCGCTAATCAAAACGCCGGTCTGGGCCAAAGCATCTGACGACGGACACCTTGCGCCAACGCAGGAGTGCTAAGGCGGAACTGTCGCCCGCCATGATCCGTCGTTTCTCGTCGGGAATCCGTCGCCGCCTCCGGGACGCTGACCCATCGTTCCGACGCATGTGGCTGCACATGTTTGTCAGCAAGGTCACCATCGGCAAGGGTCACATCCGCATCTGCGGACCAAAAGACCAACTTTTCAAAGCCGTTTCCGACGGGGAAGATTCCGCGCGCGCAATGGTGCCCACTTTTGCACGAGAATGGCGCGCCCGAAGAGATTCGAACTCCTGACCCCCAGATTCGTAGTCTGGTGCTCTATCCAGCTGAGCTACGGGCGCGCAGGCCGACTATGCGGCGGGCTGTGGGGAAAGGGGCGAAACGCCTCCGATCCCCAAGCGGGGCAACCCATACATGGCTGTCTGGACCATTGCAAGCGGGGATGCGAAATTCCTGCGGCAAAGATCAGGGAGTGGCCCGGTCCATGGGCAGGGTAAGCTCAAACCGCGCGCCCTTCTCGGCTTCTGCTAGCACCAGCTGGCCCCCATGGGCCTCGGTGATTTCGCGCGCAATGGCGAGGCCAAGGCCGGTTCCGCCGGATCGGGCCGAGCCCTCAAATGCGACAAAAAGGTTCTCGCGCGCCCTGGGCGCCAGCCCGGGGCCATCGTCGGCGATGGAAAGGACAACCTTGTCGCCGTGATTGACCGCGCTGACCTCGACCGAATGCGGGCCCTGTTCCGCCCGTTCGTTTTCCAAAGCCTCGCGCGCATTCTTGAGCAGATTGACCAGCACCCGGCCCATCTGCCCTGCATCAGCCTGAACGATCAGCGCGTCCGGCACGGCATTGGTGAAGGTGATATGCGGGTGCCCCGAGAGCCGCGCCTCGAAGGCTGCATCTTCGACCAGATTGCGCAGGTCCACCGGGGCAAAGCTGGGCGGTGAGGCGGCCTCGCGGCCATAATCGAGCACCGATTGGGCAAAGCCGATAGCCTTGTCGAGCGTAGTCACAAGGCGCGGCGCCAGCCGCTGCACTTTGGGGTCATCCAGTGTCGCCACCTGATCGGACAGCAATTGTGCCGAGGTCAGCGTATTGCGCAGGTCGTGATTGATCTTGGCGACGGCCAGCCCCAGATCGGCCAGATGCCTGCGCTGGCGCAGCATGGAAAAAAGTTCGCGCTCCATGGCCGCCAGTTCGCGCTCCACAATGCCGATTTCGTCGCGTCGCGTGGAGGGGGTGAGGATCAGTGCCGCGTTTTCCGGCGCCTTGCGGAAGGCCAGCATATTGTTGGCCAGGCGCAACACCGGGTCGATGAACAGACGGCTCACCAGCATGTAAAGCGCGAGCGCCGTTATGGTGGCGATGCCGAGCGAGACGAGGACGATATTGCGCGAATAGTCGAGCATGTCGCGGCGCAGCGGGTCCTCGGGCATCAGCAATTCGACAAGGCTCTCGTCGAGATCGCCCTCGCCGACAATCCGCAAGGTGCGCCCCGGCCCGGCAAAGAGCGTGTCGAGCGCTCCGATGATCAGCGTGGCCAAATCGCGCTGGCGCATATCGGCGGTCACCACCACATCAGGCATCACGGGCTCGGCCAGTTCGATCAGCTGGCTCTGCCCGGCGCGGCGATAGACAATGGCATTGGCGCCGGCCGAGGCCAGCAATCGGTCGGTCAGGTTGCGCGGCAAGGCCATAACATCGGGCACCGCATCGAGCACCCGCGCCGCCACCACGCCCACCCGCAGCCGGTCATCCAGCCATGTGGCGCGAAAGCTGGCGAGCGAAGGCAGGTAGATGACGATCTCGACAAGCAGGATCACCCCGATAATCGTGGCAATCAGCTTGTTCGATAGGCCGGAAAACCGGCCCTGCATGACCTGTGGATCGTCTGACATCGTGCTCCGACATTAGGACAAGGTTGGCGCCGGCAACAGCCCGTCAACCTACCAGGGCAGCATTCGTCGCAGCTTGCGCGCCTGTGCCGTCCATGAAGATACGGGCCGCAGCGCCAAATAGTTTTCCCCCAGTGTCACCAGCATCCCCATGAGACTGGGATGGGGCACGGCCAGATCGGCCATATCGGCGAGAGTAACCCGCTTGCCCATGGCAAGCGCCAGCACGCCGGCCAGCTCGCCGGCATCGGGGCCAATCACGCTGGCGCCGAGAACCTGCCCGTCGGCACTGGCAACAATTCTGGCGCTGCCATGGCCAAGCCCCATCGCCCGCGCTTTGTCATTCTCGCTGAAATTGGCGCGCACCAGCACTCGGCTGGGCTTTGCCTTGCCATCCATGCCCGGCAACATCCCGATCTGCGCCAGCGCAGGTTCGGTCATGACCAGGCGGGGCTGCACTGGCACCTTTTGGCGCGTGCCACCGACAATCACGGATTCGACTACGGCGCGGCCATGCGCCAGCGCCTGATGCCACTGCTCAATGCCTGCAGCAGCGCCCACCACGCGCACCATGCGGTTCGATGTCTGCCCCAGGGAGCCAGCAGCATAATTGGCCACACCGCCCGGAACCGGGCGCAGCCTGGCCTTTTCTGCACCAATGCCGCCAATATCGGCCACGCGGCCCATCGACACCAGCACATGCGAAACATCGAGCGTTTCACTCGTGCCATTGTCATGAGCCAGCATGACGCCCGTGCCCTGCGCTCGCGGCTGGATGGCGCGCACAGTGCCGTCGCGGATGATCTTGAGACCCTCAGCCTCAAGCGCCTGCAGCAACAGGTCCACCGATTCGGCGTCATGGCCGGGCAGGATGCCGCCCTGCGGCACCAGCGTTACCTCCGAGCCCAGCCGGCGATGCGCCTGCGCAAGTACAAAGGCCTCGGCATCGCCGCCGATCACCAGCAGATGGGTGAGCTTGCGCAGATTCAGATAGATGCTGTCGGTATCGAAAAAGGCGATGTCTTCCAGTCCCGGAATCTCCGGAACGACAGGCTTGCCGCCCGTGGCAATGATGACGTGGCGCGGACGCAATTGTGCCTCGCCCACCTGGACCATTTTGGGGTCGACGAACTGCACATGGCCCGACAGCACGTCGATATCGAGCGCGGCCAGGCGTTCCTTGCTGTCGAGCACTGCCCGGTCCAGCACCACCTGCGACACGCGTTCCTGAATGCCCTTGAAGCTGATCTTGGCCTCGACCGATCCAAGACCGAGTGAAGCCCCGCGCCGCAAGCCGCCGACAAAGCCGGCACTGGCCGAGAGGGCTGCCGTGCGCAGCGCCCGCTGCGGCTGGTCTCCGGGCTCGGGCGCGCCTCTATCGGCCAGAACGACCGATGCGCCAAGCTGCCTTGCCTGAAGGGCCAAAGCTATTCCCAGCGCTCCGGCGCCGATGATACAGAGATCGGGTCGTGAAAACTCAGCCATGTCCGCCACAGGCCACAAACGATTGTGCTCTTATGCGGGCATATGGGCAGATTGACAACTGTCGGGACAAGCCCGCCGAACCGTGTCTGGCGCGTTGACTTGCCCCCCACTTTTCCCTATAGACCGCACCAACCCAAGCCGGTGTGGCCCGCTCCACCGGCAAGACCGATTTCTGCTAAAGCAGCAGCCAATAGAGGAACCGTGCCCCGCGCGGTCTGATGTCATGAAGCGTACATACCAGCCCAGCAAGCTCGTGCGTGCCCGTCGTCACGGTTTCCGTGCACGTATGGCCACCAAGGACGGCCGTGCGATTCTCAATCGCCGCCGCCGCGACGGTCGCAAGAAGCTGTCGGCCTGAGGATTTATGGCCGGATGACGGCCATGACCCCTTCGAGCAAAACCCTGCGCCGTTTACAGCGGCGCTCCCAGTTTTTGAGGGCCGCCCGGGGCAATCGCGCCGGGCGTTCTGCGTTTGGATTACAGGTTGTGCCGGTTGAGGAAGCCGAACCCGGTGTTGGCTTCACTGTTACCAAGAAGGTCGGCAATGCGCCCGAGCGCAGCCGCATCAAGCGCCGCCTGCGCGCCGCTGCGGCAGCTTGCGCCGATGACTTCCGCGCCAACCATGACTATGTACTGCTGGCACGGCGCGAGGCCCTTGGCCTGCCCTTCTCCCGGCTTGTCGCCGATCTCGGTGGCCTCATTACCCGCGTCCACGACCAAAATGCGGGCCAGAAACGTAACTCTCCCGGCCACGGCCAACGGAACGCCTGACCATGAACTCTGACAATCGCAATGTGATCCTGGCAATTGTACTCAGCATGATCGTGCTGTTTGGCTGGCAGTTCTTTATCGCCCAACCGCAGATGGAACGAGCCCAGCAGCAGGCCCAGGCCGCCGCTGCCCAGCAGGCCGAGGCCAATGCCAATCTGGCCGTGCCGCAGACCAGCCCCGATGGCACCCCCGTTGTTGCAACGAACGATGGCACCCAGACCTTTGCTGATCGCACCAGCGCTCTCGCCGCTTCCGACCGCGTCAGCATTTCGACGCTCGACCTCGAAGGTTCGATCAACCTGACCGGCGCGAAGATCGACGATCTCGAACTCAAGCAGTACCGCGAAACGGTCGAGCCCGATTCTCCCATCATCGCCCTGCTCTCTCCCGCCGGTTCGCCCGGCGCCTATTTCATCGAACAGGGCTGGGTTGCCGCCGGCGGCACCAATATCACCCTGCCCGACAGCCAGACGCGCTGGCAGGTCGAAGGCGACGCAACGACGCTGACTGCGGAAACGCCGGTCACGCTGCGCTATGACAATGGCCAGGGTCTTGTCTTCCGCCGCACCTTTGCGCTCGACGATTATTATCTTTTCACCGTCACCCAGAGCATCGAGAACAATGGCTCGGGCGACGTTGCGCTCTTCCCCTTTGCCCGTGTCGTCCGTCACGGAATGCCCAAGGTCCAGAACTTCTTCATCCAGCATGAAGGCCTGATCGGCGTTCTGGGTTCGAACAATTATGTCGCGCGCAAGTACCACGATATCGAGAACGACAAGCAGGTCGACATTGCTTCGACCACAGGCTGGCTCGGCATCACCGACAAATACTGGGCCACCGCCGTGCTGCCCAAGGCTGGCACCAATATCAATGCCCGCTTCGCCTTCTCTCAGCCCAATGGCCTGAATGTCTATCAGGCCAATTATGTGGAAACGACGCCCGTCATCGCGACCGCTGGCAGCACCGTCAGCCATGAAGCCTATGTTTTTGCCGGCGCCAAGGAAGAAGCCGTCATCAATTCCTACGAGCGCACCTATGGCTTTGACCGGCTCGAACTGCTGATCGACTGGGGCTGGCTCCACTTCATCACCAAGCCCATGCACTGGCTGCTGGTGACGCTCTACGGCATCCTCGGCAATTTCGGCCTCGCCGTCCTGGCGGTGACCGTTATCGTCAAGGCCATCTTCTTCCCGCTGGCCAACCGCTCCTATGCCTCCATGGCCGCCATGCGCCGCGTGCAGCCGGAAATGAAGGCCATTCAGGAGCGCCTCAAGGATGACCGTGCTGCCCAGCAGCAGGCCATGATGGAGCTCTACAAGAAGGAAAAGATCAATCCGCTCAGCGGCTGCTGGCCGATCCTGATCCAGATCCCGGTCTTCTTCGCGCTCTACACCGTTATCTTTATCTCGCTCGAGATGCGCCACGCACCGTTCTTTGGCTGGATTCAGGATTTGGCCGCGCCCGATCCGACCAATATCTTCACCCTGTTCGGCCTGATCCCATGGGATCCGACCCGCGTTCCCCTGTTCGGCTCGTTCCTCCATCTGGGTGTTTGGCCGGTGCTCATGGGCATCACCATGTGGGTGCAGATGAAGCTCAATCCGCCGCCGCCGGATCCGACCCAGGCGATGATCTTCAACTGGATGCCGGTGATCTTCACCTTCATGCTCGGCACCTTCCCCGCCGGTCTCGTGATCTACTGGGCCTGGAACAACCTGCTCTCGGTCACCCAGCAATGGTTCATCATGAAGCGCCACGGCGCCGAGGTGAATCTGCTTGGCAACATCCTCGACAGCTTCCGTCGCAACAAGGACAAGCCGGCGGAAGACACCAGCAAGAGCTGATCCGCAAAACAGTCAATTTCAGCCCGCCGGCAACACCGGCGGGCTTCGGCTTTGAGGGCCGCACCAATGAGCCAACCAGATTATTCCCCCGATATCGTCGAGCGTGGCCGCCTGCTGTTCGCGCGCCCTTTCCGCTTCGTCAAAGGCTGCGTCAGCATTGCCGACCTGCCGCCCATGGATCGCGTGGAAATCTCCTTTGCCGGCCGCTCCAATGTCGGCAAGTCGAGCCTGATCAACGCCCTCTGCGGCACGTCGGGCCTTGCCCGCACGTCCAACACGCCGGGCCGCACGCAGGAACTCAACATCTTCGAAAGCCAGAGTGAAAACCTGCGCATCGTCGATATGCCCGGCTATGGCTATGCCAAGGCGCCCGAGCCCAAGGTGCGCGCCTGGACCAATCTGATTCATCGCTATCTCACCGGCCGCGCCACGCTGCGCCGCGTCTATGTGCTGGTCGATAGCCGCCACGGCCCCAAGGACAATGACCTTTCAGTCATGAACGAGCTGGACCGCGCCGCCGTGAGCTATCAGGTGGTTCTGACCAAGGTGGACAAGCCCCTTGCCAAGGATCTGGAAAAGGTCGTCGCCGCCACCCAGGCGGCCATTGCCAAGCGCCCGGCTGCCCATCCCCAGGTCATCCAGACCTCGAGCCAGAAGGGCGAAGGCCTCAGCCAGTTGCGCACCGAAATCGCGCTTCTGCTCGAAAGCTGATCCGGCCTACTGCGCGAAAAACCGCCTGATATAGCCATTGACCAGCGCACTGTCCGAGGGCGTCGCCAGCGAAGCCACCGCTGTTTCCACAACCGGATCGGGGGCCCTGCCGCGCCGCAGCTCGGTCAGCGCCAACGTATAGTCATCGGCAAATTCCGGATGCGGCTGAAAGCTCAACGCCCGGCCTGACTTGTAAGCCAGCCCGGCATTCGGCGTGAAATCGGAAGCGAGGATCACCTCGGCCTCTGCCGGCGGCGCCAGCACCTGGTCCTGATGCGAACAGGCAATCGACAGCGTCTCGGGCGCGTCGGCCATGAAGTCAGGCCGGTTCACCACCCGATAGGTATGCCGCCCCAGGCCCCAGCCCTTGTCGGACTTGCGCACGTCGCCGCCTAGCGCATCCGCCATGATCTGGTGGCCGAAACAGATGCCCAGCATCGGCGTGCCTTCAGAATAGGCTTCGCGGATGAAATCCCGCAGCGGCGCCAGCCAGGCATGGTCTTCATAGACCCCGGCCGGCGAGCCGGTGATCAATATGCCCTCGAGGTCCGACGCCTTGGGCAGCGCCTCGCCATTGATGACACTCACCACGTCGTGGCTGAAAGCCTGCCCCGGACCCTTGAAAACCGCCGGAAACATATCGCGATAGGGCGAAAACTGGTGCCGGATGGGCTCCGGCACAAGACCGACTTCGACAATGGTGATTTTCATGGGCGCTTACCTCTTCCACGCTTCTAGCGGAGGAAGAGCCCGTCTCGCAACGCCCCGGCCCGCATGGCAGGCATCTTCCGGCTCAATTGCTGACGGTCAGCTTGATCGCTTTGGTCACGCCTTTTTCGCTGACCTCGATCCAGCGCGAATAGGGCGCGTCGCCCTCGCGCGCATCGGCCATTTCGTCGAGATAAATGCCCGAATTAAGCAGGCCCTGCTTGGCCGCCTGCGGCAGGATGCCGGCCGCAAAACGCACGACACCGAGAGGAAGCGAAAAGGCCGCTTCCTGGCGGCCTTCGACATATTTTTCGACACTGACGCGAAGCATGAATATAACCTGTTTGACGCTGACTAAACCCATTTAGGCAGCGTAATCAGGCACTTCAAGCGGCGGGCTGAAAACGCAGCGCGACGCCATTGATGCAATAGCGCAGGCCCGTGGGCGGCGGACCGTCCTCGAACACATGGCCCTGATGGCCACCGCAATTGGAGCAGTGTACCTCGACACGGGGCACCCAGAGCGTGTTGTCATCGGATGTACCGATCGCCCCGTCGATGAAGGTATAAAAACTCGGCCAGCCGGTGCCGCTATCGAATTTTGTCTCGGACGCAAACAGTGCCTGATCGCAGCCCGCACAGTGGAAGACACCGGCACGCTTCTCATTGTCGAGCGGCGAGGTGAAGGCCCGTTCAGTCCCATGCTCGCGCAGCACATAATAGGCCTGCGGATCGAGCTTGTTGCGCCATTCCTCATCGGTGAGCTTGAAGGGGAAATCGCCCTCGGAAGCCACGCTGGCGCCATTCGGTCGCCAGAGGCCTGCGGCTGAAAGCGCGACGGCGGCAGAGCCGAGAAGGAGCATTTTGCGACGGGTGAGCTGCATGGCGAGTCTCCTGTTTTTAACGACCACGCCGTCCCGTCGGGGGAGGACGGGACGGCGCCGGTCTGGCCCTGACCATAGCGCCGATTATCGGCTACCGCTGGTCAAGTCCTGGTGAGGCCCCGCTAGGGGAACGAGGCCTCCATTTGCCTATCGCCATTCGCTGTGGCGATGGCTTTGGTTACATGGCCGGCAGAAGAACAGCGTCGATAACGTGGATCACGCCATTGGACTGGTCGACGTCAGCGATGGTGACGGTGGCAGTGCCGCCATTGGCGTCGGTGATCTTCACCTTGTCGCCGTCGAGGCTGAAGGTCAGTTCGCCACCCTGGACGGTAGCAGCTTTGTATTCGCCGCCATTGTCATTGATCATCTTGACCAGGTCAGCCGAGTGAATGTCGCCGGCAATGACGTGGTAGGTCAGAACACCGGTCAGCTGATCCTTGGCTTCGGGAGCCAGCAGGCCTTCAACAGTGCCGGCCGGAAGCGCGTCAAAAGCAGCGTTCACAGGGGCAAAGACGGTGAAGGGGCCGGGGCCCGACAGGGTTTCCACGAGGCCAGCGGCCTGCACGGCAGCAACCAGCGTGGTGTGGTCAGCCGAGTTCACGGCATTTTCGATGATGTTGTTGGTGGCCGGCATGGCGGCGCCACCAACCATCGGAGCGTCCTGAGCGATAACGGCAGCGCCGGAAAGCGAACCAAAGGCGAGAACGGCGGCGACGGAGAGTGCACGAAGGGAGACGGTCATAATTGAAGTCCTTCCTGTTTTTGATCTTGTTCCCATCCGTTTCGGTGGGACGCAGGAAGATACGGAAGGAACCGAATGAGAGTTTCAGCGCTTTGAAAGAAAAAGTGATTTGGCCCGAAAAAATCAGGCAGGGTCAGTGTAAATCATTGAAATTCAAATATTTATTTTCCAAAAAATTTGCCTCCCCGACCCCTAGGAAGAGCAGGAGAGGCAAAAATTTCAGCACTTTTTTGGCGCGCTGTCTGCGCTGGTCGCGGCTTTAGCCGACGAGGCCGGACCACGCCGGATCGGACGCATAGCTTTCCGTCGGCACGGTCTGGGCCGCACGGCCCCAGATGTCGACGCTCATCAGGCGCGGGCCGTCATTGCCGCCCGGATCCTGGAAGAACATGATGACACGGCCATTGGGCGCCCAGGTCGGGCCTTCCGCGTGATAGCTCGAATAGAGCAGCCGCTCGCCCGAGCCATCGGGGTTCATGATGCCGATATGGAATTGGCCGCCCGATTGACGGGTGAAGGCAATGAGATCGCCTGTGGGCGACCACACGGGAGTTGAATAGCTGCCCTGCCCGAAGCTTACGCGCTGCGGATTACCGCCGCCCGCACCCATCATATAGATCTGCGGAGAGCCGCCGCGGTCGCTTTCAAACACGATGCGGCTGCCATCGGGCGAATAGGACGGCCCCGTATCAATGGCCGCGCCCGAGGTGAGCTGGCTGGGGTGGCCACCATTGGTGCTGACCGAATAGATATTGGTCGCGCCGCCCTGTTCCACCGAAAAGGCCACCGTGCCGCCATCGGGCGAGAAGCGCGGCGCAAAGGTCATGGCGCCGACATTGGCGAGGCGCTGCTGCCGGCCGGTCGAAAGCTGCAGCAGGTAAACCTGCGGATTGCCCTCGGCAAAATTCATATAGGTGACGAGATCGCCGCCTGGCGAAAAGCGCGGGGTCAGCGCCATGGAGGTGCCATCGGTCAGATACTGCGCATTGGCGCCGTCCTGATCCATGATGGCGAGGCGCCGCACACGATTGGCCTTGGGCCCGCTTTCGGCCACATAGATGACGCGCGTGTCGAAATAGCCCGACCCACCCGTGAGCTGCGAATAGATGGCGTCGGAGACAATATGGGCGATGCGCCGCGCCGCATTGGGGTCGCTGTTATAAACGCTGCCCACCACCTGCGCGCCCTGCTGGGTGTCCCATACGCGCACGGACGACGAAATCTGTCCGCCACGCTCAACCGAACCCATGACCAGCGCATCGACATTGGCCGTCCGCCAGACAGTAAAGTCCGGCGTATTGTTCACATCGCCTACCTGGACCGGCAGCGACGCCGGATCGAGCGGCAGGAACAGGCCCGACCGGCGCAGATTGGCGCGCACAATGTCGGCAATCTCACGGCCGAAGCTTGGGTCGGACGATGAGAAATCAGGGATGGCAATGGGCAGGGGCTGGAAATTGGCGCCCTCGACCACAATGCGCAGTTGAGCGAAGGCCATGGGTGCAGTCGCCAGCAGGGCGCCGCCTGCCAGGCCCAGCTTCATCGCCATACGCCGGTTCACAAGAGTCATCTTGGTTCGTCTCCAGTCTCTCCGTTGTGGCGCAGTTTGGCCAGCAAACGGGCAAATTCAAGGTCAGGGGCGCAGTTCGACTTCGATCGTGCGCCAATTGTCATAAGCATCTGCGGACAGGTTGAACGGTCCTTGCCGCGCCGCCGCTGTAACCGCACGCACCGCCGCCCGCGCAATGGCGCCACCCTCAGTGGACGGATGGGCCGAAACAATCTGCGGATCACCAGCCAACGTGCCGTCCCGGTTAAGGTTCAGGCGCAAGGTGACATTCAACCCGCTATTGAAGTCACTCGGCAGCAAATTCCAGTTCTGTTTGATCCGCGCCACCATGCCGTCAATTTCAGACTGGCTCAGGCGCGCCGACGTGCCGGTAGTATCGCCAAGCGTGGGTGTACCGCCCTGCCCGGTGGTCGCGCCAGTGGTTGGCGCATTGTTGATAATGCTCTCGATCTCGTCGGCCAGAGTCGAATCCGGCTGTGTCGGGCCCGGAGGCGGCGTCTGTCGCGCAGCCTGCCGCTGCCGTTCGGCCTCGCGCAACTGCTCGAGATTGGCCGGACGCGCCGCCGGCACCGGCGCCACGCGACGCGGCGTTTCCGGCACGGGTTCGGGTTCTGGCTCTGGCTCGGGCTCAGGTTCAGGCTGCGGTTCTGGTTCAGGCTGCGGTTCCGGCTCTGGCTCTGGTTCAGGCTCAGGTTCAGGACGCGGCTGGGGCACAGGCGCCACGGGCGTCGGCCTGGGCTCCGGCTCAGGAATCGGCTCAGGCTCCGGCGCGGGTTCTGGCTCTGGCGCAGGTTCTGGCTCCGGCTCCGGCTCGGGTTCCGGCGCTGGCTCCACCTCGGGGGCAGGCGCCGTCTGGGTAATGGGCGCTGGGGTCGGCACGTCGGCCGGCGAGGGCGTCGGCTGGTCCTGTTCGGTATTGCCGGTGGGCTGCGCCAGTTCCGCCGGGACGTCGGATTCAACCAGTGAGGGCGTGTCGGTCTCGACAATCTCGCTGTCGAGCTGGCCCATGCGGATATTGGTATATTCCTCGATTGGCACGAGCTCGACCGCAATCGACTCCACGCTGGCCGTCATCGGCTCGGTCAGTCCCAGTGTGACAAGACCAAGAGCGATGATGACCACATGGGCGGTTAGCGATACGGCAAGGCCCGTGCGCATGGTGCCGGGCCTATTGCTCGCGCTCGGTAACGAGCCCGATCTTTGTGAAGCCCGCAGCCGAGAGCAGGCCCATCACCCGCATGACTGTTCCATAATTGGCGGTGGTATCGCCACGCAGATAGATCCGATCCTCGGGCGTCGCGAGCCCGGTAACCGTGGTGACAAGGTCCGCCTCATTGACCGGCGCCTCGTCAACGAAAATGCCGCCCTCGGGCGTCACCGCCACGGTGATCGGACGCGTCTGGCTTGGCATTTCATTGGCGGCGGTCTGGGGCAGGTCAATCGGCACGCCCGCCGTCATCATTGGTGCCGCCACCATGAAGATGATCAGCAGCACCAGCATGACGTCGACCATCGGCGTCACGTTGATTTCGCTCATCACCGCGTTGCGCTTGCGGCGCCTGCGGCGGCCACCGCCGCCTCCGCCGCCCGATGCGACACCCATGCCCATATCAGCGGCTCCGCGCTTCGAGCTGGCGGCTGAGAATGGTGGAGAATTCGTCGGCAAAGCCTTCGAGGCGCCCGATCATCTTGCCGGCGTCCGACGAGAGCTTGTTATAGGCGATAACTGCCGGAATAGCCGCGACAAGGCCGATGGCCGTGGCAAACAGCGCCTCGGCAATCGGGCCGGCGACAACCGACAGATTGGTCGAGGACGAGGCGGCAATATTGGTGAAGGCGTTCATGATGCCCCAGACCGTGCCGAAGAGGCCGATAAACGGACCCGCCGAACCGATAGTGGCGAGGAACCCGAGGCGCTTTTCGAGATATTCGCTTTCGCGCGCAATGGCCACGTCGAGCACCTTGTCCAGCCGCTGCTGTACGCCGGCAAAGCTCGATGCATTCTGCTCGTGGCTGCGCTTCCACTCTTTCATCGCCGCAACAAAGAGAGCCCCCAGCCCGCCCGTCGCCTTCTCGGATTGCTGCTGGTAAAGTTCCTCCAGCGACTGGCCGGACCAGAACACGCGCTCAAAGCGGTTCATCTCGGCGCGGGCGCGGCGATAGGTGATCGTCTTGTCGACAATGATCGCCCAGCACCAGATCGATGCACCGAGCAGGCCCAGCATCACCGATTTGACGACAAGGTCGGCGGCCCAGAACAGCCCCCAGATGGAGAGGTCAGCGTGCGGAGCGGCTGCTCCAACTGCATCCATGGCTTCCATGAAGTGATCCTTTCGGCCGGCTCATAGCTGCGGCCCCATACGCGGTGCGCTTGGGGTGCAAATCTGTCAAAATTAAGAGAAATGCCCGGAATTCCGGGCACTTGCAGACCCGGGACCGGACAAACGTCCCTTTGCCCTCTTTATGGTCACCAAAGAGTTAACAAAGAGAGTCCGCGCTAGCCGCCGGGAACAAGGCGCGCACGCAGGTCAGCGGGCAGGCGCGCCGGGCCGCCGCTGGTTTTAATGGCCACGACAAGGACGCGGGCGCTGGTGAGGATTGCGCTGTCACGCAGAATTGTCTGGTTGAGCGCGAGACGCGCGCCGGTAAATTCGGCCACTTCGGTCGTCACCATCAACATGTCGTCAATCCGCGCCGCCCCGGCAAAGTCGATCTCCATCGACCGAACGGCGAAGGCCAGCCCCTGCTCGGCAAGTTCAGCGTGGTGAATGCCGAGATCACGCAAAAACTCGGTCCGGCCCCGCTCGAAGAATTTGAGGTACGCCGCGTGATAGACATTGCCCGAAAAATCGGTGTCTTCGTAATAGATGCGGACGGGAAAGCTGTGAACACTCATGGCTTCTTGAACCCGAGCCCGCGCGCCTCCAGCGCCGCAATCAACTGGGGAAAGGCGCTGGGGCCAATGCCATGCAGCGCCGCCACATCTTTTTGCGTCCAGGCTGCCAGGTCGGCAAAGCGCACTATGCCCGCCGCTGCCAGGGCCCGATGTGCTGGTCGGCTGAGCTTGACGGTTTCGGCAACGCTGTCGCTCGGATCACTCACGATTGGCGCTCATCATGCACGATATGGGTATGGCTCTCCGGCAGATTGCAGAGAAATGCGGGCAACCATCGCGGCAGCAAGTTGAACGGCGCCAGCGCCGCTTCATCAAGCTTCACCCAATAAAACGACAGATCATGCCCCTCATCGCGCCGTTTGAGCCAGGGCGATTGGCCATTGGGCCCCTGCCCCGGCAATTCGGCCCGATAGAAAAAACCCAGCTCGTGAAAATCCTGACCCTCGCGGCGATAAAAGCTTTCCGAGGTGGCGATCATCGGCCCCACTACGCCGGGCATGGCCAGTTCCTCGGCAATTTCCCGCTCAAGGCTCAGCGCGCTCGCCTCGCCTAGCTCGACCCGCCCACCGGGCAGCATGGTGTAATCGTCATCATCCTCGCGGCAGATGAGCACATGCCCGTCGGCGATGATGACGCCCGCGACGCGATAATTGAAGCGCTGCCCCTCAATGGGAAAGCTGATGACGTGGCGGCTCATTCCTCGCCCTCTTCGAACAGGCTTGCCTGATTGCCGACAAAACCCTGCGGCACCGTTTTGCCCATGTGCTGGAAGGCCAGCCCGGTCAGCATTCGCCCGCGTGGCGTGCGCTGGATGAACCCCTGCTGCAGCAGATAGGGCTCGACAATTTCCTCGATGGCGTCGCGCGGTTCACTGAGCGCCGCGGCGATGGTTTCGATGCCCACCGGCCCGCCACCATAAAACTCGACAATGGTGGTGAGATACCGCCGGTCGAGCTGGTCGAGCCCGCGCGCATCGACATCAAGCCGCAACAGCGCCTTGTCCGCAATCGCGCGGGTAATTTCACCCGCATTTTCAACCAGCGCAAAATCGGTCACCCGGCGCAACAGCCGCCCGGCAATGCGCGGCGTGCCCCGCGAGCGACGGGCAATTTCCATCGCCCCATCCGGCGCCATCGGCATCCCCAGAAGCCGCGCCCCGCGCGTCACGATCTGCACCAACTCCTCGGGCGTATAAAAATTGAGCCGCACCGGAATGCCGAAGCGGTCACGCAGCGGCGTCGTCAACAGCCCCGCCCGCGTCGTCGCGCCGACCAGGGTAAATTTCGCCAGATCAATCCGCACCGAGCGGGCCGCCGGCCCTTCGCCAATGATCAGATCGAGCTGAAAATCCTCCATTGCCGGATAAAGCACTTCCTCGATGGCCGGATTGAGCCGGTGGATTTCATCGATGAAGAGCACATCGCGCTCTTCCAGATTGGTCAGTAGCGCCGCCAGATCCCCCGCCTTGGCAATCACCGGGCCGGAGGTAGCGCGAAACCCGACACCAAGCTCACGCGCAATAATCTGCGCCAGCGTCGTCTTGCCCAGCCCTGGCGGGCCGACAAACAGCACATGGTCCAGCGCCCCGCAGCGCCGCTTGGCGGCCTCGATGAACACTTCCAGATTAGCCCGCGCATCGGCCTGCCCGACAAATTCGGAAAACCCGGTCGGACGCAGGGAAACATCGAGATTATCATCGCGGCCAGCGGCAGGTGAAGTCAGGTCGGTCACGCGATCAGTTCCCTTCACTCGCCCGTTTGCGCCGTACCCGCACAATGCGGAAGACGATCCATGACAGAACAAACCCAATTATCGGCAAGGCTATTTCCCATTGCGGAAAATAGCTCAGCTTGTCCCGACGCAAATACCAATCGACCAGCACCCAGATCGACACCGGATTGGCGAGATAAAGCGAAATCACCTGCCAGTCCAGAATGCCGCCCCGAAACCGCTGCAACAGCGCCAGCAGGCCGAAATAGAACAGCGCCAGCACAAAGCCAGCCAGCCCGATCATGGCAAGCAAGATAAGCGCAATCATTGCTGGCTCGCCAAAAATGGTCCGCTTGGTTGGAAACTGCCCCAGCGCCACAATCAGAAACGGCAATGGCCCGACAAGCGTCGTCACGCCCAGATAGACCCACGGATTGCCCAAACGCATCAGTTTCACTGACTCAATTCCCGCAACCCCAGCCGGATCAGCTTCTCCGTCGCCGTATCGTCGCCCTCTCGCGACACGACGCGCGCCAGTGCCGCCGAAGCCTGTGCGCTGGAATAGCCGAGATTGGTCAGCGCCGAGACGGCATCTGCCACATTGCTCGCCGCCACCCCCTCGCCCAGCGCCGTCTGCAGGCCGAGCGTGCCGGCATCAATTGCGCCGATGGCCGGCACCTTGCCCTTGAGTTCGGTGACGATGCGCACGGCGAGCTTGGGCCCCACGCCATTGGCGCGCCCCACCATGGACTTGTCTTGCAGCGCAATCGCGCTCGAGAGCTCAGATGGGCTCAGCGCCGAAAGAATGGCCAGCGCCACGCGCGCGCCAACGCCCTGCACGGTCATCAGCAGGTTGAACCAGCTCTTCTCGCCATCGCTGGCAAAGCCGTAAAGCCGGATCATGTCTTCGCGCACGATGGTTTCGATAAAGACCACTGCGGTCTGGCCCACCTGCGGCAGCGCCTGCAAGGTGCGGCTCGAGCAATGCACTTCGTAACAGACGCCACCGCAATCGATCAGCGCCCAGTCATCGCCAAAGCTGTCCACCAACCCCTTGAGCTTGCCGATCATACTAGGGCTCCCATGCGGCGGGCCGAAACGCGGTGATGCGCATGGCAGATGGCGATGGCCAGCGCGTCGGCTGCGTCCGCCCCTTTGACAATCGCGCTCGGCAGCAACGTTTTGACCATGAGCGCAATCTGCGTCTTGTCGGCATGGCCCGTGCCGACCACGGACTTCTTGACCAGATTGGCGGCATATTCCGCCACCATCAGCCCACGCAGCGCCGGCGTCACCAACACCACGCCGCGCGCCTGCCCCAGGATCAGCGCCGAACGCGGCCCGGCATTGACGAAGGTTTCTTCCACCGCAACCTCATCGGGCCGGTGCTCATCGAGCACCGCAGAGAGCCCCTCAGCCAGCGCCGCCAGCCGCGAGGCCAGCGAACCATCCATCGGCGGCGTCAGCGTTCCGCCCGCGACAAAGCTCAGCCGATTATCCACAGCCTCGATAATGCCCCAGCCACATCGGCGAAGCCCCGGGTCGATACCGATGATTCGTACAGCGTTTGTCATGGCTTACCTTGTATCAGCTTGCGCCATGCTACCAGTAGCTATGTGAACAAATCAGCAACAAAATTGCAGGATGGGAATGGTGAATAAAACTGTATCGGTCCTGACAACGAACCGTTGATGGGCGCTGCCTAGGTTCACCCCTGGACGCAGGGGATCAAGTGGACGCTATGATCGAAACCAATCGCACAGCACGCCCGAAAGCTCGGCATTCCAGCCAGAAATGTTCGGCAATGCCGGGCGCCGAAGACCCTCTCAGAGCGGGCATTCTTCACACGACAATGTCAGGCGACACGATCGGACGGTGGAGCATCACGCCACCTTGAAGGCCGAACCGTTTCAGGCGCCGGGCCTCCGGCGGCATTCACATTAATGCATTGAGCAGGTTGGCCGCATGATCGTTTCCCGCAATCCCCCCGAACCGCATGGCTGGAACAGCGTCGGACGCTGGACCCTGTTCGGCACGCTGGGCGTTACCCTTGTTGCGGTGACTTTCAATTTTGTCATGTTCCGTGACATGGGCACCGAAGCGCTGTCGCGCAGCATCCTCAGCGCCATCATTCTGCCCGTGCTGCTTGGAATGCCGCTCTTTTTCTATATGAGTATGCGCGTCCGCGGGCTGGTCATTCTCAATCGCCGGCTCGGCCTTGTCGCCCGCACCGATAGCCTCACCGCCTGCCTCAATCGCGGCGCCTTCACCGCCAAGGTCGAGGCCCTGCTCGGCGATGCGGAACGGCCGCCCAATGGCGCGCTGCTGATGATCGACGCAGACAACTTTAAAGCCATCAACGATGTGCACGGCCATATCGCCGGCGACGAGGCGCTGACCATCATTGCCCGCTCTATCCGCGGCGTCCTTCGCGCGGGGGATCTGGTGGGCCGCATGGGCGGCGAGGAATTCGCGGTCTTCCTGCCCGGCGTCAATCAGGACCAGGCCGAGCATATCGCCGAACGCGTCCGCTATTCCGTCAACCGGGCCATGTTCGCCCCCGCCGGGTTACATTGCCCTCTCTCGGTCAGCATTGGCGGCGCTGCTTTCGAACGAACCACCAATTTTGCCGAGCTGTTTCGCATAGCCGACCATCGCCTTTACGGCGCGAAACAATCGGGCCGCAACCGCTCGAAAATTGTCCATGTCGATGATCATCCGGCAATCGAACTGAAGCAGAGCGCATGAAAAAGGCGGCCCACTGGACCGCCTTAATTCATTCTGTTGCCCTGCGGCACGCGTCTCAGCCAGCCAGTTTGGCCGCGTCTTCGTCGCTCATGTCGAAGTTCGAATAGACGTTCTGCACGTCATCGTCTTCTTCAAGCGTATTGATCAGCTTCATCAGCGTCGCGCCCTTTTCGGCGTCGATGGGCGTCACATTCTGTGGCTTCCAGATGGCTTTCACCGACTCGGCTTCACCCAAAACCTTTTCCAGCGCCGCCGCGACTTCGGCCATGCCCTCGAATGAGGTGTAGATATAATGGCCTTCCTCATCGCTCTCGACATCGTCGGCGCCGGCCTCGATGGCGGCCTCCATGACCTTGTCTTCCGAGCCCGCCGTGGTCGGATAGGTGATCTCGCCGACGCGGTCGAACATGAAGCCGACCGAACCAGTTTCACCCAGTGCGCCGCCATTCTTGGAGAAATAGGAGCGCACATTCGACGCCGTGCGATTGCGATTATCCGTCAGCGCTTCGACGATGACTGCGACGCCGCCCGGGCCATAGCCCTCATAGCGGATTTCATCATAGTTCTCGGCATCGCCGCCCGTGGCCTTCTTCACCGCGCGCTCAATATTGTCCTTGGGCATGGACTGGGCGCGGGCATTGGTGATGGCCAGGCGTAGGCGCGGATTAAAGGCCGGATCAGGCTGGCCCATCTTGGCCGCCACGGTGATTTCACGCGCCAGCTTGGAAAAGATCTTGGAGCGTATGGCGTCGCTCTTACCCTTGCGGTGCATAATGTTCTTGGCGTGGGAATGGCCGGCCATTCGATACCTCGGATAAGCAATTCTCGATTTTCGCGCTGCTTATAAAGCGTTTCCGGGAAAACTGGGAAGCCCTTTCCTTAGGACCTCCTGCGCGAGGGCTGCTGAAGGTCAGGCCGGAAACTGCGGCAGCGCTTCCGCCAGCGTACCGCCAATGCGCAGGGGCTGCACGCTTGTGGCAAGGCCGGTGCGCGCGTCGGTCTCCACCACCACACCACAGAGCGTCGCTTCGCCCTCGGCAGGCGTAAACCGGCCATTGGGCAGGCCGGTAAGGAAGCGATTGAGCGGCTCGTCCGCCTCGACCCCAATGATGGAATCGAAATCGCCGCACATGCCGGCATCGGCCATCAGCGCTGTGCCACCCTTGAGAATGCGGTGATCGGATGTGGGGATATGCGTATGCGTCCCCACGACAAGGCTGGCGCGGCCATCGAGGAAAAAGCCCATGGCCTGGATTTCCGAAGTCGCTTCGGTATGGAAATCGACGATCACCGCATCGGCCTGCTCGCCCAGCGGGGAGGCGGCGATGGCCGCTTCCACCGCGCGGAAGGGATCGTCCATGGGCGGCATGAACACCCGGCCCAGCGCATTGACCACCAGCACCCGGTGCCCATTGCGCCCTTCCACCATCATCGCCCCGCGCCCGGGTGTGCCGGGGGCAAAGTTGATCGGCCGGATCAGCGTCGATTCCCGCTCGATATAGGACAGCGCCTCGCGCTGGTCGAAGGCATGGTCGCCCAGGGTGACGATATCGGCGCCCGCATCGCGCAGACCCTTGAAATGGCTCTCGATCAACCCCTTGCCATGGCTGGCATTCTCGCCATTCACCACCACGAAATCGAGCGCAAACCTTGTGATGAGTTCGGGCAGTCTCTCGCTCACCGCATCGCGACCCGAGCGGCCCACGACGTCTCCCAGAAACAGAAACCTCATGCATCCGCTCCGAACATCCGCACGCCATCTTCCGTAACGACGCCATCGAGCGGAATGTCGTGGTCCTCACGCGGAATATGATCCAGTTCCTGCGCCGCAAAGGCGAGGCCGATCAGCCTCGGGCGCTTGGCCAGCGTTGCCAGCGTCCGGTCATAATAGCCGCCGCCATAGCCGAGCCGCGTTCCGGCTGCGTCAAACCCCAGCAGCGGCATGAGCACCACATCGGGGACGGCGCGGGGCGCGAGATCGGATGGGGCGAGCGTACCGAACCCGGCTTCATAAAGCGGGGCATCGGCTTCCCACACGCGCAGGTCGAGCGGCTGGTCGGGCCCCGCCACCACCGGCAGCACGACCTTCTGCCCGCTATCCATCAGGCGGATCAGGATGGGCTGGCAATCAAGCTCGTCGCGTATGCGCCAATAGCCGGCAATGACATCCTGGGCATAATAGCTGACGCCGGAAAAGAAATGCGCCGAAACCGCCTTGGCGGCATCGGCACGGTCTTGGGGAGAGAGCGCAGCGCGGCGTTCATGGGCTTGCTTGCGCAAGCCGGCCTTGGCCTCTACTATCCCGCTATCCGTCATTCGCCCTCGCCGCGAAAAAAATAAGGTGCCACCCTGGCCGTGGGTCTGTCGATCCCGGGAACCTACTCACGTAGGTGGGCGCCGTATGTCCAAGCCCACGGGCCTGGTCAGGGACAGCTCCCTTAGGATCGATTAAGGCCCCGGGGATATGAAGTACCGCACGCGCCGGGCAGCAAGCGAGATATAAGCGCATGTGGCCGCCAGTGCAAAGTCACATCCGTGTCTTTGCACTGGCCAGCTTCGGATTCTTATTGGCTGGAACCGTCAAAGATCTGGTCGAACACCCCGCCATCGCCGAAATAGAAGGGCTGCGCCTCGCGCCAGCCGCCGAAATCATCGATGGTCACGAGATCGAGATCGGCGAAACGAGCGACATCCGCCGGGTCAGCAGCGGCAGGATTGAACGGGCGGTAGTAATTGGCCGCGGCAATTGCCTGGCCTTTGTCGGCATAGAGGAAGTCGAGATAGGCCTGCGCCAGGTCGCGGGTGCCACGCTTGTCCACCACGCTGTCGACAACGGCGACGGGCGGTTCGGCGCGGATCGAAATCGAGGGCGTCACGATTTCAAATTCCTGGTCGGGCATTTCGCGCAAGGTGAGATAGGCCTCGTTTTCCCAGGCGAGAAGAACGTCACCCAGCCCGCGCTGGGCGAAGGTCAGCGTCGAGCCGCGCGCGCCCGTATCAAGCACCGGCACATGGCGAAAGAGCTCGGCCACAAACTCTTTGGCGGTGTCGTCGCTGCCGCCTGGCTGTGCCTTGGCCCAGCCCCATGCGGCAAGGAAATTCCAGCGCGCGCCACCCGAGGTCTTGGGGTTTGGCGTGATCACTTCAACGCCGTCCTTGATCAGGTCTCCCCAGTCGGCAATGCCCTTGGGATTGTCCTTGCGCACCAGGAAGACGATGGTGGACGAATAGGGCGCGCTGTTATTGGGCAGGGCGCCGCGCCAGTCCTCGCGCAGCAGGCCCGCATCGGCCAGCACATTGACATCGCTTTCCAGCGCCAGCGTCACCACATCGGCCGGCAGGCCTTCGAGCACGCTGCGGGCCTGTGCGCCCG
>JAEYTY010000093.1 GCA_023433775.1 Pseudomonadota bacterium | reverse complement strand
GGCTCGGGTTCGTCATCACCACGATGATCACCAACCACCGCTATCAAGGCAGCAAATGGAGCCTCACCATCGTCGATGGCGGATATTTCCTCGGCGTGCTGCTGGTGCAGGGCGTGGTGATCGGGCTGTTCGGCTAAAGGCTCAGCCGGCGACGGGCGGGGCCGGCTCCGGCTCCGTCACGGGCGCATATTTGCTGAGCAGCGGCACCTGGCTCATCGAAAAGATGACGGTGAGCGGCATGATGCCCCAGACCTTGAAGGCCACCCAGAAATCGGTGGTCTGGGTGCGCCACACCACTTCGTTGAGCACGGCGAGAAGCACGAAGAACAGGCCCCAATTGAGCGTCAGCTTCCACCAGCCCTCGGGCTTGAGCTTATAGACATCGCCAAACACATATTTGAGCAGCGACTGCCCGAAGACGAGCCCGCCCAGCAGCACTGAGGCAAACAGCATATTGGTGATGGTCGGCTTGACTTTGATGAAGGTGTCGTCCTGCAGCCACAGCGTGAGCCCGCCAAAGACCAGCACGACAACGCCGGTTACCAGCGGCATGACGGCGATCTTTTTGAGAATGATCCAGCTCAGCGCCAGCGAAATGACCATAGCGCCCATGAACCAGGCCGTGGCGACGAAAATATCGGCGCGCCCGTTCATGATGAAAAAGATCACCAGCGGCCCAAGCTCCAGCGCCAGCTTGATGATCTGCGGGCGCAGTTCGTCCCAGTTGACGTCTTTTTCGCTCTGATCGGTCATCGTCTCTTCCACTGCGTTGCCGCCAATGTGAGGGTAGGGGCCACGCGATGCAAGCCGGTAGTAGACAAGAGTGGTCAGATTTTGACGGGGGTGGGGGCGTTGGTGGTTTTGCGTGCAGCTTCTATGTTGGCACGACATCTGGTCAATAGATGGCTTTGAAGCGTTAAATAGATCGAGAGCTTTCCAGTGAACACTGGTGCAGATCAATTTTTCCACTACGTTGCGAGACGCAATGACAAGACTCACGGTTAGCATAAAGGGTTCGGTTTTGAAGTGGGCTCGAGAGTCCGCTGGTTTCCGCACGCCTGCTGATGCAGCTGAGAAGATTGGGGTGACCGAGGAAACGTATACGGCGTGGGAAGCTGACATGGCATCGCCGTCTGTGCCACAGCTTCGCAAAGTAGCGTCAGCTTTTGGGCGCCCGCTTGCTGTTTTCTTCCTAGCCGAGCCACCAATGACCTATCAGGTACTGAGGGATCTTCGTCGGTTGCCCGGCAGTGGGGTTCGTCAATTGCCGGTTGCCGTCCAGGCTGAGATCAATGCCGCCGAACAGCGACGTGAAATTACCATCGAGATGGGTGAGGAAGTTGGAATTTTCTTCGAGCCTTTCCGTATTACTGCCAAATTAGCTGAAGACCCAGAGGCAGTTGGAGCCTCTCTCCGTGAGCAGCTTGGAGTGAGTTTCAGTGAGCAGCTGAAATGGAAAGATAGCGAGGGGCGAGCATCCCTCAATGCGTGGCGAAGTCGGATAGAGGCCGCCGGCGTACTGGTATTTCAAGCGACAAAATTCACCTCAGGAGATGCGTCTGGCTTTGCCATAAGCAAACCCGTTCTTCCCATTGTGGTGGTTAATCGAGCCGACTCTCCAACTCGCCGTACGTTCAGCCTGCTCCATGAGGTAGCCCATTTGATGCTGAGGGTCAGCGGTGTTTCTGAACTGGAGACCGACGTGTCTAGGCCGCCCGAAGATCAGGCTATCGAAGTGTTCTGCAATGGTGTTGCAGCTGCTGCATTAATGCCACGTCGCGAATTTCTCGAATACGCATCAGCTGAAACTCGAGGTCTAAGCTATGAGGCATGGTCAGACGCTGAGATTAGCGACCTTGCAAGGGCATTTGGGGTAAGCCGGGAAGCGGCCGTTCGACGTCTTCTGACGTTTGGACATACCACTTCCGGTTTTTATCGGCGGAAGAGGAGCCAGTACGCTGCAGAATTGGCAGAGCGACAGGCGCGGTTGAAAGCCGCCCCTTCGAAGCCAATCCCTCGCAACATGCCTCAAGAGACCATCAGCAATTTGGGTCGGCCAATGGTTACCGCCGTCCTTGGAAACTACTATCAAGAGCGAATTACGCTGAGTGACGTGTCGGGTTACTTGGGATTGAAAACCAAACACATTCCGAGGCTCGAGCAAGTAGCGGGGTTGCGCTAACCAATGCCGAGCTCAGTCCGATACAGCATCGACAGCAGCTCGCTCATTCATGGCTGGCGTCGCGTCTATCGCCCGAGAAATTTTTCCTTTGTTTGGGAGCGACTGGACCTGCTTGCCCAAGAGGGTCGCCTTCGGGTGTCTGTCGAAGTGTACAACGAACTTGCTCGCAAAGACGATGAACTGCACGAATGGTGCAAAGAGCGCAAAAACCATTTGGTGGTCGAACTGGATGAGCTCTGCCTTCATCACGTAACGCGCATCATGGCCGCGTATCCGCGGTTGGTCGATACTGTGAAAAACCGCTCTGGCGGCGACCCTTTCGTGTTGGCGCTGGCGGCAACGGAATCGCCCAATATGACCGTGGTATCAGAAGAACAGCCAGGGCGAATGAAAATTCCTGATGTATGCATGGCAGAAGGCATTCGGTGTATGGGTCTGGCCGACATGATCGAACAGGAAGATTGGCAGTGGTAGGCATTAACCTCCGCCCTGGTTAGCGGGCCTTACTCCTCGCCAGCAATAGCCCTCGCAAAGTCCTTTGCCTCAAACGGCTCCAGATCGCCCACGCCCTCACCGACCCCGATAAAATGCACCGGCAGGCCGAATTTTTTCGCGATGGCGACGAGGATGCCGCCGCGGGCGGTGCCGTCGAGTTTGGTCATGACGAGGCCGGTGACGCCGGCGCGGGCGCCGAAAATTTCGACCTGTTTGAGGGCGTTCTGGCCGGTGGTGGCGTCGAGCGTCAGAATGGTGGCGTGGGGGGCTGAGGGGTCGACCTTCTTGATGACGCGGATGACCTTTTCGAGTTCATCCATCAGCTCTTCGCGGTTCTGCAAGCGGCCCGCCGTGTCGATGATCAGCACATCGCGGGCTTCGGCTTTGGCCTGGGTGACGGCATCGAAGGCGAGGCCGGAGGCATCGGCGCCGGCGGGGCGGGCGATGACGGGCGAGCCGGTGCGCTGGCCCCAGACCTGCAATTGCTCGATGGCGGCGGCGCGAAACGTGTCGCCGGCGGCCAGCATCACCGATTTGCCTTCGCCCGTCAGTTTTTGCGCCAGCTTGCCGATCGTGGTGGTCTTGCCCGAGCCATTGACCCCGATCATCAGGATGACAAAGGGCTTTTGCGCCATGTCCACGACCAGCGGGCGGGCCACGGTGCCGAGGACTTTTTCGACTTCGCCGGCCAGCACGGCGCGGACATCATCGCCCGAGACATCGCGATCAAAGCGGTCGCGGCGGAGCGTTTCGGCAATGGCCATTGCGGTTTCGAGGCCGAGATCGGCCTGGATCAGCACGTCCTCCAGCTCGTCCAGCGTCGCCGCATCGAGCTTGCGCTTGGTGAAGACCGAGGTGATGGAATCGCCGAGCTGATCGGAGGAGCGTTTGAGGCCCGAAGCGAGGCGGGCAAACCAGCCGCGCGGGGGCTCGATGCTCTCGACCGGCGCGACCGGCGGGGCCACAAGCTGGTCTTCCACATCCTCGATATAATCGGGTGTCGCCTCGGGCGGGCCGGGCGGCGGGGGATGGTCGACAGGTGCGGACGCAGGCGTTGGCTCCGGCGCCGGTTCGGGCACAGGCTCGATGGCGTCGGGCGTGATGGCGGGCACTTCTGCCGGTGTCGTCTCGGGCGGGGCGGGCACGGGCGCCGGCTGCTCTGTGCCAAACAGGCGCTGGAAAAATCCCGGCTTCTTTTCAGTCATAGTGCTGGGTCCTTTGTCGTCCCGACTTGCCATACAGGCCTAGGCCGCCTTGCGCAAAACTTCGCCGGTGAGCCCCTCGGCATTGGCGCCCGAAATGCGCACGTTCACTAGCTCACCATAGTTCAGGCCGGGCAGGGCGACGGGCACGAATTGTTCGGTCCGGCCAATGCCGCCGCGTTCCATCAGCACGCTTTCCGTCTGGCCGATGCGCGTGGCGCAGAGCGCGGCGAACTGTTTCTCGCCCTCAACGCGCAAGAGGCGCGCCCGCTCCCGCGCCACGGATTTTTCCACCTGCGGCATTCGCGCGGCGGGCGTGCCGGGGCGCGGCGAATAGGGGAAGACGTGGAGATAGGTCAGGCCCGCCTCGGCGACGATGGAGAGGGAATTGGCGAACATCGCGTCACTTTCGGTGGGAAAGCCGGTGATGATATCGGCGCCAAACACCATGTCGGGACGGAGGCTGCGCAGCTTGCCGACGATGGCCAACGCATCGGCGCGGCTGTGGCGGCGCTTCATGCGCTTGAGGATCATGTCGTCGCCCGACTGGAGGCTCAAATGCAGATGCGGCATGAGGCGCGGATCGGCGACGGCTTCATAAAGCGCCGCATCGGCCTCGATGGAATCGATGGATGATATGCGCAGGCGCGGCAGATCGGGGACGTGTTTCAGGATCGCCTGCACCAGCTTGCCCAGGGTCGGAGTGCCGGGTAGGTCGGGGCCATAGGAGGTGATGTCCACCCCGGTCAGCACCACTTCGCTAAAACCCTCGCCGACCAGCGCCTTGATGCGCTCGACCACGAGCCCCATCGGCACCGAGCGCGAGGGCCCGCGGCCAAAAGGGATGATGCAGAAGGTGCAGCGATGATCGCAGCCATTCTGCACCTGCACAAAGGCGCGGGTGCGCCCGTCCATACCGGCGATCAGGTGGCCGGCGGTCTCCCGGATATTGGCGATGTCATTGACCTGCACCTTGTCGTTAAGGGGCAGGCCGAAGGTCAGCGGCGCGTAGCTCGCGGCGCTCATCTTGTCATGATTGCCGATGACGAGATCGACCTCGGGCATGTCGCCAAAGCTGCGCGCCTCGGTTTGCGCGGCGCAGCCGGTGACGATGATGCGGGCAGTGGGGTTGTCGCGCCGCGCCTTGCGCACGGCCTGGCGCGCCTGGCGCACGGATTCGCTGGTGACGGCGCAGCTATTGATAATGACGGCATTGTCGAGCCCGGCCTTTTCGGCCTCGGCCTTGATCACTGCCGCCTCGGACCCATTGAGCCGGCAGCCGAATGATATGGTTTCGACGGCCATCAGGCGGCCTCGCTGCGCGTCCACACGCCGGTCGCCGGGTCGAGCATTCCGGTCCATTCGCGTTCCGCCGGGCCGGTCAGCAGCACATGGTCATCGTCGCGCCATTCGATCAGCAGATCGCCGCCGGGCAGGGTGACATTCGCCTTGCGATTGGTGCGGCGGGTGCGGGCGCCATTGACCACGGCGGCACAGGCGGCGGTGCCGCAGGCCTCGGTGAGGCCGGCGCCGCGCTCCCAGGTGCGTAGGATAATGCGGTCGGGCGAGAGCACCTGCGCGATCGAAATATTGGCGCGCTCGGGGAAAATCGGGTGGTTTTCGAGCAGCGGCCCGAACCGGTCGAGCGCATAGGACCACACATCGTCCTTCACCCAGAACGTCGCTTGCGGATTGCCCATCGAGGCGACGGAGGGCGAATGCAGCACCGGCGCATCGATCGGCCCGATCTGCAGCTCGATCTGGCGGGTGTCGGCAAATTCCTCGGCCAGCGGGATGTCGTACCAGGCGAACCTGGGCGTGCCCATATCGACGGTAATGGTGCCGTCCTCGGCCTCTTCGCCGAACAGGATGCCGGCCACGGTCTCGAAGGTGAAGCGATGGCGGCCCTGCTCGGCGGTCAGCGCCTGCACGACGCAACGCATTCCATTGCCGCAGGCCTGCGCCATGGAGCCGTCGGAATTGATGATCTCGATGTAATTGGCGGTGCCCGGCGTGCGCGGATCGTGGATCGCCATAATTTGATCGAAGCGCGTCTCGGGGCGGGCATTGATGGCAATGGCCGCAGCGGGCGTGACCCGGTCGGCGCGCCCGCGCATATCGGCGACGATGATCTGGTTGCCCAGCCCGTTCATCTTGAGAAAGGGAATATCGCTCACGTGCCGTTCCAACAAAGAATTGAATGGGCCGATCTGCCCGTCTTGAACCTATATGGCGGATGCGAAGGCAAATTGCCAGCGCTGGCCAAGGGACCGCGTTCTCATGTGCTTAACCAGCCTGTGCAATGCTGCGGCCATGGGCAAAGTCCTGCGTTATGTGTGGCGCGTTGAGCCGACCTCCAGCGCCACGGGACTGCCAGTGTGAGCTTAGTGACTGACTTCAAGACGACAGGGGCACCCGCAATGCCAGAACATCCGGTGGCGGAAGAGATCAAGCCAGTCCAGCTTTCCGTGCAGGACCTGCCCGCCCTGCTGGCTGAACGCTGGGACAGCCTGTCTGCTCATGCGCTTGTCGAAAACCCGTTCTTTGACCGGCGCCATGTGCTAGCGGCGCTCGAAACCCTTGATCGGGGCAAGCCGCTGCGCACGCTGGCGTTTGAGATCGGAGATGGTGCGCTGGCCGGGCTGTTTTTCTACCAGCCGCGCTCAAAAATTCCGGCGCCCTTTCCGGTCGCCAATAGTCTGGGCAATGAATATGTGCTGTGCGGCACGCCGCTGGTGCATCGTGATCATGCCGAGCCGGTTATCAAGGCCTGGCTGCAGCAGATCCGCGCTGGCGCCGTTCCGGCCACCTGGACCTTTGCCGATATCGACATGGATTCTGCGCTGGTGCAGTTGATCCGCAAGGAAGCCGAGGCCAGCGGGCTTGGCTGGAACAGCGTCGACACTTATGAGCGCGCTTTCCTCACCCGCCTGCCCGGCGGTTTCGAGGAGCATCTCAATCAGGTTCTCTCCAAGAACCGGCTCAAGGATGTGCGCCGCACCATGCGCCGGCTGGGCGAGGTCGGGGCGATCACGCTCGAACATGTCGAGGAGACGGCGCAGCTCGAACAGCGCCTTGAACAGTTTCTGGCGCTTGAAAATGCCGGCTGGAAGGGCGAAATGGGCACGTCCTTTCTCGCCCGCGCCGATCACGCGGCCTTTGCCCGCGCCGCCTATCGACCGGGCCTGGCCGCTATCGACAGCCTGCTGCTCGATGGCAAGCCGATCGCCATGAAGCTTTCGATCCGCAATGGCGACATCGCCTTCACGCCCAAGATTGCCTATGACGAGAGCTACAAAAAGCTCGGGCCCGGCATGGCGCTGGAATATATGCTGCTCGAAGCCTTCTATGCCGCCGAAAAGCCCGTCGCCATCGACGCCGCGGCAACGGTGGAGGGGCACTCTGCGCTTAATTTCTTCAATAACCAGAAACAGATGGCGACGCTGATCGTCGGTCGCGATGGCTGGCAGGTCAGCCTTCTGGCCCGCCTCTATCGGCTGCGGCAGCAGTTGAAAATCTGGGTCAACACTCTGCGCAGCCGGCTTCGGAAGTAAGTCGGACTATTGCTCCTTGCCGCCGCCACGCAGGCGGAAAATGGCAAGGCGCACATTGCGGGCCGCATCCCACAGGATCGGCGTCTGCTTGATCGTGCGCTTGACGCTGTCGCGCTGCCGCAGAAGCGCGGCAAAAAGCCGGCCCTTGGCCGTCAGCGGAATCATCGAGTTGAAGACCTGCTCGGGCTTGGTCCATTCGCGCTTATATTCAAAATCGCCAAGGCCCATGTCGAAGCTGGTAATGCCGATGGCCAGCAATTCATCCATCAAATCCGTCACCAGCATGGGCATGAGCCGGAACCGGCCCGCCTCGCCCGAAGACGTGGAATTGATATATTGCGAATAATGGTTGCCGGCGGTCGTGCCCCAAGAGGTGGCGCTGACCTCG
>JAEYTY010000003.1 GCA_023433775.1 Pseudomonadota bacterium | reverse complement strand
GGTGGCAATGAGGCCGAATTCGAATTTGTGACGCGGGACTAGTCTTCTGCGTCCGCCGCCGCCTCGATGGCTTCCATATCCTCGTCGGAAAAGCCGAAATGGTGACCGAGCTCATGGATCAGCACATGGGTGACGATCTCACCCAGCGTCTCGTCCTCGTTTTCGGCCCAATAGTCGAGAATTGCGCGGCGATAGAGGAAGACGGTATTGGGCAATTGCCCGGTCTGCGGCACGGCGCCGTCTTCGGTCATGCCAATGCCGGAAAAGAGCCCCATCAGCTCGAAGGGACTTTCCATGCCAAAGCCCTCAAGGACATCGTCCTCGGCATATTCGGCAACCGAACAGGTGACGTCGGCGGCCAGCGATTTGAAGGGTTCGGGCAGCCCGGCCAGCGCGGCGCTGGCCAGAGTTTCGATGTCATCAAGGGACGGAGCGCGCCGCTCCGCCCAGTCGAAAGTGCCTATTGCCACTCGCGGATGTCGACGAAGTGGCCGGCAACGGCAGCGGCAGCGGCCATGGCGGGCGACACCAGATGGGTGCGGCCCTTGAAACCCTGGCGGCCTTCAAAATTGCGGTTGCTGGTCGAAGCGCAGCGCTCATGCGGCTTGAGCTTGTCGGGGTTCATGGCCAGGCACATGGAGCAACCGGGCTCGCGCCATTCAAAGCCGGCATCGAGGAAGATCTTGTGCAGGCCTTCGGCCTCCGCCTGGTCCTTCACCAGACCCGAGCCAGGCACCACCATGGCATTGACGCCCTCTGCCACCTTGCGGCCACCGATAACAGCGGCAGCAGCACGCAGGTCTTCAATGCGGCCATTGGTGCAGGAGCCGATGAAGACGCGCTCC
Organism: Pseudomonadota bacterium; assembly: GCA_023433775.1. Lineage (GTDB taxonomy): Bacteria > Pseudomonadota > Alphaproteobacteria > Rhizobiales > Devosiaceae > Devosia. The sequence goes on along the minus strand of JAEYTY010000003.1, from coordinate 37,057 downwards.
ACCGAAATGTCAGTGATCTTGGTGCCGGGCTTGAGCCCCATATAGTCCAGCGCCCGCCACTTGGAAGCGCGCTTGTTCTCGTCTTCAATATCATCCGGGTTGGGGACAGCGCCAGTAACCGAAATCACATCCTCGGGTGAAGAGCCCCATGATACGATGGGCGGCAGTTTGGCAGCATCGAGGACCACGACCTTGTCATAGACCGCGCCTTCATCGGTATAGAGGGTTTTCCAATAGTCGAGCGCCATGTCCCAGGCTTTGCCCGTCGGCGCGCGGTTGCGGCCTTTGACATATTCGAAGGTTTTTTCGTCGGGCGCGATCAGTCCGGCGCGGGCGCCGCCTTCGATGGTCATGTTGCAGACCGTCATGCGGCCTTCCATCGACAGCGAGCGAATGGCTTCGCCGGCAAATTCTATCACATGGCCGTTGCCGCCGGCGGTGCCGATTTCGCCGATGATGGCGAGGATGATGTCCTTGGCGGTGACATGGGGCGGCAGCTGGCCATCAACACGCACCAGCATGTTCTTGGCCTTCTGCTGGATCAGCGTCTGGGTGGCGAGAACGTGCTCGACTTCGGAGGTGCCGATACCATGGGCCAGGGCGCCGAAAGCACCATGGGTCGAGGTGTGGCTGTCGCCGCAGACAATGGTCATGCCCGGCAGGGTAAAGCCCTGTTCGGGACCGACGATGTGGACAATGCCCTGACGCTTGTCGAAGGGGTCGTAATATTCGATGCCGAAATCCCTGGTGTTCTCGGCAAGAGCTGCGATCTGGATGGCGCTTTCCGGATCGGGATTGGGCAGCGAACGGTCGGTGGTGGGGACGTTGTGATCAACCACGGCCAGGGTGCGCTCGGGGTGGCGCACCTTGCGGTTGTTCATGCGCAGACCCTCAAAGGCCTGTGGGCTGGTCACTTCGTGCACCAGATGCCGGTCGATATAGATCAGGCTGGTCCCGTCGTCATTGTTCTGGACCAGATGGTCGTCCCAGATCTTGTCGTAAAGTGTACGGGCCTTGGTCATATCGGTTCCAGCGGCAGGAATAAAAGATTGGAGTGGTTCTAATCCCAAGCCGGGTCAGGGGTCAAGCATTGCCGTACTCACGGGTACGGCAATGCGCATTCAAAGCCAGACATTGAAGGCCGCCTATTCGGATGCGGGTCTATTTCAGGCTGAACTGCGCCCGAACGGGCTGGTGATCCGAAAATTCGAAACCCTGATCCAGTGTGGAGACAGATTGCATCGCAACATTGGGAGAGACGATGAAGCCATCGATGCTGGTGACGAAGTTTTCGCCCGCGACATAGGGCTTGTGCAGGGTGCGCACCGAGGGGGTTACCGTGTCGGTGGCGATGGTCCAGCCGGAGGGCAGCTTGTCCTTGGGGAAGGGATAAATCCAGAAGAGGTATTTGTCGTCGGTCGTGTGTGGAACGGCAGGATCGGAAAGCACCATGTTCCAGTCGCCGGCGAGGATAACGTGGTTTCCGGCGCGATATTCGGCTTCGGCGAAGGCCATGACGGCGTCGATCTGCTCGCGACGGGTATTTCCATTGTCGTCAAAGGCCGAGAGGTGGAGATTGGCGATGACAAGCTCGCCCGTGCGCTCTTCAATGGGAAAGCGCATGACATGGAGAGCATAGCGGCGCTTTAGGAAACCCAGCATGGCGCCGGGCTCGGATGGCAGGGGGACAATTTCGACTGCGGCAGGATTGAAGCGCGCGGTGCTGAGCGTGCCGTGGTCGAGCGCTAGGGGAAAAGGTATGAAACGGGTAGCGGCGTCGGGTCGATAGAAAATCTGGCGCTCGGCCATGGAGGCCTCAAGCCGGTTCCGGACATCGGCCCAGTAGCTTAGAGGGCTCCGATTGGACACTTCCTGGAAGAGCATGACATCGGCATCGACGGTGCCCAACGTCTCCAGGATGCCCGAAAGATTGTGCTCAACCGCTGCCCGAGACGGTGGCAAAAACGCACTGCCGCCATCGGCGATGAAGTTTGAATCAGCACCTAGGCCAGCGTAACCCAGGTTCCAAGAGGTCAGCGTTATCGTTGCGGGAACGGCATCCGGCAGACCGGGGAGCGACGCCGGCTTGAAGCCTTCGGCTTGCGGGGTCAAACTGGCGTTAATCAGGAACACTCCAAAAACATAGACTATTGCGGCCGCAAGCAATGCTCCCAGCCATATACGGAGACGCATTAGCTTCATAGCGGTGCGCTTTTCGGCTCGCTGGGAAGCGCCTTGCGCAGGAAATATCCCGCGACAGGCGCCACCAGAATCAGTCCGCCGCGACCCGTGGTCAGGGCCACAAGGAACCCAAAAATTCCGCGCTGCTGGGACAATTCTGCCTGAAGTTCGTGGAAGCGTCTGGTGACCTCCCATGGCCCGCGATTCATTACAACTTCAAAGGCCGACAATTGGTTCCGCAAGCTGTCGACAAATGTAATGTGCAAGGTGAAGAACAGGGTACAGCCATAGATGAGGCAGATTCCCACAAGCACCATAACGAGCATCCTCAGGTATAGAAGGGCCTTGTCGGCGAAAACCTGCCTTATGCTGGTCCCGTAAATGGTGGCATAGGCCAGCATGACACACAGCAGCAGCATCAGAAGACTGTTGACCTGATCGAGAATGTGACCAACGGCAATGCGCTGCATTCCGTATATCACTTCGAACTTGATCTGCAGGCTTTCCACCTGAGGCCAGCGCATCCGCTGCACATCGTTCATGAGTTGCGCTACACGCTCCTGAACGATCTGGAAACGGTCGAAGTCGATCCTGATCTGGTGGATCGTCATGACAAAGATGGTGATGATCAGCAGCGAGATCGCGATGCAATAGCCGATGTAAAAGACATAACCGCGCGAGAGCAGGGCGATATTGTGGCGCGTATGCTCGATGGAGGGGCGAAACGTGACAGAGCTGACGGCAATGCGCGTGTAAATGGCGACCAGAGCCGTAATAACGATAAGCGCTGGAGCAACCCAATGCCATTGGGCGGTGACGAAGCCATAGATGTTGGCATCGGGCGTCAGGATCAGCAGAAGCAGCAGGATGGCGGCAATCAGCAGAAGGTTTGCAAGCTCGCCGACCTGCCCGGAACACATCCGGGCCGGGGCATATGCTGGCAGGCTGGTCGCAAACTGGGTGGACCAGACGGGCGCACCCTGCCAATAGGCCAGCTTGAACGAGACCGCACCGAGAGCGCAAATTATTGCGATGATGATGAGGTCATACCCAAAATTGACCACAGGCTCGCCCCCCCGACGCCTTTCGTCTTCCCTGAATTCAATTCAGCGGTGTTTTTGCCCGAAAGCAAGCCGTTGAGCGCTTTCGGGCGACAGGCTTCAGTGCCGGAAGTGCCGCATTCCGGTCATCACCATGGCGATGCCAGCTGCGTCGGCGGCGGCGATGACTTCGTCGTCGCGCATGGAGCCGCCGGGCTGGATAACGGCGGTGGCGCCGGCGGCGACCAGGGCTTCAAGGCCATCGGCGAAGGGAAAGAAGGCGTCCGAAGCAACGACGGAGCCGGCGGTCAAAGCGCCTTCAACACTCGCAGCTTCGGCGGCGTCGATGGATTTGCGATGGGCGACGCGGGCGGAATCGACGCGGGACATCTGTCCGGCGCCAATGCCGGCGGTGGCGCCGTCCTTCACGTAGACGATGGCGTTGGACTTGACATGCTTGGCCACCTTGGCGGCCAGCTTGAGATCGATCAGTTCCTGCGCCGTCGGCTGGCGCTTGGTCACGACCTTCAAGTCACAATCATCGACATTGCGGTTGTCGCGGCTCTGCACCAGCAGGCCCCCGGCGACGGATTTGACCACGAGGCCATCGGCCTTGGCGTCGGCGAGGCCACCGGTGAGCAACAGTCGCAGGTTCTTCTTGGCCGCGATGATGTCCTGGGCCTCCTGTGTCGCGGAGGGGGCGACGATCACCTCGGTAAAGACCTTGACGATCTCCGTTGCCGTTTCGGCGTCGATCTCGCGATTGGTGGCGACAATGCCGCCAAAGGCCGAGACGGGGTCGGTGCGCAGCGCATTGCGATAGGCCGTGACGAGATCACCGGCCACGGCAACGCCACAGGGATTGGCGTGCTTGATGATGGCGACGGCGGCGGTTTCGGCAGGGTCAAATTCGCTGACCAGCTCGAAGGCGGCGTCGGTGTCATTGATATTGTTGTAGGAGAGGGTCTTGCCCTGCACCTGTTTTGCCGTGGCGACACCCGGGCGATTTTCACCATTCTTGTAGAAAGCGGCCCATTGGTGCGGGTTTTCGCCATAGCGCATGACTTCGCTCAGGGTGCCGGCAAAGCTGCGATAGCTGACATCGGCGAAGTCGATCTCGCGGGCGAACCAGCTCGAAATGGCGCTGTCATGGACGGCGGTGCGGGCATAGGCCTTGGCGGCGAGGCGCTGGCGCAGTTCAAAGGGGATGCCGCCAGCCTTGATGGCTTCGAGGATTGCAGGGTAATCGGCAGGATCGACGACGACAGTAACGAAAGCATGGTTCTTGGCGGCGGAGCGGACCATGGCAGGGCCGCCAATATCGATATTCTCGATGATCTCGTCATAGCTGGCGCCGGAAGCGACAGTCTTTTCAAAGGGATAAAGATTGACCGCGACGAGATCGATGGGGCCGATTTCGTGGCTGTCCATCGCTGCCTTGTGCTCGGCATTGTCGCGGACGGCAAGGAGGCCGCCATGAACCTTGGGATGGAGCGTCTTGACCCGCCCATCCATCATTTCGGGAAAGCCGGTGAGATCAGAAATTTCGCGGACTTTCAGGCCCGCATCATTGATCAGCTTGTGGGTGCCCCCGGTCGAGACGAGTTCAACGCCGGCTTCGGCGAGCCCGCGGGCAAAATCGGCCATGCCGGATTTGTCGAAAACAGAAAGCAGTGCGCGCCCGACTTTGACTGTCTTGCCCATGGATTGCGTCTCGCCGTGTTGATTGGAGGAAATCGCGCGCTCGCTAGCACGGGGCGCGGCAAAGGCCAATCGCTTATTGCTGTTCGCGGGTGAAGATCCATGCGACTTCAAGCCCGGCTTCCACTTCGGCTTCAAGCACCAATTGCCTTGTGCGGCTGAATCCAAGATAGGCCGATTGGCGCACACTGTCGTCCTCGCGCAGGGTCGCGCCTTCCCAGAGGAAGTTCCACACGGCACCATTGGGCAGGATCAGTCGCACCATGCCCAGGCCGCCGGTGCGTTTGACACTGATGCCGGGCGCCAGGTGAAAACGAATGCCCAGATGGCCGCTCGGCTTGCCATGGCTGAGGATGCGGTCCTGTCCGACAAGCGAGGTACCATCCGAAAGCAGGGTAATGCGGCGTTCGATTTCGGCGCCATGGGTTTCGGCATAGCCATCGGTCACCAGGACGAGCGAGCGCTGCGGCGCATCGAGCAGGATTTTTGGCGCGTCGCGGCGTGTCCGCTTGGCGTCCTCGGCGTCTATGGTGGGCGAGGAATGGGCGATGCTCTGGCGGAAAAGGTCGCGGCTCTCCGGCAGGTCCGACGGCGCGGGGCCACAGCTCCCCACGATCATTTCGCTGCCATGGGAGAATTCGAAGGCCAGCGCCCCGGCATGGACCTCGTTGTCAAAGCCGATGGGCGGGACCTGACCTGAATCGGCAATAACCACCGAGGCGCCGTCACGCAGAATGCCATAGCCGCCGAGCACACGGGAACGACGGGTGGTTCCAGGGCCATTGGCCTGTATGGCGACAAGCACATCGTGTGGCACCTGACCGCAGCCATTGAAATAAGCCGGCTCACCACTCGAGAGGGTCAAGTCGTCCAATGCTTCATGCATCCGCGCAATGCGGTCGGAAAACTCTGCGACGACGGGGCTGCCCTGTCTGCCAACAGCTCGGCGGAGGCTGGTCAGCTCGGTCAGCAGCGTCATCTGCAGCTTTGGATTGCGCGACAGGTGCAGGCCGTCATCGTCGAGCTGTTTTGCCAGAATGGCATCAAGCTGGCGGACACGATTTTCAACTTCGGCCGAACCCGCAGACCCGCAAAGGGCAGCGCCCAGAAGCCCGATGGCGGCAAAAAGCGCCTCGACGGGGTCGGCAGCAAGGCCGGCGCGCACGCCCAGGCTCTGTACCTGCATATCGAGGCTGCGCTGGATGGTACGCACCTGATCGGCGGTGGCGCCGTCGAGTAGCAAATTGAGATGGCGGAACCAGTTGAGGACGCGCTGGGCGGTCAGGCTCAGGGTCCAGGTTTCGCTGTCGAACTGACCATCCCGGCTGATCCAGTCGAGCACCAGCATACGCGCAAAGCCTTTTTCGCCGGGGTCGCGCACGTCGCGGAAATGGCGCAGCCAGGAAAAGCCCTGCAGATTATTCCACCAGTCGGGATGGTCGATATCGAGTGAAAAGGGAGACGCCCCGCCCGTGTCGATGAGCTTGGAGGCCAGCACATAGCGCCCGGCCATCATTTCGCGCACGGCTTCGCGGTCGGCGGGGCGGAAATCGGGGAGGTCATCGGCAAAAACGTGTTCGCCCTGGCCCTGCCAGGTCCAGCGCATGAGCGGCATGGTGACGACAGCGTCGGCAAAGCCGAGAGCCAGGCGCCGCGCGACTTGGGAAAGCCGCTCGCTCACTGGTTCTTCTCCGCCCGAAGAGGGGCGGATGAAAGCATGAGGCCGCCGCTAGAGTTCACCCAATTCCATCCTTGCTGCCGCCCTTCCCATGGCGACAATCCGAAGCATTCGCCCCTGCCTAGCGCGTTCGCCGAAAGCGCGCCACGAAGAAACCATCCATTCCACCGTTGCGTCCGCCGGGCCGCATGGCAGGATGGGTCCGTACCAGGCCCGATGAGGTCACGGCGTCCTCGAGTTCGGGAAGGTCCGAAGGAGCGATGGGTTCAAGCGCCAGCCCGGGCAGGGCGCCAAGCGCCCAGTCGACCTGATCTTCGCCCTCCGCGGTTTCGAGCGAACAGACGCAGTAGATCAGACTGCCACCCGGTGCAAGGCAATGGAAAGCGTTGGTGAGCAGTGTCTGTTGGAGTTTTGAGCGACCCCTGATGTCGGCGCTGGAACGGTGCCAGAGCACTTCGGGATGGCGGCGGAATGTGCCCGTGGCCGAACAGGGTGCATCGAGCAACACGCCGGCAAAAGGCTCGGGAGCCACGAAATTTCCGGCATCGGCCTCAATGATTTCGGGCGCATAGCCCAGCCTCTCCATATTGGTGCGCAGGCGAGCAAGGCGGCTGCCGTCGCTGTCGAGCGCGCTCACCTTATAGCCTGCCTTGAGCAGCTGGGCCGTCTTGCCACCCGGCGCGGCGCAGAGGTCGAGGACAGCGCTGCCAGCCGGGGCCGTCAGCAGGCGCGCCGGGATGGCGGAAGCGGCATCCTGCACCCACCAGCGGCCTTCATCATAGCCGGGCAGGGCCTCGACGGGGCGGTCACGCATATCGACGCGCACGCTATCGGCAAATAGGGGCTCGGCGCCAAGGGCGTCGATCAGGGAGGGATCATTGTCGCGCAGCGTAAGATCGAGTGGGGCGCCTTCGAGCAGAGCTGTGGCAAACTGATCGACATTGCCCTCGCCATAGGTCTCGGTCCAGCCGGTCCGGAAATGGTCCGGGAGCAGCGTTGCCTCGTCCATCAGGCCAAAACGGGCCGAATTGGATTGGGCCTTGCGCAGCACGGCGTTCATCAGGCCGGAAAGGTGCCGCGCCTTGGGATCGCGCTTGACCGCTTCGACGGCAAGGAACAGGGCGCTGTGGGCGCCGAGATCGGGCAGGAAAACCAGCTGGGCCAGGGAGAGGCGCAACACGGCTTCGAATGAGCCGGACTTGCCGGGCATACCTTTATCCAGCAGATCGGCAAGCATGACATTGATCTGGCCATGCCGGCGCAGGGCAGTGGTAACGAGGCGATTGGCAAGGGCGCGGTCGCGACTGTCGGCCAGTTCGGCGGCCGTCAGCGGGTTAAAATGATCGCCGCCCAGCACGGCGCGGAGCCGTTGGGCGGCGGCAAGGCGGAGCGCAAGCCCTGCCGGTTCGTTTCGCTGTGCCAATTCTTGCTACTATCCCCAGGGACCGCGCGCCCCGTTATCGTTCCTGTCGCGTCCCGCATTTGGCACGCGCCAGCCGGAACTCGTCTCACGTCGCAGAGGCGACACGCCCGGACGCGGCTCGGGTCGCCGCCCCTTATCGTCCACGCGCATCTCATCGGCAAGTCTGCGCAGCGCTTCAATCCGGTTTCCCGTATCTGGATGAGTAGAAAAGAGATTGTCCATCCGGGCGCCTGAGAGCGGGTTGATGATGTACATGTGCGCCATGGCTGGATTGCGTTCCGCGGCAACATTGACCTGTCGTCCGGCCAAAGTGGCGATCTTTTGCAGCGCCGAAGCAAGAGCCAGCGGATCGCCGGAAATTTCGGCACCGTGCTTGTCGGCCTCGTATTCACGCGTACGGCTCACAGCCATCTGCACGATCATGGCGGCCACGGGGGCGAGAAAAACCATCAGCAAGGCGCCGATGCCGCCTAGCGGGTTGTCGCGATTGTTGCCGCCGCCAAAGAACAGGCCGAACTGAGCCAGGGCTGAGATCGCACCGGCCAGGGTGGCTGTAATGGTCATCACCAGCGTGTCGCGATTGCGGATATGGGCCAGCTCATGGGCGACGACGCCCGCCACTTCACGGGTTTCGAGCTGGCGCAGGAGACCCGAGGAAACGGCGACGGCAGCATTCTGCGGATCGCGCCCGGTCGCAAAGGCATTGGGCTGGTCAGATTCGATGACATAGACCGCCGGCGTCGGAATGCCGGCGCGCTGAGACAGAACATCGACCATGTCATAGAGTTCGGGCGCGCGGGAGCGCTCGACGGGCACCGCGTTCTGCATCCGCAGCACCATCTTGTCCGAGTTCCAATAGGCAAAGAGATTTGTGAGACCGGCAAAGACCAGCGCGATCATCATGCCGCCGGTTCCGCCGATGAAATAGCCGACGACCATAAAGAGCGCGGTCATCGCGGCAAGAAGCACGAAGGTACGGAAAGCGTTGAACATGTCGAACCCCTTGGGTTGGCGGCTGTGTCCAACTATGTTGTGCGTAGGAGGGTTCCCTGCAAGAACCCTGTCCATATTGTCATGCGGACCCAAGACTATGACCGATAACGACGCCCAATCAGAGGCAAAGCGCCCCCTAAGCCCGGAGGCGCAGCGAGCGCTGGCCGAGGCTGAAGCCCGTCGGCTGGAGATTGATGCAGCAAGCGCCATGGCGCCAAAGGAAAAGGGCGGACGCGGTGGGCTTGATCCGGCGCGTTACGGGGATTGGGAGATCAAGGGTCTCACCAGCGATTTCTGAGCGCTATTGCGCGGCGGCAAGCAGCGCGGGCTTGAGGCCGGTTTCGACGGCCTCGGCGGTCAGTGGGCCGACATGCTTATAGGTGATGATGCCGTCCGCATTGACCACGAAGGTTTCCGGCACGCCATAGACACCCCAATCGATGGAGACACGACGGTCACGGTCGGCGCCGACGGCGTCATAGGGATTGCCGAGTTCGGCAAGGAAAGCCCGGGCATTTTCCGGGGCGTCGGAATGGTTGATGCCGAACATGCGGATGCCGGTTTCGGCCTTGATGGCTTCAAGCAGAGGATGCTCGTCGCGGCAGGGAATGCACCAGGAAGCAAAGACATTGACCAGGGTGACGTCGCCGTTGAGCGCGGCTGTGTCGAAGCCGGGCACTTCGAGACCCTCTACCGGCGCCAGCGTGAAAGCCGGCACCGGCTTGTCGATCAGCACCGAGCGTACGAGGCCTGCGTCACGGTCGATGGAAAAGGCGAAGACGCCAACGAGACCAACCAGCGCCAGCAGCGGCAAGATATAGAGCAGATAGCGCATCAGGTGGCGCTGTCCTGCCGCGTGTCGCCCAGTTCGCGCAGGCGGCGTGTGACGCGCTTATGGTCAAACACGGACCAGGCGATCAGCGCGGCGAGGCCGGCAAAGACACCGGCATAGGCGCCAATGATGAAATTTGCGTGCTGGCCCAGCTCGATCATGCGGTTTCGCCCCTTGCGGCGCGGCGCTCCAGCGACATGACCCGGCGGCGGCGGATTTCGGTGCGCATGGCGATCAGTTGCAGGGTGACGAAGAGCAGGGTGAAGGCGAAAAACATCACAAAGAGCGGGGTGAGGATCGAGCCCGGCATGGTTGGGCCGTCGGCGCGGAAGACGGATGCGGGCTGGTGAAGCGTGGACCACCAGTCGACGGAAAATTTGATGATCGGAATATTGACCGCGCCGACCAGGGTGATGATGGCGACGACGCGGGCAGCGCGCAATTGATCGTCAAAGGCGCGCCAGAGCGCGATGATGCCGAGATAGATGAAAAGCAGGACCAGAGTCGAGGTCATGCGCCCGTCCCATTCCCAAAAAGTGCCCCATGTGGGACGGCCCCAGAGTGAGCCGGTAAATAGCGCCATGGCGGTGAAGGCGGCGCCAAGCGGGGCCGCGGCCTTCATCGATACATCGGCCATGGGATGGCGCCAGACCAGCGTACCAAGGGCCGAGACGGCCATGGTGGCGTAGACAAACTGGCTGAGCCAGGCGGTGGGCACGTGCACATACATGATGCGCACGGTGTCGCCCATCTGATAGTCGGCGGGGGAATTGAAGAAGGCGAACCAGAGCCCGGCGGCAAAGAGGATGGCCGTCAGGCCGGCCAGCGGCCAGACAAGCGAACGCGTCCAGAGGAGGAACTGGCCGGGATGGGCCAGCCGGTCCCACCAGCGCATCTTTGCTATCGTGTCTTCGATTGTCATCTATCGGGCTCTAGTCTTCGCCCCAACCTATCGCAAGCGCGGCGACAAGGGGAGAGAGGGCGGCGGCCATGAGACTGAGTGCCGCAAGAAACAGCATTGCCGCCCCGGTCTGGTCGGGCCCGGCGGTCGACGAAATGGCGCCCACGCCGAAGATGAGAACGGGCACTGACAAGGGCGCAATAAGGATCGGTGCCAGAAGTCCGCCGCGCCGCGCGGCCAGCGTTACGGCGGCGCCAATGGCGCCGAAACCGGCCAAAGCCGGAGTGCCGATGAGCAGGGAGAGCATGGTGCGCGACAGCGTTTGCGCGTCCATGGCCAGCAGCAGCGCGAGAATGGGCGTCGCCAGAATGAGCGGCACGGCCGTGGTCAGCCAATGGACGATCACTTTTGCGGCAATGATCGCCGAAAGCGGCAGATCTGCCAGCCGCAGCAGGCTCAGCGTGCCGTCCTCATGGTCGGGTCCGAAAAGGCGGGCGAGGCCGAGCAGCATGGCAAGAAACGCTGCGATCCAGACAATGCCGGGGGCGATACGCGATAGCAGGACCTGATCGGGCCCCACGGCGAAGGGCACGATGGCCCCGACAATGACAAAGAACAGCACAAGCGTGAGAATATCGCCGCTATTGGTGAGGGCGAGGCGCAGTTCTCGGAGAAGGATGGCGAAAAAACCGCTCATGGCGCCGATCCCAGCGTCAGCTCGGAAAAGCCGGGCACAATGCCGGTTTCGTGGGTGGCCACGACTGCGAGGCCATTGGCGGCAAGATGGTCGGCCAAAAGCGTGTCGAGCAGAGCCTGTCCCTCGGCATCGAGCGCGGCGCTGGGTTCGTCCAGCAGCCAGAGGGGGCGGGCGCTGACCAGCAGGCGGGCCAGCGCCAGGCGCCTTTGCTGACCAGCCGACAAATAGCCTGCGTCCAATTTGGCCTGCGCCCCGAGGCCGACACGGTCGAGCGCCGCCATGGGGTCCATGCCAGTGCGGCCATTAGCAGCGGCCCAGAAATCGAGGGTCTGGAACACGGTGAGGCGGGGACGCACGGCATTGCGATGGCCGCAATAATGCACTACGGGGCCATTGTCCGGGTCATGGCCCTCAAGCACGATCGTGCCGGCCATGGGCGACATCATGCCGGCGAGGGTCAGCAGCAGTGTAGACTTACCCGCGCCATTGGCGCCACGCAGCAAAAGCCCCTTGCCGTGCGGCAGGGAGAGGGTCAAACCTTTGACCAATGCCATGCCGCCCCGGCCACAGGTGAGGCCGTTGATGTGCAGGGTCAGGGGCTGATGGACTTGCCATTGCGTCATGGCCCCATCTCGTATTGAACCCAAGGCGAGACTGGCAAGGGCTATCTTGTTTGACTATAAGCGCTTCAGGTTGGAGTCATTCCAGGAAACGCGACGCTTCCGGCGGCCCCTATTGCCCGGCAGTGCGGCGTTCCAGCAGCAAAAAGGGCGGAACATCGTGACCTCTGTAGACAGTTTCAAATCCAAATCGACCCTCACGGTCGGCGGCAAGAGCTACACCTATTATTCCATCGTCGAGGCCGAAAAGAACGGTCTGGCCGGTGTTTCCAAGCTCCCCGGCTCGATGAAGGTGGTGCTGGAGAACCTGCTGCGCTTCGAGGATAACCGCACGGTGACCAAGGCCGATATCGAGGCCATCGCCACCTGGCTCGTGACCCGCACCTCCGACCACGAAATTTCTTATCGTCCCGCCCGCGTGCTGATGCAGGATTTCACTGGCGTTCCCGCCGTGGTTGATCTGGCCGCCATGCGCGACGCTACGGCCAAGCTTGGCGCCAACCCGCAGAAGATCAATCCGCTGGTGCCGGTCGATTTGGTCATCGACCACTCGGTGATGGTGGACAGCTTCGGTACTGCCGCTGCCTTCGGGCAGAATGTCGAACTCGAATATGAGCGCAATGGCGAGCGCTATGAGTTCCTGCGCTGGGGCCAGTCGGCCTTCGACAATTTCCGCGTCGTGCCCCCAGGCACCGGCATCTGCCATCAGGTGAACCTCGAATATCTGGCTCAGACCGTCTGGACCAAGGACGAGAATGGCGAAACCGTCGCCTATCCGGACACACTCGTCGGCACCGACTCGCACACCACCATGGTCAATGGCATGGCCGTTCTGGGCTGGGGCGTTGGCGGCATCGAGGCCGAGGCGGCCATGCTCGGCCAGCCGATCACCATGCTGATCCCTGAAGTCGTCGGCTTCAAGATGACCGGACGGATCAATGAAGGCATCACGGCCACCGATCTCGTGCTGACCGTCACCGAAATGCTCCGCAAGAAGGGCGTGGTCGGCAAGTTCGTGGAATTCTACGGCCCCGGCCTTGATCACCTGAGCCTCGAAGACCAGGCAACGATCGCGAACATGGCGCCCGAATATGGCGCCACCTGCGGCTATTTCCCCGTCGATGCCGATACGCTGAAATTCCTCGCCACCACCGGTCGCGATGCTGACCGTGTGGCGCTTGTCGAAGCCTATTCGCGCGCCCAGGGCATGTTCCGTACTTCCGAATCGGCCGATCCCGTCTTCACCGATACGCTGGAACTCGATCTGTCGACCGTGGTGCCGTCGCTGTCGGGTCCGAAGCGTCCGCAGGATCGCGTGGCGCTCAAGAATGTCACGACGTCCTTTGCCGACGCTCTGCCAGACCTGTCCGGCGGTCGCATCGAGCGCACCAAGCTGCCCGATGACAAGCAGGAAAGCCGCTTCGTCAATGAAGGCGCCAATGGCGTTGGCGACATTCCGGAAGAAGCCGCTTTCCCGGTGGCAGGTTGCGACTACAAGATCACCGACGGCTCGGTGGTGATCGCAGCCATTACGTCCTGCACCAACACCTCCAATCCATCCGTGCTGGTTGCTGCCGGTCTCGTTGCCCGCAAGGCAAGGGCCCTGGGCCTCAATTCCAAGCCATGGGTGAAGACCTCGCTGGCCCCCGGTTCGCAGGTGGTCACCGATTACCTCACGGCCGCTGGCCTTCAGGACGATCTCGACGCCATTGGCTTCAACCTCGTCGGCTATGGCTGCACGACCTGTATCGGCAATTCCGGCCCGCTGCCGCAGGCCATTTCCGACACGATCAACGAGAACAAGCTGGTCGCCGCCTCGGTGCTCTCGGGCAATCGCAATTTCGAAGGCCGCGTGAACCCCGATGTCCGCGCGAACTATCTCGCCTCCCCGCCGCTGGTGGTGGCCTATGCGCTGCTCGGCACGCTCAATGTCGATATCACCACCCAGCCGCTCGGCACGGGCAAGGATGGCAAGCCGGTCTATCTCAAGGATATCTGGCCGACCAACCACGAGATCGCCGAGATCGTGCGCAAACACGTCAATGCCGATATGTTCCGCTCGCGCTATTCGGATGTGTTCAAGGGTGACAAGCACTGGCAGGCCATCGCCGTTGAAGGCGGGGAAACCTATGGCTGGAACTCTGCCTCGACCTATGTGCAGAACCCGCCCTATTTCGAAGGCATGTCGATGGAGCCAAAGCCGGTGACCAATGTCGCCAGTGCCAAGGTGCTTGCCCTGTTCCTCGACTCGATCACCACCGACCACATCTCGCCTGCCGGTTCGTTCAAGGCCTCGACCCCGGCGGGCAAATATCTCGAAGAGCGTCAGGTCGCGCCCAAGGATTTTAACTCCTATGGTGCTCGCCGCGGCAATCACGAGGTGATGATGCGCGGCACCTTCGCCAATATCCGCATCAAGAACATGATGCTCGACGGCGTCGAGGGCGGCTATACGCGCGGGCCGGATGGCTCGCAGATGGCCATTTATGATGCCGCCATGGCCTATCAGAAGCAGGGCACGCCGCTGGTGATCTTTGCCGGCAAGGAATATGGCACCGGCTCATCGCGTGACTGGGCCGCCAAGGGCACCAATCTGCTTGGTGTGCGCGCCGTGATCGCCCAGAGCTTTGAGCGTATTCACCGCTCGAACCTGGTCGGCATGGGCGTCATTCCGCTGCAGTTCAAGGATGGCGAGAGCTGGCAGAGCCTTGGCCTCGACGGCACGGAAACCGTGGACATTGAAGGCGTGACCGAAATCGTGCCGCGCGCCATGGTCAATGTTAAGATCACGCGGGCCGACGGCACCGTTCTCAATGTCGAAACCCGTTGCCGTATCGATACGGCCAACGAGCTCGATTATTTCAAGAATGGCGGCATCCTGCATTACGTGCTGCGCAGCCTCGTCGCCGCGTAAGCAGCGCTTACATAAAATAAAATGGCGGTCCTTGGGGCCGCCATTTTTGTTGCGCCGACAATTCGGCCTCTCTCACCCTCTTTTGACTAGGCAGGCGGCGCTGTCGCGGCTTACAAACTTTTCCATGTTGAAGCGCGCTCTTTCCGGCCTCCTGCTCGCCACTTCTCTGTCCTTCGCCCTTGTCGGGGCGCCGGGGGCCGAAACCCTGCGCGAAGGCCCGCGCGCCGTGGTGGAATTGTTCACGAGCCAGGGCTGCGCCTCCTGTCCGCCGGCCGATGCTTTGCTGACTAGCCTTGCCGCGCGCGATGATGTCGTGGCCTTGGCCTATCATGTCGACTATTGGGACTATGCCGGCTGGGAAGACACATTCGGCGATCAGAGCTATTCGGATCGCCAGCGGGCCTATGCCAAGGGGTGGGGGTCTTCGCGGATCTACACGCCGCAAATTGTGGTCAATGGCGCCCTTGGCCTTGTCGGATCGCGCCGCAACGAGGTGCAGGACGCGGTGGAGACAAGCCGGCTGCCCTTGGCGATCGATATCTGGCGCGATGGCGACATGCTCAAGATTTCGGTGCCGGCCAATTCGAGCCTTTCAGATGCGACCATCTGGGCGGTGACCTATCTCGACCGCGCCGATGTCGCCATTGAAACAGGCGAGAATGCCGGCAAGTCCATGGTCTATACGCAGGTGGTCACCGGGCGGCAGATCCTTGGCATGTGGGAAGCCGATACCGGCGCCGAACTGGCGCTGCCGCTCACCGAAATGCTGGGCACGGAAAGCACAGGCCTCGCCATTCTGGTGCAGCAGGAGCGGGCCGGGTTGCCCGGCCTTATTTCTGGCGCCGCCGCCTACGAGCTTTGACCTGGCGCCAGAAAGAGAGAAGCCCACTCCGGGGGCATGGAGCGGGCTAGACTTGAGTGGTCAACTCAAATTGCTTCGGCTGGCAGGTGGGCCTCGTGGTTTGGGGGCTCGGTCAGCCCGCCTGCCAGCCACTGGAGGCAATCATTGAACATTGATCATTCAATGGGGCGCCATGAGGGACAAATCATGGCTGAAATGGGGAATTTTCGGCCCCTTGCAAGCAATGCCGAATGCCGCAATCATGACAGGGTGATGACAGCGTTCTGAGGTCTGAGTGCAGTCTACTCCGCCGAGCGACAACAAGGCCGGTCTGGCCCTGGTCCATACGGGTGAGCCGTCAAGCGCGGCCAATCGCGCCGTCCAGCCAATTGTGGCGTTTGACCGTCGGGAGCTGATGCAGATTCTCTCCGTCTATGGCCGCAAGGTGGGGCAGGGGGAATGGCGTGACTATGCCATGGATTTCCTCAAGGACCGGGCGCTGTTCTCAATCTATGCCCGCGTCTCCGAGCGCCCGCTCTTCGTGGTCGAGAAGAATCCGAAACTGCGCGCCAAGCAGGGCCAGTATATGGTCACCAATCAACAGGGGCGGATTTTGAAGCGTGGCCATGATCTGGCACAGGTGCTGCGCGTGCTCGATCCGGACTTGATGGTGGTGGGGTGAGCGTGCTCGTACGCCCAGCCCGGGCGGAAGACATTGCTGCTATGAGCCGGGTGCTGATTGCCTCGATCACTCAGCTTTGTGACGAGGACCACCACAACGATCCTCAGCGTATCGACGAGTGGACCGCGAACAAGTCTCCGGAGGGTATGGCCGAAATGCTGGCGCAGGACGGGCTGTTCCTGTTCGTCGCGGAGCTGGACGGGCAGGTCGCTGCTGTCGGCGCCACCACGGCAAAGGGCGATATTGCGCTCAATTATGTCGCTCCTGAAGCGCGGTTTCGTGGTGTCTCCAAGGCCCTGCTGGCGCATCTGGAGGCGGATCTTGTGCGCCGCGGCTTTGCCGAGGGCAAGCTCAAGGCTACTCGCACGGCCTGGAAGTTCTACCAAGGCCAGGGTTGGTCCGGTAGTTCGACGGCGCAGGCTGGTCGGTTCATCAGCTGCTTCGTCATGCACAAGGCTTTGGTGCCTGCCGGTGGCGGTAAAGGCTAAAGCGCCTTTTGCAGATGCACGATGTCGTGCCAGCGGTCGAACTTGTAGCCCACGGCCTTGTAATAGCCGACGCGCTCGAAGCCGAATTTTTCATGGATGCCAATGGAATTGGCCGTGTCGGCAGTGATGACGGCCAGCATCTGTCTGAAGCCGAACGCCTTTGACTGAGCCAGTAATTCCGTCAGCATGATCTTGCCCAGACCGCGCCCGGTTTCAGCGGGGTCGAGATAGATCGAATCCTCTGCTGTGAACCGATAGGCGGCGCGGGGACGGTAAAAGCTGGCATAGGCATAGCCGGCGACCTTACCGCCCCGCTCGGCGATAATCAGGGGATGGCCGAGCTTTTTGAGGCCCGCATATTTTTCAGCAATGGCTTCCTCGCCCGGCGCTTCGGTGTCGAAGGTGATGGCGGTCTTCTCGACATAATGGCGATAGATCGCGGTGATGGCGGGGACGTCGGACCAGGCGAAGGGGCGCAGGGAATAGTCGGACACGGCAGGGCTCGAAAACAAAAGGACCGCAGCCTTTCTAGGCTGCGGTCCCGGTTTTCGTCCAACCAAATTCGTTGATCATGCGATCAACGGAAATGTTGCTTACTCGCGATTGCCGAACAGGCGGAGCAGCATCATGAAGAGGTTGATGAAGTCGAGGTAGAGGCTCAGCGCGCCCATGATGGCGTTCTTGGCCAGCACGTCGGCGCCATAGCTGTCCGAATAGCTTTCCTTGATCTTCTGGGTGTCATAGGCGGTGAGACCGGTAAAGATCAGCACGCCCAGAACCGAGATGGCGAAATCAAGCATGGACGAGGCCATGAAGATGTTCACGATTGAGGCGATGATGATGCCGATCAGGCCCATCATCAGGAAGTTGCCCATGCCGGTCAGGTCGCGCTTGGTGGTGTAGCCATAAAGGCTCATCGCGCCGAAAGTGGCGGCGGTGATGAAGAACACCTTGGCGATGGATGCACCGGTATAGACCAGGAAGATAGAGGACAGCGACAGGCCCATCACGGCGGCAAAGGCCCAGAAAACGGCCTGCGCAGCGGGAACCGACAGCTTGTTGATGCCAAAGCTCAGCACCAGCACGAAGGCGAGCGGGGAGAGCATGATGACCCATGCAAGCGGGCTGCCATAAAGCAGTTCGGCATTCGCCTGGCTCGACATGGCCCACTGGCTGGTGAAGTAGGCGACCAGCCCGGTCACCACGAGGCCGAGGCCCATATAATTGTAGACGCGCAGCATGTAGCTGCGAAGGCCCTCGTCGATGGCCAAGGCCGAGCCGGCCCGCGCACCGAGGGTCTGACGGTCATATTCAGCCATTCAGGTTTCCTTTCCCAATTGAAACTGCGGTCTTGTTCTACCGCCGGAGGCAATTCGCTCTGCCACTTGGAGCACAATATGGAGAGAGGGGTGTTGTTTTACAAGGCAAAACGGCCCGTTATCGGCGCCGGGGCTGGTCCGATGACTTGATTGTGCTAGCCTGATGCTCGAATCCTGCCACTGATGCCAGGGAGACCAAGATGCCCCGGCTCTTTACCGCCCTCGAAATCCCCGCCGATATCGGCTTTGCACTCTCGCTCAAGCGCGGGGGTCTCAGCGGCGCGCGCTGGATCGATCCGGAAAATTACCATATCACGCTGCGCTTTATCGGCGATGTCGATCACAAGACCGCCGATGATGTCGCCGACAGTCTGGACCGGCTCGGTCATTCGCTGACTTTCGGGGTGCGGCTAAACCATCTGGGCACCTTCGGCGGCGATAAGCCGCGGGCTCTATTTGCCGGTGTCGAGCCCAGTGAGGCGCTCTCGCGTTTGCAGGCCGCACAGGAGCGCGTGTTGCAACGGGCAGGCCTCGCACCCGAAGGGCGCAAATTTGTCCCTCATGTTACCCTGGCGCGGCTGCGCGGCACGAGCGCGGAAGAACTCGCGCGGTTCATCGCCGCGGCCGGACGGTTTGAGCCTCTGAGCTTTACGCCCCCACGGTTCGTCCTGCTCTCGAGCCGGGACTCGGTCGGCGGCGGTCCATATGTGCTTGAGCAAAGCTATCCGCTATCTGACGAAGCCTGATCACTAAGGTGTTAGCAGTGTGTTAACCCTATGGCGGCAAACCGAGCCATAATGAGGACTGGACGCCAAAATGCCGCCGCGTTTGGGTTTCATTTGAGACAAATCCGTCCATTCGCAGTGGATTTGACGCCTTGGTAACCATGTAGGCGGCACAATCGCTGGCCAGAATACGGTTTCAGTTTTGCCCCGTGGCAGCAAGTAAAGAGGATGAATTGGCGATGACGAGGAAAACCTGCAGCCTTGCAATCGGGCTCGCGGTCGGCGCGATCATGGCAATGGCGCCCGTTGCTCAGGCGCAGGAAGCCACCGAGCTGGGTACCTTCAATGCATGGACCGCTTGGCAGGCAACGGACCCCAGCGGGGTCATCTGCTACATTTCCTCGCAGCCGCAATCCTCAGAGCCGGCCGGCGCCAATCGCGATCCGATCCATTTCATGATCCTCCATCGCAAGACCATGGGTATCAAGAACGAGGTGCAGACCCTTATTGGCTATCCGTTCAACACAACCAATTCGAATGCCAGCGTAGCCGTCGACGGCAAATCCTATCTGATGACCACGGAAAATTCGGCCGGCTGGCTTGCCTCCAAGAACGATGAAGCCGGCTTTGTTGCCGCATTCAAGGCTGGCAGGACAATGATTGTGCGCGGCACCAGCCAGCGCGGCACCAATACGGTGGACACCTATTCTCTTTCGGGCGCCACTGCCGCCATGAACGCTATCGACACCGCCTGCCAGTAGGGGCTTGCCCCTCAGGCCAGAAACACCATAACTGGGCCACGGGACCTGTCCCGCGCCCTTCCGCTGTTGCGAGCCGTCCATGAACATGCTGCCCAAGTCCGTTATCGCCCTTGCCCTGATCCTGGCCGCCATTGTGCCGGCACAGGCCCAGTCGGCGCGCGTGCTGGGCGATTTCCGCGACTGGTCGAGCTATGCTGCCGATGACGGCACGGGCACACAATGCTTTGCCATGACAAAGCCGAAAAGCACCGAGCCCACGCCGGAAGGCTTTGGCGATGCCTATCTCTATGTCACCAATCGCCCCGGCGAAGATGTCGTGGCCGAGTTCAATGTCGTTGCCGGCTATGTTTTTCAGACGGGATCGGTTGCCAGCGTCAGTGTTGGCGGGCAGAGTTTTAACCTGTTCACCCAGGCAGATGCCGCCTGGCTCGATGACAAGGCGCAGACCTCGACGCTGGCGGCGGCCATTCGTGCCGGTTCGAGCCTGACCGTCGAAGGCGTTTCGGCCAACGGGACGCGCATTGTTCAGACCTATTCGCTTTCGGGCGCCACCGCCGCCCAGCAGGCCATCGGCGCCGAGTGCTAACCGACTGAAGCGGCGCCATCGCGAGGTTTGCATGGACTGCAAGGCCGGCTCCGCCGGCCTGACTTTGTCTTTTGCGCGTCTCTGTGCTATTGCCCGCCATCTTTCCCGCTTTTGTTGACCTTTGTGCCCCGCCATGAGCTTTGCGCTGAACCTTGACCATTCGAGTGCCGTCCGGCCAGCTTCCGCAAGCCGGCCATCGCTGATCGGCCTCTCCAAGGCCGCGCTGGCAGAGGCGCTGGTCAGCCATGACGTGGTGGGTGAGAAGGAAGGCCGGATGCGGGCCAGCCAGCTGTGGAATTGGCTCTATGTCAATGGCGTCACCGATTTCGAGCGGATGACCAATGTGGCAAAGCCCGTCCGGCAGAAGCTGGCCGACACGTTCAATCTCGATCGGCCTGAAATCGTCACCGAGCAGGTTTCGGTCGATGGCACACGCAAATGGCTGTTCCGCTTCCGCGATCCGGCCAATCCGAACATGCCGCCGGTCGAAGTCGAAACCGTCTATATTCCCGAGAGCGATCGCGGAACGCTTTGCGTTTCATCGCAGGTGGGCTGCACGCTGACATGCTCGTTCTGTCATACCGGCACGCAAAAGCTGGTGCGCAATCTCACCGCCGGAGAAATCCTCGGCCAGATCCTGATGGCGCGCGAACGCCTGGGCGATTTTCCGGGTGGATCGCGTCCCGATGACGGCGGGCTGGTGCCGGGCGGAGAAACCCGCGCCATCACCAATATCGTCATGATGGGCATGGGCGAGCCGCTCTACAATTATGACAACGTCAAGCAGGCGCTGCTCATCGCCTCAGCCGGCGATGGCATGAGCCTTTCCAAGCGCCGCATCACGCTGTCGACCTCGGGCGTCGTGCCCTATATCGAGCCAACCGGGCGCGAAATCGACGTCATGCTGGCCATTTCGCTCCATGCCGTACGCGATGACCTGCGCGACGTGCTGGTGCCGATCAATAAGAAATGGCCGCTCAAGGAACTACTCGAAGCCTGCCGGAACTATCCGGGGCTGTCGAATGCCCGCCGCATCACCTTTGAATATGTGATGCTGGACGGGATCAATGACTCGGACGCCGAGGCGCGCGAACTGGTGCGGCTCCTGGCGGGCATTCCGGCCAAGATCAATCTTATTCCGTTCAATCCCTGGCCGGGCGCCAATTACGGCACCTCACCCTCTTCGCGTATCGAACGCTTTGCCGATATCGTCAACAAGGCCGGCTATGCCTCGCCGGTGCGCACCCCGCGCGGCCGCGACATCTTTGCTGCCTGCGGACAGCTCAAAAGCGAGAGCGAGCGGCTGAGCAAGAAGGACCGGGACGCGCTGGCAAGCGCCTGATTCATTCGCATTGGGGAGGCGATAATGAAACGCGGTTTGGGCGCTATTGGTCAGTTAAGCCGCAGTGTTGCCGATATTGCTGCCGCAGAGGCCTGGTATCGGGACGTTTTGGGCCTTCCGCATCTCTACACCTTCGGCAATCTGGCGTTTTTTGATTGCGATGGCGTACGGCTGATGCTGAGCGCCGAACCGGATCAGCCAGTGCAGGCCAATATCATCTATTTTCGCGTGGCCGACATCGACGCCAGCCATGCGGAATTGAGCGCCCGCGGCGCGGAATTTCTCCGGGCGCCGCAGATGATCCATCGCCACGAAAACGGCCTGGAAGAATGGATGGCATTCTTTTCGGATAATGAAGGCCGCCCGCTCGCTATCATGAGCCAGAAAAAGCCGGCTTAGTCATTCCCCGGCAATCCAGTCGATGTGGAAACGCCCGCGTCCCTCGTCGCCCAGCAGTCCAGCCAGCACCGGCAACACCACGCGCATTTCGTCTTCCAGCACGAAGGGCGGGTTGACCACGATCATGCCGGTGCCGTGGAGGCGTGGCGGTGTGGAGGGAGCGTCGATGGTCAATTCGAGCCGCAGGATCTTCGGAATGCCCGTAGCCTTCAGCGCTTTCACATAGGCGTCGACATCCCGAGGTTCCTTGATCGGGTACCAATAGGCATAGATGCCGCCGGGCCAGCGCTTGTGCGCTCTGATCAGGCTTTCGGCCATGCGCTCGAATTCGCCCTTTTCCTCGAAGGGCGGGTCGATAAGGACGAGGCCGCGCTTTTCCTTTGGTGGCAGATGGGTGCCCAGCGCGGCCCAGCCATCGAGGTGGGTCACGCGGGTCTGAAAGTCGCCGGCAAAATTTTCGCGCAGCGCTTCGGCGTCTTCCGGGTGCAGCTCGAGCGCTATCAACCGGTCCTGCTGCCGCAGCATGTGGCGGGTGATCATGGGCGAGCCGGGATAGTAGCGCAGCGACCCGTCCGGGTTCTGCACGCGGACGGCCTGGAGATAGGGCGCGACGAGATCGGCGGTGTCTGCCGGCAGGTCGGCCTTGATCAGCTTGGCAATACCCTCTTCCCACTCCCCGGTCCGTTCGGCCTGATTTCCATGAAGGTCGTAGAGGCCCACCCCGGCATGGGTATCGATGACGCGAAAGGGCGCGTCCTTGCGCATCAAATAGGTCAGGATGCGGGTGAGGATGATGTGCTTGGTCACATCGGCAAAATTGCCGGCGTGGAAGGCGTGGCGGTAATTCACTATTTCCGGCCTTCGGCCAGGAGAATAGTCGCGGCAAATGCAAGGAAGACGGCCGCAAAGCTCCAGTTGAGTGCCTTGCCCACCCATTTATTGTCGCGCAGCGTTCGCGTTAGCCATTCGGCAAAGAGCACGATGGCGATAACAATAGGCAGCGAAACGACAACGAATTCAAAGCCGAGGAACAAGAGCTTGCCTGCGGCGGAAGGGTCTTCAGCGGAAACGAATTGCGGCAGGAAGGTCACGAAGAACAGGGCCACCTTGGGATTGGTGAGATTGATCCCAAGCCCCGTCAGGTAGGATTGGCCCCAGCTCGGCTGCTTGCCGGCGGCGCGTGTCACCAAGAGGCCGCCGCCATCGCGAATGGCCTGAATGGCCAGCCAGATCAGGTAGAGCGCGCCAACAATCTTGAGGACCCAGAAGGCTGCGGGCGCGGTGACAATCAGCACCGAAATACCGAAGGCCACTAGCGTTGTGTGCACCGCTATGCCGGTGATGGCCCCCAGTACCGTGGCATAGCCATGGCTCCGGCCCCAATTGATGGTGCGGGAGATGAACAGCGCCATATCCGGACCCGGGGTGACCGCCAGAACAAAGGCGGCGAGAGCAAAGGCAAGGATGACGGGCAGATCGGGGATGAAAGCGGGCATGGCGGGGTGCTCAAGAATCTTGGCGCGGACAATTGCACCAAAGCGCAGTCATGACTAGGGTGCGCCCGATTTCCGGGGGCCCCGTGCCCTTCATTGAACAAGCGTGATCCCATGGCGAACAATATCAAGAAAATCGTGCTGTCCTATTCAGGCGGGCTCGACACCTCCATCATGCTGAAATGGCTGCAGGAGCATTACCAGGCCGAGATCATCACCTTCACGGCGGATCTGGGTCAGGGCGAAGAGCTGGACCCGGCGCGTAAAAAGGCCGAGATGTTTGGCATCAAGGACATTCGTATTGTCGACTTGCGCGAGGAATTCGTGCGCGACTTTGTATTCCCGATGTTTCGCGCCAATGCGCTTTATGAAGGCCAGTATCTGCTGGGCACGTCAATTGCCCGTCCGGTGATCGCCAAGCATTTGGTTGATATTGCCCGCGAAACCGGCGCCGATGCCATCGCCCATGGCGCGACGGGCAAGGGCAATGACCAGGTGCGGTTCGAACTGACCGCCAATGCGCTGATGCCCGGCCTAAAGGTCATCGCGCCGTGGCGTGAATGGGATTTGCGCTCGCGCACGGCGCTGCTCGCCTATGCCGAACAGAACCAGATCCCGATTGCCAAGGACAAGCGCGGCGAGGCCCCGTTCTCGGTCGATGCGAACCTGCTTCATACCTCGTCCGAAGGCATGGTGCTGGAGGACCCCGCCGTGCCCTATCCCGATTACGTGCCGCAGCGCACGGTCGATCCGGAACAGGCGCCTGACCAGGCCGAAATCATCACCATTGGCTTTGAAAAGGGCGATCCGGTTTCGGTCAATGGCCAGAAGCTTTCACCCGCCGAACTCCTCACCAAGCTCAACGAACTTGGTGGCAAGCATGGCGTAGGCCGGCTTGATCTCGTCGAAAACCGCTTCGTTGGCATGAAGAGCCGCGGCCTTTACGAAACCCCGGGCGGCACGATCCTGCTGGTGGCGCATCGCGGCATTGAATCGATCACGCTCGATCGTGGCGAGGCGCATCTCAAGGATGAGATCATGCCGAAATATGCCGAGCTTATCTATAATGGCTTCTGGTATTCGCCCGAGCGCGAAATGCTGCAGGCGCTGATCGACAAGAGCCAGGAATTTGTCACCGGCGAAGTGACGGTCAAGCTCTACAAGGGCTCGGCCAATGTCATCGCCCGCTCTTCGCCCCATTCGCTCTATTCGATGGATCTGGTGACCTTCGAAGAAGGCGCGGTTGCCTATGACCATCACGACGCCGAGGGCTTTATCCGCCTCAACGGCCTGCGCCTCAAGACCTGGGCTGCCCGCAACGCCAAGGCGCGCGGCTAGACTTGTCTCCGGCCTAGGCCAACATGGAATGTCCTGTCCCCTTTGGGGGCAGGAAAAGGAGTGACGACATGGCTGGCCGCATCGTCATTCTCAACGGGGTCCCGCGTTCGGGCAGGTCGAGCCTTGCCGAAGCCATCCAGAAAAATGTGGCTGGCCGCTGGCTCATCTGGGGTGTTGACGCCTTCAACGCCACATTGCCTCCCGAGCTTTTGCCCGGCATCGGGCTGAGGCCTGGTGGCGAGCGGCCCGATCTTGAAGCGCATCTGCCGGAATTGTTCGAGCGGTACTGCGCGGTGCTGCTGGGTCTTGCTCAATCAGGATGCGATGTGGTGGCCGATCTCGGCCTGCATACGAATTATGCGACGCCCTTCGATCCAAAGGCCCTGTTGAGGCAGCGTCTGGCAGGTCTCGAGGTTTATTTTATCGGCCTCGACTGCTCCGCGGCCATCATTCTGGAGCGGCGCGAGGCAGACGCGCCGGATGGGCTTCATGCGGTCGGCCCCGGCGTTCCGGCACTCGTACAGCGCTGGCAGGCAGCGGTGCATGGCAACAAGCGTTATGACCTGCGTCTCGATATGGGGAAACTGACGCCTGCCGAGGGTGCCAATCGCGTCGCGGCGCTGCTGATGTCACCACCCAGCGCGCCGGCCTTTGCCCTGGATTGAAATCGTTACTCCAAGGGTTGTATGGGGATTTTTCCGCCCTCGCTTAATCCCGCGTTAAGTGCGATTCTCTAGCTTTCGCACAGCGTCAGACATTAGCTCTTTTTGGACTGGGGGGTTCGATGCGGTCGAAAGACGCCGGCAACATGGAGGAAGTTGCCGAAAAACTGTTGCTCGACGCGGCCCTGGAGAACATTCCATACGGCTTCTGCGTTTGGTCGCCTCAGTTCCGCCTGTTGATGTGGAACAAGCACTACCGAGATTTTTACGGCTTTTCGGAAGACGCGATCCATCGCGGCATGACCCTGGAAGACGTGGTGCATCTGTCGGCGCGGCTGGGCAATCATCCGGGCCAGAGCCCTGATGCCTTCTACGAATCCTATTCCAGCGAATTGCTGGCCAATCGCAATGGTGCGCGCGCCAAGAGCCACGAAATGGTCAATGGCGGCCGCACCATAGAAACCGCGCATGTCTATTCCGACGCCCTGGGCTGGGTCGTCACCCACGAGGACATTACCGACGAAATCGCCCATTCGGCCAGCGTGCAGAAGCGGCGGCTGGAGCTTGAGCGGCAGAACATCCGTCTCGATGCGGCGGTCAACAATATCTCGATTGGCCTCTGCATGATGGATTCGCAGGGCCGGCTGGTCATCTGCAACGAGCCCTATGCGCGCATCTACAATCTGCCGATGGAATATCTCAAGCCCGGCACGCAGCTCGAAGATATTTTGAGCCATCTGTTCGACATGGGCATGAGCGGCGGCGGTACCCGCGAGGAATATATCACCTGGCGCCGCGAGCTCATTGCCCGCCGCGAATATGGCAAGAATATCCACGAGCTCAACAACCGCACCATTCTCATGCAGCACCATCCGATGAAGGATGGTGGTTGGGTCTCGACCCATGAAGACATTACCGAGCAGCGTCAGAATGAGGCGCGCATCCAGCATCTGGCGCGGCACGACGCGCTGACCGATCTGCCCAATCGCATCGAATTTCTCGAACAAATGGCCAAGACCGAGGCGGCGCTGCTCCGCGGCGAGATGGCGGCGGTGCTTTATATCGACCTCGATCATTTCAAGGCGGTCAATGACACGCTGGGCCATGCCGTCGGCGACGAGGTGATCAAGCAGGCGGCGGTGCGCCTCTGGGGCACGACGCGCGAAAGCGATCTTCTGGCCCGCCTGGGTGGTGACGAATTTGCGCTGCTGTTGCGGCCTGTGGACAGCGATACGGCAGCCCGCGTGGCCGACAGGATCATCAAGGCCATGGCGGCGCCGATGAATATCGGCGGCCAGATCGTCGAAATTGGCGCCAGCGTCGGCATTGCTGTGGGGCCGGGCGACGGCACATCCACCGATCAACTGGTCAAGAATGCCGATCTGGCGCTCTACAAGGCCAAAAGCGAAGGCCGCTCCACCTATCATTTCTTTGAAGCGGGCATGGATGCCGAACTGCAGCAACGCCGCTCCATCGAGGCCGGCCTGCGCATGGCCATGCAGCGGGGCGAATTGCGCCTCATGTATCAGCCCTTGCTTGGTCTCAAGGAAAACCGCGTGACCTGTGTTGAAGCGCTGTTGCGCTGGGATCACGATGACCGCACCATTTCTCCGGTCGAATTTGTACCGGTTGCCGAGGAAACCGGGCTTATCGTTCCGATCGGTGACTGGGTGCTGCGCGAAGCCTGCAAGACTGCCGCCGGCTGGCCGGACAATGTGCGCGTCGCGGTCAATCTCTCGCCGGTGCAGTTCCGCCATCGCGATTTGGTCGGTCAGGTAAAGACGGCGCTGGAAGAAGCAAACCTGCCGCCTACGCGGCTCGAACTGGAAATCACCGAATCGCTTTTGCTGGCTGACAGTGAATCGGTGCTCAAAGCCCTGCATGAACTGCGGGCCATGGGCGTGCGCATTTCGATGGATGATTTCGGCACCGGCTATTCGTCCTTGAGCTATCTGCGCAGCTTCCCTTTCGACAAGATCAAGATCGACCGGTCATTCATGCGCGATCTCACAAGCCGCACAGACAGTCAGGCGATTATCAAGGCGGTGATTGGGCTGGGCCAGTCGCTGGGCATGTCGACCACGGCCGAGGGCATCGAAACCGAAGAGCAATTGGCCATGGTTCGCGAACATGGCGTGTCGGAGGTTCAGGGCTTTCTGTTCTCGCCGCCCCTGCAGCCCGCTTCCCTGGCCAACATGTTGCACTCGCAGAAGGTCAAGGCACAGGCGCGCAAAAAGGCTTCCTAAGGCTTCGCCAGTTCACCGCGCGGCGCAAATAGTATACGGCTCCGGCTTTGGTCGCGTGCGCGAAGGAATAACATATGAGCCGGTTTGACGTGATCGTTCTGGGGGCAGGCGCCGCCGGCATGATGGCTGGCATCGAGGCGGCGCGGCGCGGACGCGGTGTCCTGGTCGTCGACCATGCGCGCGATCCGGGTGAAAAGATCCGCATTTCGGGCGGCGGACGCTGCAATTTTACCAATATTAATGCGACTTCTACCGCCGGTCGCGACCGGTTTCTCAGCGCAAATCCACGTTTTGCCCTCTCGGCGCTGTCGCGCTTTACCCCCGATATGTTTATCGAGCGGGTGCGGCACCACGGCATTTCCTTTCACGAAAAGACGCTGGGTCAGTTGTTCTGTGATGGTCCGGCGACGCAGATCGTGGCCATGCTGACCAATGACTTGCGGGCCGCGGGCGCTGCGATCTGGACCGGACGCAGCATTGGCAGCGTCGAAAAGATCGCTGACGGTTTTGCAGTCATGGTGGGTGATGGCCTCGTCGAGGCCGAAAGCCTCATCATTGCCACGGGCGGTAAATCCATTCCGAAAATGGGGGCAACAGGCCTTGCCTATGAGCTGGCCCGCCAGTTCGGCCTCGGCGTCACCGAGACCCGGCCCGCGCTGGTGCCACTCACCTTCGAGCCTGGCGCGCTGGAACAGCTCAAGCCGCTGGCCGGAGTGTCAACCAATGCCGTGGTCAGCCATGGCAAAACGGGGTTTGAAGAAGCCCTGCTCTTTACCCATCGCGGGCTTTCCGGGCCGGCAATCCTCCAAATTTCATCCTATTGGCGCGAAGGCGATGCGATCAGCATCGATCTGTTGCCGCATCAATCTGCGCTTGAGCTCTTCCGCGCCGCGCGTCAGAAAACGCCAAAGCTGCATCTCCAGACCATCTTGGCCGATCACCTACCCAAGCGGTTGGCGCAGCTGGTTGGTGAGGTCATCGACCAGCCCGGCATGATCGGGGATTTTTCCGACAAGAAGCTGACGGCTGCAGCGGAAAAGGTGAAGGGCTGGAGCGTCAAGCCGGTCGGATCGGAAGGCTATCGCACTGCCGAGGTAACGCTGGGCGGCATCGACACCAGGGATCTCGATGCCAAAACCATGATGGCGCGCAAGGTGCCGGGGCTCTTCGTGGTCGGGGAAGCGGTCGATGTCACCGGTTGGCTGGGCGGCTACAATTTCCAGTGGGCTTGGGCCTCTGGCTGGGCCGCCGGGCAGGCAGCCTGAACCTAGAACTTATAGGCGAAGCGAATGCCCATATTGGTCAGACCGCGATTGGCCTGACAGAGATTGGCATTGGAGGCGTGTTCGACCGTCGCCATGATCGAGGCATTGTCGTTGATCATCACGCCAAGGCTGGCCGACTCGCGAAAGGCCAGCGAGCAGCCGAGGTCGCGGGCCGGATAGGTCGCGGTGCCATAGGGGCCGGTGCTGCCATTGTGCACGGCGCCACCGAAGCTGGCTTCAAAGAACAGCGGGGTTTCAGCAATGGGAACAGTCCAGCTGACGCCGGCATAGACCATGCTTTCGAGGCCGCCAAAGTTCACTGTTGCGCCCAGATGCGGGCGCAGTTCGCCCCAGGCCAGCCAGTCACTCATGCCGGGCGCTTCAAACAGCAATTCGACGTTGAGGTCCTGCACGCGCGAAACGTTGAAGACGCCGAGCGCGCCGGGCTCGTCAACGCTATGGGCGTAAAGGCCACCACGGATTTCGGAGAGACCGAATTGCTGGGCGAAAGCCTGCGATGAACCAATGGAGAGGGCGACCAGAATTGCCAGCGCGCTCGCAATTGACTTCATCATTGCCATTTCTTTCTCCAACCGCCTCATCCAACTGCCGCAACAGAAGGTGGATGCTCCCTTTTCCAGTATAACGCGCTCATTGCCAAGTCGAATCGTTTGTCTTCCGGCGCTGACGTGAGCACAAACACCCAGCATTGCGTCCCTGATCGATCTCCTGCGGGGGCGGGGGCGAATAAATCGGCTCCAGACCTTGACCCGGGCCGCATCAATCGTGATTTACCGATGATAGCAGAAACCGGAAGATCGATTTATGGCCGCCTCATTTGACCTGTCCTTGCAGGACCTCGCTCCTATCGCCGAAGGCACCTCAACCCCACAGGCCATGCAGGAGACTGTGCTGCTGGCGCAGGAGGCGGACCGGCTGGGCTATACCCGGCTCTGGTATGCCGAGCATCATGGAATGCCGTCCATTGCCTCCTCGGTTCCGGAAATCCTCATTGGCAGCGCCGCCGCGGCTACTACGGGAATAAGGGTTGGCGCCGGTGGCGTCATGCTGCTCAATCATGCGCCCCTGCGCATTGCCGAGGCCTATCGTACACTTGAGGCGCTGCATCCGGGCCGGATTGATCTGGGCCTGGGACGAGCGCCGGGCGGCGATGGCCATGCGATGCGAGCCTTGCGCAGCGGCGGTGGCGAAGAGTTTTCGGGCTATCTCGCCGAACTCATGGCGTTTGACGAGGAGAATTTCCCCGCCGACCACCCCTTTTCACGTGTGCCGGTTTCTCCGGGCGGCATCCATCTGCCGCCGCAATGGCTGCTTGGCTCGTCCGGCGCCAGTGCCGATGCGGCGGGTCAACTGGGTTTTGGCTATGCGTTTGCTGCCCATTTCAGCCATGCGCCAGCCGCCCCGGCATTTGACGCCTATAGGCGCGCCTTCCAGCCCGGCAAACACTTTGCTGAGCCGCGGACCATCCTTTGTCTCTCGGCAATCTGCGCGCCCACCGAAGAAGAGGCAAAATTCCTCAGCACCTCCCAGGCGGTCAGCTGGGCGCTTTTCGTCACGGGCGAACAGCGCCATCTCATGCCGCCCGAAGCAGCTTCGGCGCGACAGCTCACAGCCCAGCAGCAGCAGGTCATTGAGCATCAATCAAGCTTGTGGCTGGTGGGTGATCCCGATCAGCTGGCGGAAGTCATCAGCGAAAAGGCAAAGGCTGCGGGCGCTGATGAGGTGATGATCACCACAACCATCCATTCCTATGCGCTGCGCCGCCGCTCCTATGCCCTGCTTGCCGGGGCGCTGGGGATCACGCCCCGAATGCTGCAATCTTGAGCCGAATTAACGTCTCGTTTTGTTGAGCCGGATAAGAATGCCGCATTGAAACATGGGGCATTCAATGAGCGCCGCAGCCTTTGTGCTGGCCATAAATATGATTGTGGGCGCCATTTTTTCCACCTCATTCGGCGTCGTGGCGGCCTATTGGCGCAACGCCATTGGTGCGCGCTGGCTGGCCCTCGCCTATGGCATAGGTGTTCTCAGCGCCATTCTCGAATTTATGCTGCCCTTCCAGAGCGATGGCACATTGGTGCGCATCGCGATCTTCACGGTCTTTCTGCTGGCGCTGACGGCCGGTGTCGTGGGGCTCGCCCGGCACTATCTTGTTGATCCGCCATGGCGCTTCCTCGGCGCCCTCATGCTGATTTCGATCGTGACTAATATCGCCATTATAGACATGCCGCGCGAAAGTTTCCTGCGTGCCATGCTCTATCAGCTGCCCTATGCGGTCGTTCACATCCTGGCGGTCTGGGTGATTCTGCGCTATCCGCGCCGCCGCGCGCTGGATCGGGCCCTGATTGTGCTTTCGGGCCTGATCAGCCTGCATTTTCTGGCCAAGCCGTTCCTTGCCCAATGGATTGGCTCGGGCGCCACGCCCCAGCTTTATCTCAGCTCGACCTATGCGGCCTATTCCCAGGCGGTGGGCGCCGTATTGCTGGTGGCCAATGGCCTTCTCATGCTGCTCATCATCGTGCGCGACGTTATGGCCGACATGACGGCGCGCTCAGAAACAGATGCGCTTTCCGGCCTGCTCAATCGCAGGGGCTTTGAGGACCGGGCTTATAAGGCCATGGCGCTCGCGGTACGATCCGGTGTTCCGGCAGTCATTGTCGTGGCCGATCTTGATCACTTCAAACAGATCAATGACACCTTTGGTCATGCGGCGGGCGATGGCGTTATCACAGCCTTTGCCAGGGTGTTGCGTGATAGCTCGAATACAAGCGCCGTGATCGGGCGCCTGGGCGGCGAAGAATTTGCGATTTTTATTGCTGGTGCCAATCTGGCGGCCGGGCGGCTTTATGCGGAGCTGACACGCGGCGCATTTGCCGGGCTTTCACTTAGGAATTTCGGCGTTACGCGGTCTGTTTCAGCCTCGTTCGGCGTGGCGCAACTTGCCCCGGGTGATGGTCTATCCGATCTTTTGCGCAGAGCGGACACGGCACTTTATCAGGCAAAGACCGAAGGCCGCGACAGGGTTTGCGTCGCGGTCCATGAGGTTGATATCCCAGTCAGGAACCAGGGTAGTGGCCGGCGCGCCCTGCGCGACAAATAGGCTCAATGCAGACTGGTACGGGAAACCAGTGCATATCCTCCGGCAGGCTCAACCCGCAGGGCAAGCTGCTGGCGCTCAAGTTCGGCCAGCCAGGCTGACCAGGAGCAGGGGCTCATGCCTGCATCATGCACGCCTTCTTCCGAGCGCGAAAAGTGCAGCTGAAGCTGCGCGCGCTCTTGCCCGAGGCGGTTGCGTATCCGCGAAATGGCAGGAATTCCCTTGCGCTCGCTTACCCAGTTCTGGATGTCACGCGGTCGGGTCAGCATATGTGTCTGCGTCATGATGGCCTCCCTTATCAACAAGACGAAACGGCGCTGATCCTCCATCAGTTCCGCTTCACCCGATCACTTTTCCACCCATTCTGTGACGAGCCGGAGACTCTCCATTTCTTCAGGTGAAAAATAGTAAAGCTGCTGGGGCGGGGTTTCGAGCGCGTGCAGCCACAGCGCCGGATCGACGCCGGTGAGCGTCAGGTGGCGGGTAATGTCTGCGGTGACCTGCTGCGCATCGGCCATGGCGACGCCCGCGACGCTCAGCGCATCCGTGGTGCCGCCTGCCAAGGCTGCTGCATATATCTGGTGCACGCCAATCGCCGCATCGCGGCCCGCCAGCCGCTCTGCTCCCGACGCAAAAATCACCGGGCAGGACGAAGCGCAAAGGCTCCCGGACGCCACCAGCGTCGACAAGGATTTTTCGTGGATCAACCGCCCGATGGAGAGCGCATCGTCGACAGAGCCGCCGGGGGAATCCAGCACCACCGTCTCAACATATTCACCCCGCGCCGCGATTTCCTCGGCAAAGCGGAGGCCTGCCCCAACATCAATGGTGCCGGTCAGGACCAGTTCACCGCCGGGGCGCAAGATGATTTCAAGCGGGGCATCGAGCAGGTCGGGACTGGTGGTAATGGGCGGCGGTGGCCTGCCGCCCTCATCGGGTGTGGTCGCCGGGGGTAGTATGGGTTGCGGCACCAGCTCGCGCGGGCTCGGCTCTCCGGCATTCAGCTCCCGATAGTCGACATAGAGAACACCCAGCGTGCCGAGCAGCAGCGTGAAAAAGGCGGCGCGCAATATGGCGCCGTCCTCAATCTTCTCCAGCGTCATGACGAGCCGTTGATAGGGTGTTGCCGTAACGCTTTCGGCGCGGGCATTGGCCTCGGTTTTCATGCCGGGCGCGGCCCCTCGCCACGCTTGCGCTGTACGGTCTCGATCGGGGTAACAGTATTGCTTTCCGAGGCCGCCGGCTCTGCGTCCCGCGGCGGCGCAGGCATGGCCTCTTCCTTTGCGGGTTCGTCGACAGATTTGGGCGAGGCGTCTTGCGGCATTTCGATGCCAGCGGCCTCCATGCGTCGATAGAGCGACATGGCGCGCAGCATTTCGGCAGCCGTAATGGTCTCGGCCTCGGCCATGGTTTCGGCGTCGCGGCGCATGGCATCGTTGACGATCATGAGCACCAGAACCAGCACCACCGGCAAAAGATCGATGGAAATGGCGCCGGCCCAGCTTGGAATGAAATCGGTCCAGTAACGGATCACCGCTTCGGCTGAAGACAACGGCACGAAACGGCGCTGTTCGACACGCGGCTGGGCCAGGATTTCATCAGCGGCGGTGCTGAGGGCACTGGATTGGGCGGCGACGGAAGCGCGGACAGTTTCCATCACCTGATCCTGCCGGTTGGCAAGATCGGCAGAGCGGCCATCGGCCACCGGCGCGATAAAGCCGGCGGAAAGGTCGGCGGCGGCGCGCTTGACCGACGCGGCCACGTCAGTCTGCTGGAGGGCTGCGATAATGGCTGAAAGCTGCACGGCTTCGGCCTGGAAATTGTCGGATCGCGGTTCGATGGCGCCGGGGGTCGATACCAGCTCGCGCATGGTGGCCAGATGGGTTGAGCCTGTGGCGAACAGCTCGGCGGCCTCTTCGCGAGAGCCGGTAATGGTCGCCGAGAGCTGGGTCATCTGCACGCTCATCTGGCTGAGCAATTGCACAACACTGCCTGCGCCCTGGGTGCCGGTCAGGGCGCCGCTTTCGCGCTCATCGGCAGCAAGGCCGGCAAAACGCTGCGCTGCGCGCTCTACGTCCGGCAGCAGGCTCTGGCTGGCCAGCGCATTGGCATGGGCATTGTCGAGATCTTCGGCATAGCCCTGCAGCGTCACCGCCATATGCTGTTCGAGCGCCGCAGACCCAGCCAGCGCCGCCGCATTGAGCCAGGAGCTCATGGCGATGATCATGGCGCAGCCAATGGCCATGGTGAGGAAAAGCGCAATGCGTTGTACGCCGCTGACCACCAGCGGCACGAAACGCATCATGAAGGTCCAGAAGGCATAGATGGCGACCGAGACGGCGGCCGAATAGATGATGGCGGCAAAGAAAACGAAGGTTGCCGAACCATCAAGCAGGCCCCGCACACCGAGATAGGTGTAAACGCCCGAGGCCAGCGCCAGAACGGCAAGGGCAAACCGGCTCATAGTTTCGACGCCGCGCACAGTTTCGTGCAGGCGGAAGGCATTGGGCTTGAGCTGCATCTATTGGCCCCCGGAAAGCCCCCGTGATGAGGGCTGTTAATGGAAGATTAACATAAGGAAGCCGCCGAGAAGATGGCAGATTTTCGCAGGGTTAACGCGCGGTCCATGACCTGTGCGTGATGGGTCAGTCCAGTTCGGGCAGGATGAGCCTTTCGCAGAGCAGGCGAATGGCGTTGCGGACGGCCTGCTCGTCAGACAGCTTGCGGGCGATGCCATAGCAGGCCGCCTGGATGACGCGGTTGAATTCAACCGGTTCGGCTATCCCGGCGCTGCGCAGCTCGGCAACTAAAGCGTCGTTCATCAGGTTTTCGGCATCGCGCAAGCGTTCGGCAACCCGGCCATGGGCGCCGTGGAGCTCATCGGCCACAGGAGAGTTTTCGAGAAGCCGGGCGACCACCCCGAACTTTCCGGCCATAGCCGCACCAATCCGTTGCGCCACATTGCCTAGTCCCATGAGGCCCGCATTGAACGCGGCAATCTTGGCCGCAGCCATTTCATCGAGAAGAGCGTCGAACACGGAGTCCTTGTCGGCGAAATAGCCATAAAGCGTGGGCTTGGCGACCCCGGCGGCGCGCGCAATCGCTTCCATCGTCGTGCTGCGCAGTCCCTCGCGCACGAAGAGGATACGCGCCGCATCGATAATGCGCCGCCGCTTCTCCGCCGCCCTTGCCTGTACCGTGTCGCCTGCCAAACTCAATTCCTATTGAACTAAATGAACGAATATCGTATATATCGTTCAGTTATCAAGGAGGTTTCAATGTCCGACCGTGTTCTGCTCACCGGCATTTCCGGCTTTCTCGGCGGCCATGTCGCCCTCGCGCTGCTCAATGCCGGTTATACGGTGCGGGGAAGCGTTCGCAAGCTCGGCCGCGCCGACAAGGTGCGCGAGACGCTCCAAAAGGCTGGTGCGGATATTTCGCGGCTGGAATTTGTCGCGCTCGATCTCCTGTCCGACGCGGGCTGGGACGAGGCGATGGAAGGCGTCCGCTATCTTCAGCACACCGCCTCACCCTTCGTGCTCAAAATGCCGGAGGACAAGAACGAGTTGATCCGCCCGGCCGTCGCCGGCACTGAGCGGGCCATCAATGCGGCGCTCCGGGCCAATGTCGAGCGCGTCGTGCTCACCTCCTCGATGGCGGCCATCGCCTATGGGCATGAAAAGGTAGCAAACCCGACCTTTACCGCCAGCGACTGGACCAAGCTCCAAGGCCGCCCGATCAATGCCTATGTCGAATCCAAGACTCGCGCCGAGCGCCGCGCCTGGGAATTGATGGAGCGGGCGGGTCGTCGTGACGCACTGGCGACAATCAATCCTGGCGGCATTTTCGGGCCGCTGCTCGATGACGATCCGGGCACATCGGCCATTCTGGTGAAGCGGCTACTCGATGGCTCCGTGCCGGCAGCGCCCCGTATCCCGATTACCGGCGTGGATGTGCGTGACGTGGCAGCGGCGCATGTGGCGGCGATGACCGCACCAAATGCGGGTGGCCAGCGCTTTCCCATGGGGGGTGAAATACTCTATTTCATCGACGCGGCGCGGCTGCTGCGCCAGCATTTTCCCGACAAGAAAGTACCGCGCTTCGAAATGCCTGATCTCGCGGTCCGGCTCTATGCCTTGTTCGACAAGGATGTACGCAGCAATCTGGGCGAACTCAGCTATGCTAAACGCCTCGATTCCAGCCCCAGCATTGCCCTGCTCGGACGCCCGCTCATCCCTGTGCGAGACGCCATATTGGCGACAGCGAAAAGCCTGGTGGAACACAGGCTGGTCTAAAGAAATCCGGCAGGGCGCGGTCTGCTATCGCGTCCCTTGCCGTTTGATATGACATGGCCCATCTATAGCGCGGTGCGGGGCTGTAGCTCAGTTGGGAGAGCGCGTCGTTCGCAATGACGAGGTCAGCGGTTCGATCCCGCTCAGCTCCACCATTCTCCACCGATATGAATGCGTTCAGACCGCCTTGGACATGAGTTCAAGGCGCTGCGCCTGGCGTGCCGACGGGGCGATGGCTGGCACATTGGGGCGTTCATTGTTGAACAGTGCATCACGCTCTTCAGGCGTCGACATGAAGAAGGGATAACGATCGGCGACGCGGTCGCGGATGGCCGGGACTTCGGCTGCATAGAGCTGCATGGGGAAGGTGAGATTGGCGTAGGTGCGCTGGTCGCCCAGCGGCATGGCGCCAAAAATGCGCTTGTAGAAGGCGGTATGTTCGGGCCGGACTGCCGACATGCAGAAGCGCACCGGGAAATATTCGCAGGCCATGGCCGCAAGGCGCAGCGTGAGATAGGGC